>JBAXPF010000008.1:0-30180 GCA_037132955.1 Verrucomicrobiota bacterium | reverse complement strand
CACCCGTGCCGGTGAGGGCGCGCTGGTGTGCATGCTCAGCGGCACCGTGTTCAGCGCGCTGGGCGGGGTGGTGCTGGTGCAGCAATTGCGCCGCACCTACAATGATCTGCAGGATCGGCTGCGGACTTCAGCCGGAAAGGAGATGCGGGCCTGAGCCGGGCGTTTCAACCTGGAAAAGTTAGATCGGCTCTTTTTTACCACTGATTGCACTGATTTTAACTGATTTTACAGAAAGAATTGGATTGCTATATCTCCGCCAGGGCATTCACCCATTGGATTTAATGGAACTCCGATGCAGCATTTTCTAAATCAGTACCATCAGTGAAATCAGTGGTTTGACTTTCATACCTTTGACCCCTGGTCCGTCCGTTATACAGTCACATGAATTGCGAGAGATGGCATGATGCGTGGCACCCGCGGATCCCGGGGTCATTTGCCGGTGGCGGGCTTGGGCTCAGCCAGCAGCGCGCTGGCGGTTAGATCGACGAACGAGCCGGGTTGGCCGGTGTAGTGGATTTTGCGCTGGCCATCCAGCACATAGACCAGCGGCCATGAGCCGACCCGATAGTCCTGGGCCAGGCGGTTCTGCGGATCGGAAAAATTCGGGAAGGTCACAAGCTCGGCTTGTTTCTGCATCTCACGCAGGTTTTCGGTTGGATCATTATTGACGCCGATGACGGCAAACGGTTTGCCGGCGAATTTCTTCTCCAGCGCGGTGGCCATTTCAAGCACCCGCGCGGCCTCCGGGACGCTGCTGTTCCAGAACAGGAGGACCACGACCTTGTCCTTGGAATCGGAGAGCTTGAACGGACGGTTTCCGGAGTCGGTGCCGATGAGGTCCGGAGCCACCCGTCCTTTTGTTAGATAGCGGATGATATAGAGTTCATCCTCGGCGAGTTTCGCCACGGATATGCCACTGATCTCCACCTGGGCGCTATCGATGATGGCCTTGCGCAAGAGCGTCAGGCGCTTGGTCATCAGGCCTGGATCGTCGCCCAGGGATTTGAGGCGCATGGCTATGGCCAGCGCAGCCACGCCTTGCACCGCCTTGTCGGCATGGCCGGTTTGGATCTTTTCGAGAAGAGCCAAGGCCTGGGGGGCCTCGTTAGGCACCAAGGCAAGGCAGACCGGGGGCAGCTTGGGGCTTTTCATGTGATAGGTCTCGATCGCCGCGCGGATGGCGGCGGCCTGCTCCGCAAACGCGGGAGCGTTGCTGCCGTCCGGGCGGGTGAGGCGCTGACCACAAGTGAGCGTCAGGAACCATGCGACAGGCTCAAGGGTCCATTCCTCGCGCAGGGACGGGCTGATGATGTCCCACATTTCCCTGGCAAAAATTGCGGAGTCCGGACGAGTGCGCCACGCCTTGGCGCGGGCTTCGGGCGTGGCGGCGGCAAGCACCTCGGTGGACCACTTCTCCATCGCGTGTTGATAGGACTTTTCGACGCGGTCGGCATCGGCGGGCGCGGCGCCGGAGAGGGCGCTGAGCGCCAGCAACCCAACAGCGGCAAGATGGAACGTGCGGTTCATGATAGAGAGCATAACAGGAATGGGCGACAAAAGGGAATCCGAAATCGCGGGAGGTCAAGCGCCACTGGCAGGAGGGTGACAAAAGTCGCCGGCAGCTTCCCGCGCCCAACGATCCGCGGCGATCACGGCGATAAGGGAGGAAGACGGCTGCACCTGGTGCGCGTCCATCACGGCGGCCACACACGCCCAAATGCCGGGGAAGGGGAGACCTCCATTGCGGAACGCCGCCACCGCCACCTCATTGGCCGCATTGAATACCGCAGGCAAGGTGCCCCCTCTCAGACCGGCACGCCGCGCCAATCCCAACGCCGGAAAATCCGCGTCCCGCGGCGCTTCAAATTCCAGTTTTGCCAGAGCCGGAAAATCCGGTGCCCGCAGCCCGCCGGCGAGGCGATCGGGCCAGGTCAATGCGTATTGGATCGGGAAACACATGTCGGTTCGGCTCAGTTGGGCGAGCACCGAGCCATCGCGAAACTCGACCATCGAATGAATGATGCTTTGCGGGTGGACCAGCACATCGATGCGCTCCATGCCAATGCCAAACAACCAGCGAGCTTCGATCATTTCCAGGCCTTTGTTGAACAGCGAGGCGGAATCAATCGTGATCTTGGGCCCCATGTCCCAGGTCGGATGCCGCAGCGCCTGAGCCGGTGTCACCCGCGCCAAGTCCGCCGCTGCAAGGGTCCGGAACGGCCCGCCAGATGCTGTTAGGATCAGCCGCGTCACCTCTTCCTGTCCGCCACGGTGGCCCTCCAAGCATTGGAAAATCGCGTTGTGCTCGCTATCCACCGGCAACAACTTCACGCCGTGCCGGGTGGCGGCCGTGGTGATGACTTCACCCGCCATGACCAGGATTTCCTTCGAGGCAATGGCCAGATCCTTGCCTGCCTCAATCGCCGCCAGCGCCGGTTGCAGACCGGCCGTGCCGACAATAGCCACCAGCACGATGTCTGCCGCCGCAAGCGTGGCCAATTGCACCAACCCCTCGGCACCAAGGTGAACTTGCACGTCAGACGGCAACAGCGCCCGCAGCGCGGCCTCCTTGGTCGTGTCGAAAAGCGCCACGTGGCGCACCCCGGTGGCGCGCGCTTGTTGGGCTAGCAATTCCACACTGCCAGCCGCAGCAAGGCCGACAATCTCTATCCGGTCAGGGAGTTGGGCGGCCACCTTGAGCGCGGAGCGGCCGATGGATCCGGTGGATCCTAGCAGGACGACACGGCGTTTGCGGGGAGCACTCATGCGGCCGGAAGCAACACCCATTGCAGATAAAAATAAAGCGCCGGAGCGGTGAAACACAGGCTGTCTATCAAATCCAACGCCCCACCGATGCCAGGCAGCATGCGCCCGGAATCCTTGGCATGGAGCGAGCGCTTGACCACGCTCTCAGCCAAATCACCGAGCACCGCCAGCACTGCGAGGAAACCGCTGAGGCAAACCACATGCCCCAAGCCGCCTAACACCGCAAGCTGCAGCGGAAACGCCGCATACAGCCCACAACCGGCTGCTTGGGCACCCAGGATTGCCCCGCCAAATCCTTCCCAGGTTTTGCCCGGACTCACCTGCGGGATCATCTTGTGACGCCCGATGAGCGAACCGACCATATAGGCCCCCATGTCCGTGAACTTGGTCACGGCAACCAGCCACAACAGCAACAACGCGGCGGGCACCGCCACCATCCCGGAGCTCACCTGCCAACCGGGTGCCACCACCAAAAGTTTCGCCGCGAAGTTGAACAGCAACGCGACGTAGACAAAGCCGCAGAGGGTGGTGGCGACCGCCACCAAGGTTTCCAGCCCGCGGATGGGTTGGCGCAGTTGCAAGACAAAGGCCCCGCCAAGGGCCACGCTAAGCGTGCCCATATCCCACCCGGCTATCATCCCGGTTGCGGGTCGGCACCACAGCCCCGCATGCAAGCCCCCGCAATACACCACCGCCATGCCCAGGCCGAAACGCGGAAAACACCTCACCCCGGCAGCCCGCAACATCTCAAAATACTCGCGCGTGGCCACCAGCGTCAGCAGCGCGATCAAACCCAGATAGGCCCATGCCCGCAGACTGCCACCCGCCACCGCCACCAGGCTCCATAACACCAAGGTGCTGGCTGTGCGCCGGATAAAGACGAGCGCTTTTGATGGGCCGGGAATGTTGGAGGGTTCTGTCATGGCTCGGCCTTATCCAAGACGCTCCACCCCCGCATGGCAACTCATTCCGCATCCGGCACGGCTTCCTCGTAGAGCGTGTCGGGACGGATGTCCTGTTCGTGCGGCCATGATGCCGTGCCGTATGTCACGGCAACTGGGTGGAGCCCATCAGGAAGCGGTCGCACTCACGGGCGGCGCCACGGCCTTCGTTAATGGCCCACACGACCAGCGACTGGCCGCGGCGCATGTCACCTGCGGCAAACACGCCGGGCAGGTTGGTGGTGAATTTGCCGTGCTCGGCCATGACGTTGGAACGGGGGTCGGTGGCAAGGCCGAATTTATCAATGATGTTAGATTCGGGGCCGGTGAAGCCCATCGCGAGCAGGACGAGTTGAGTCGGGATGACGCGCAGGGTGCCGGGGATTTCCTGCGGCACGAAGCGGCCTTGCTCATCTTTGCCCCACTCGATTTCCACCATCTCGAGGCCCGTCAACTGGCCGGCGCCATCCTTGAGAAAGCGCTTGGTTTGCACCAGATATTGCCGCGGGTCGCCGCCCTGGACGGCCGCGGCTTCCACTTGGCCGTAATCCATCAGGTAAACCTTGGGCCATTCCGGCCATGGATTGTTAGCCGCACGCGCCAGCGGCGGCTTGGGCAGAATCTCCAATTGCACGACGTTCTTGCAGCCGTGGCGCAGGCTGGTCGCCACGCAGTCAGTGCCGGTGTCGCCGCCACCAATGACGACCACCTCCTTGCCGGCCGCATGGAGCGCGGGCAGCGAGCCGTCGAATTGCTGGTCCAACTGGTGGCGCGTGTTCCCTGTTAGGAAATCCATGGCCAGATGGACGCCCGCCGCGTCGCGGCCCTCGATGGGCAGGTCGCGGGCCTGGGTGGCCCCGCAGCAGAGGACCACCGCGTCGAATTCCTTGCGCAAGCGCGCTGGCGTCCATTCGGCATTGCTGCCGATGGCGATGCCGGTTTTGAACTCGATGCCTTCCTCGCGCAGCAGGTTGACCCGGCGGGTGACCACCTCGTTCTTGTCGAGTTTCATGTTAGGTATGCCATACATGAGCAATCCACCGCTGCGGTCTTCGCGCTCAAACACGGTGACGCTGTGGCCCGCTTGGTTGAGTTGTGCGGCGCAGGCGAGCCCGGCGGGTCCGGACCCGACGATGGCCACCTTCTTGCCGGTTCTTTTGGCGGGGATTCTGGGCATGACCCAACCTTCCTCCCAGCCGCGGTCGATGATGGCACATTCGTTGTTTTTGATAGCCACTGGTGGCGCGATGACCCCCAACACGCAGGACCCCTCGCAGGGGGCGGGGCACACGCGGCCGGTGAACTCGGGAAAATTGTTGGTCTTGTGAAGACGTTGCAGCGCCTCCTTCCAGCGGCCGCGGAAGATCAGGTCATTCCATTCCGGAATCAGGTTGTACACCGGGCAGCCGCTGGCCATGCCGGCCACCAGTTGACCGGTGTGGCAGAACGGCGTGCCGCAATCCATGCAGCGCGCCCCTTGCTCACGTTGCTGCTTCTCATCCGCATGGATCTTGAATTCCTGCCAGTTTTTCAGCCGTTCGAGCGGCGCGATTTCCGCAACGGTCTTCCGTTCCAGTTCCATGAATCCTGTTGGCTTGCCCATTGTGCTTGGTTCTCTTGTGTCTTGTGTCTTCGCGTCTTGCGTCGGTTCAATTCCCTCCAACGCGTGACAGGTCCTTGAGATTTTCCTCGAATGCGGCCATCGCGGCCTCATCGCCGGACAAGCCCTGTTCCTCGACTTTCTTGAAGCATTCCAGCATCCGCTCGTAGTCGCGCGGCATGACCTTGAAGAACTTCGGCAACTCCGCGTCCCAGTTGTCCAGCAACCATGTGGCGCGTTCCGAGTCGGTGTGGGCCTTGTGTTGCACAATCCTGGCCTTGACGTTGGCGATGTCCTCATCGCTGCATTCTATCAAGTGATAGAGATTGACCATGTCCTTGTTGAGGCGTTTTTCAAAGAGCCCGTCGATGTCATAGACATAGGCCACGCCGCCGGACATGCCCGCGGCGAAGTTGCGTCCAGTCTCACCCAGCACGATGACCTCGCCGCCCGTCATGTATTCGCAGCCATGGTCGCCGATGCCTTCAACCACGGCCTTGACGCCGGAATTGCGGACGCAGAAGCGTTCGCCGGCGATGCCGCAGATGAACGCCTGCCCCTGGGTGGCGCCATAGAACGCCACATTGCCGATGATGATGTTGTCGGCGGCCTTGTATTTCACGCCACGTGGTGGATAGACAATGACCTTGGCCCCGGACAGGCCCTTGCCAACGTAGTCATTGGCATCCCCTTCAAGCTCAAAGGTCATGCCTGATGGCGTGAACGCGGCGAACGATTGGCCGGCGCTGCCATGGAAGGTGAGTTCCACAGTGTCTTCCGGCAAGCCCTTGCCGCCATGCTTGCGGCTGATCTCGCTGCCGGTGATGGTGCCCACCACGCGGTTCACATTGGCGATCGGCAGGGCGATGCGGACCTTCTCGCCGTGCTCAATGGCGGGTTTGCATAGCGCCAGCAAATGGGTGTTGTCGAGTGCGCTGGCCAACCCGTGGTCCTGCGCAATCTGGCAATACGTGCCCACGCGGTCCACCACATCCGGGCGGTGGAAGATACCTGTTAGATCAACCCCTTTGGCTTTCCAGTGGTTGGTGGCCTCGGCGGTGTCGAGACATTCGACGTGGCCGACCATTTCGTTGATGGTGCGGAACCCGCACGCGGCCATGATCTCGCGCATCTCCATGGCGATGAAGCGCATGAAATTGACCACGTGTTCGGGTTTGCCGGCGAAGTTCTTGCGCAGTTCCGGGTCCTGGGTGGCGACGCCCACCGGGCAGGTGTTTTTCTGACAAACCCGCATCATGAGGCAGCCGACGCTCACCAGCGGCGCGGTGGCAAAGCCGTATTCCTCGGCACCGAGCAGGGTGGCAATGGCCACATCGCGGCCGGTCTTCAGCTGACCGTCGGCTTCTAACACCACACGGCTGCGCAGGTCGTTGAGGAGCAGAATCTGGTTGGTTTCCGCCAATCCCAGCTCCCACGGCGCGCCGGCATGATAGATCGAGGAGGTGGGCGAGGCGCCCGTGCCGCCATCGTGACCGGAGATGAGGATGACATCGGCATGCGCCTTGGCCACGCCGGCGGCGATGGTGCCGACGCCGACTTCCGCCACCAACTTCACGTTGATGCGTGCCCGCGTGTTGGCGTTCTTCAAGTCATGGATCAACTCGGCGAGGTCCTCGATCGAGTAGATATCATGATGCGGTGGCGGCGACACCAATCCCACCCCCGGCGTCGAATAACGCACCTTGGCGATCCATGGATAGACCTTGGAGCCGGGCAGTTCGCCACCTTCACCGGGCTTGGCTCCTTGCGAAATCTTGATTTGGATCTCATCGGCATTGACCAGATACTCGCTGGTGACGCCGAAGCGGCCCGAGGCGACCTGTTTGATAGCGGAGCGCTTGCTGTCGCCATTGGGCAGCGGCTTGAAGCGTTCCGGGTCTTCGCCACCTTCGCCGGTGTTGGACTTGCCGCCGACGCGATTCATCGCGATGGCCAGGGTTTCGTGGGCTTCCTGGGAGATCGAACCATAGGACATGGCGCCGGTCTTGAAGCGCTTGGTGATGGTCTCGATGGATTCCACCTCGGCCAGCGGCACGGGTTTGAGGTCCTTGCGGAAAGTCATCAGGCTGCGCAGGGTGGAGATGTTTTCGCTCTGGTCGTTGACCTTCGCGGCGAATTCCTTGTAGACCTCGTAGCTGCCGGTGCGCACCGCCTTTTGCAACAGATGGATGGTTTCCGGATTGAACAGGTGATACTCGCCGTCCGCCCGCCATTGATAGGTGCCGCCGGGCTCGAGCGCGAGTTCGGCGTCGGTGATGGGGCGGTCCGGGAAGGCGGCGCGGTGGCGGGCCAGGGATTCCTCGGCGATCTGGTCGATGCCGGACCCTTCGCAGCGGCTCGAGGTGCCGGTAAAGTATTGCTGCACCAACTCGGTGCTCAGCCCGATGGTTTCAAAAATCTGCGCCCCGCGATACGAGGCGACGGTGGAGATGCCCATCTTCGCCATGGTCTTCACCACGCCCTTGATAGATGCTTTAAGGTAGTTATAGACCGCCTTGTCGAAGTCCATCGCCAGCATGTCGTCCTTGATCATCTGGTGGAGCGAATCGAAGGCCATGTAGGGGTTGATGGCATCCGCGCCGTAACCGATGAGCGTCGCGAAGTGGTGGACCTCGCGGGCTTCACCGGTTTCCAGGACGATGGAAACCAGCGTGCGCGTGCCAGCCGCCACCAGATGGTGGTGGAGCCCGCCCATGGCCAACAGCGTCGGGATCGCGGCGTTGGAGGCGGAGATGTTTCTATCAGAAAGGATGAGGATATTGCAGCCGTCCTCAATCGCCTGGTCAGCGGTTTCAAACAAGCGCTGTAACGCCACCTCCAAGCCCTTGCCGCCCTGCTTGGCCGGAAACAGCATGTCGAGGGTGATGGCTTGGAATCCGGTTAGGCCGATTTCGCGCAATTGGGCGAGCGCGCGGTTATCGATGATCGGGTTGTCCAGACGGATCATGCGGCAGCTTTGCGGGCCGGGTTGCAGCAGGTTGCCTTCGGATCCGATGAAGGTTTCGGTGGCGGTGACGAGTTCCTCGCGAATGCAATCGAGCGCCGGATTGGTCACCTGCGCGAAGATCTGCTTGAAATATTGATAGAGATGTTTCGGCTTTTCCGACAAGACTGCCAGTGGAGTGTCGTTGCCCATCGAGGAAATCGGTTGGACCCCGGTGGTGGCGGATGGGCCGAGCAGCAAACGCAGATCCTCATAGGTGTAGCCGAAGGCCAACTGGCGTTCGCGGATGCGCTCGACCTCGACCGGGGTTGGCGCGGCGGGCGCGGGCAGTTGCTTGAGTGCGACGCGGTTGTCGTCGAGCCACTGGCGATAGGGCTTGGCACCATACACGCGGCGTTTGACCTCATCATCCGGGATGATGCGCCCTTCGTTCATATCCACGAGGAACATGCGGCCCGGGCGCAGTCGGCCTTTTTCCACGATGGAGAGCGGATCGATATCAGGCAGCACGCCAACTTCCGACGCCATGATGACCAGATCGTCATCGGTGACGTAGTAGCGGCTGGGGCGCAGGCCGTTGCGGTCGAGCACGGCACCGATTTGTTGGCCATCGGAGAAGGTGATGGAGGCCGGGCCATCCCAGGGTTCCATCAGGCAGGCGTGGAATTCATAGAACGCGCGTTTGTCGTCGTCCATCAGGGTGTGGCGTTCCCAAGGCTCGGGAATCATCATCATCATCGCATGGGTGAGGTCGTAACCACCGTAATGCAGGAACTCCAGCGCGTTGTCGAAGCGGGCGGAGTCCGAGCCGTCTTCGTCAATGACCGGGAAGAGTTGCGCGATATCCACGCCGAAAATCTTGCTCTTGCAGAGCGCCTGGCGGGCGCGCATGAAATTGGAGTTACCGCGGACGGTGTTGATTTCGCCGTTGTGGGCGATGAATCGGTTAGGATGGGCGCGCGACCAACTCGGGAAGGTGTTGGTGGAAAAACGGGTGTGCATCAGCGCCAGCGCGGACTCAAAATCCGGGTCGTGGAAATCATCGAAGTAATCCCCCAACTGGCAGGCGGTGAGCATGCCCTTGTAGATCATGGTCTTGGCGGACAGGCCGGTGACGTAGTAGTAATTGGCGCCGGGGAAGGTGTTGCCGCGGTTGCCGTGGACGTCGCTGAATTTGTTAGGCACCTCGTTGGTGCGGATCGCGTGGGCCACCCGCTTGCGGATGACGTAGAGTTTGCGCTCAAACTCCATCGGATCGGTGATGTCGGCGCTCTTTTTCAGAAACACCTGCTTGATGACCGGCTCATAGCGGCCTGAGGTCTTGCCCAGAATCTCGCTGCGCACCGGCACCGTGCGCCAGCCAAGGAATTTCTGCCCCTCATCGCGGATGACGTGTTCGAACAATTGCATGGCGGCCTCGCGCACGCTCGCTTCCGGCGAGAGAAACACCAACCCGGACGCATAGTCACCTTCCGGCGGCAGCTCAAGGCCTTGCTTGGCCAGTTCCTTGCGCAGAAACTTGTCCGGCATCTGGACGAAAATGCCCGCGCCATCGCCGGTGGCCGGATCGGCGCCGCTGGCTCCGCGGTGGTCCATGTGGCTGTTCATCATGAGAGTTTTCACGATGATGTCGTGGGAGCGTTTGCCTTTCAAGTGGGCGATAAAGCCCACGCCGCAGCCATCTTTTTCCTGCGACGGATGCCACAGACCTTGCGGAGCAGGCCAGCCATGCGGTGATGTTTGGGAGTCGGACATGTGGGGTGGGGGGGCTAAGGGCGGATGGGGGCGGGCGGTGGTCAAGGCCGGGGGAGGGGGAGGGGGTGGCGCGCGGAAGATACCTGACATATCCAAGGGGGCAAGAGGATTTTGTGCCCAGGAAAATCAGTAGGTTGGCATCGCCGTGCAGCGGAAGACGGCATCGAGGACATTCTTGTCGATGCGCGGGTCATAACAAGCCGTCATGGCGGTGCGGCGCTTTTTATCCAACATTTTAGCGAATTCCACTTCCCATGGATTGAGGTCGGACGGATAGACTCCGTAGATGTTTTTGTAGGCTGGCGGCAAGGGAACCGGTGACTCCATAAAGCCCGGCAGCGGTTCCGTTTCCCGGGTGTAGGAAAAGCGCGCCGAGCAGGATTTTTCCACTTCGCGCAACAGTCCCGGATGCCGCACGAGAATGAGTGCCAGCGCCACCTCAAGGCGTTCCTCGTCCTCCGCCACTTCGGCCAAGCCGTGGTTGCGGAACTCGACCGCCAAGCGCTTGAGCAAATGGTCCTGCAAATCCTTGGGACTCAGATATTGCTGCCGCAATAACAGCTGTTGGGCCTGCCGTTCCGCCTTCTCCAGGTCGATGCGTGCCGAGATGATCGAGCGTTGTTCCTCTTCGAGGGCACCCAGGTGGGATTTCTCAATGCGGATGATCTGCACGTCCTTGGCCAAGGCCGTGAGCAAGGCGCGGTCATTGAAGGGGATCTGTTGTTCCATGCAGCCTAGCAGATCGTCCACCTCCAGGGGCAACTCCTGCGTGAGAAACCTCAAGGGAGCCACCTCGCGCAAGGCATAGCGGTGGGAAGTGGACGATTCACTGGCCGGCTGGGTGTTGGCCGCCGCCTCCCGGCGCGTTAGAGAGTCGAGCAAATCCAGCAAGCCTTGCGATTTGGTGCCCTGGCTGGCGTTGCCGTTTGTGGCATCGTCTCTAGCAAAATTAGAATCCTCCATCGCCGGTGGGTTGGGCAAGAGCGTGGAGTTGTCGTCACCCGTCAGGAGCTCCGGCTGATTGTTGCGGACCAATTGAACCTGTGAGTTGCCGCCGATGCGGGTGAGCATGAGGAACGGGCTGGTCTGGGTGAGTTGGCTGCGCAGGCGGTTGATTTTTTCCGCCGCCGTGGAGATGCCCGCCTGGCTGTCGTGATCCGCTAGAAACAGCTAGCCGTGGCGCAACATGGGTGGCAGTTCGCGGCCTTGCAGCCGCTTGTGGACCCGCATGATCCGTCCGATCAACTGGGTGCCGAAATCCGTGTCACGGATCGGCCGCATCGACACCATGCAAAACGCCCGCGGCGCATCGAAACCGAGTGCCGCCGCCATTTTGAAAATGAGCACCTCCTTGGTTTCGTCCACCGCCATCGAGAGGAAGTTCTCATCAGGCTCCGC
The DNA here is from genome assembly GCA_037132955.1 of Verrucomicrobiota bacterium. GTDB lineage: Bacteria > Verrucomicrobiota > Verrucomicrobiia > Verrucomicrobiales > Akkermansiaceae > Luteolibacter. Next base: position 18,755 of record JBAXPF010000008.1, on the reverse strand, counting down.
CGCCGTGTGGATGGAGATGGAATCCTCACTGAAGCCGAGTTTGAGCAAGGCTCTTTTCGTTTCCTCAACCGCATTCTTGTCCTGGCTCACCTGCACCATCATCAGCGGCACCAGGCCAATCCCGGCCGCCACCAACTCGTGTTTGATCCGCGCATGCATCGTGCAGGCGTCCTGCAAGGCCGCCGCTTCAAAATCCGCCAGTGCGACTTGGTCCGGCGGTGAGATATAGGCGATCGAGCGCACGCTGGCTTTCACCAACCCGGCATCCACGGCCTCCTCGCGTGCGACGGTCACCCGGTGCAAATCCGCGATCTTGGCCGCCTTGGTGAATTTGTCGGCGTCCGCATCGTCCGGTGTCGCAGTGATCATTAGAGTGTAGTCCAGCGCCACGAAATCGTCGTTGAGCGCGCGGTCGTGCTCGATGGCATCGCGCTCCCACACCAGCCCGAATTTCTTGCGCTCGCGTGCTTCGAGCAACTCGACGAGTTGCTCCTTGGTGAGATCGCGGTAATTCTGGCGGGCCATGGACGGATCAAGGATTAACCCATCCGCTGGCCACCCGGCGAGGAAAAGTTGGGATTTTCGCGCGGTCTCGGCCAAAAACGCCATTGACAGGGCGGAATCCACAGGTAGCTTCCACCGGTAGTTACAAGTGAATCATGAAAACGAGCCAAGCAGACCTGCGGAAGAAACTTGCCGACAAGACCCGCAAGATCGTGGGCCAGCAGCCGCCCTTGACCTTGCCGCAATTCTTGGCCCAAGGGCAGGAGCGATCACGGCAGCAGCGCAAGCCAGGCAAGGAAGTGCTGGTGGAAGCCAAATAGGTGCCTTGGGGTATCTGGCTGCAAGTGGCGCTTTCGTTGTGCCCCGGCCAACCAGGCCACCTGACAAGTATGGCGCCGAGCATGACGTTTTTCTCGCTAGCAATGGCATTCGTGTGGTCAAGTTCGCACGCAACTTCGGCTTCATTCCCGGGGTGGCAGGCGACCAGGTGATCATGAAGCCCGCCACTCCCCAAGAGTATTTGGCACGCCACTCCCTGATGGAGAGAATTTTCCCAACGGATATCCGGCTCGAAGGCCTAACTGATGATGGCCATTTTGTGATCTCACAACGCGTGATCGTGGGTAATCATCCACCTGAACACACCGTGAGGGAATATCTACTGAGTCTGGATTTTGTTAATTTACCAGCACGTTTCGGTCAGGGCGGAGGAGCGTGGTTTCACAAAGGGGTTGGTGTGCTCATTATGGACACATCGCCGGACAATTTTGTCGCGTCGGCACAGGGAATCGTGCCTATCGATTTGCAAATAGCAGAACTCGATGGTGCTTTTCTGAAACTGGTGGCTGCCGCAGAGATGCTATTGAGGCAGGCACCCAAGATCACGCACTGAGCTCAGCAATGACCGTCATTCACCGAAGCCCTTCATGTATTGCGGGTTGCTGGCCAGATCCGGCAGACCCCGGCCGCGCCGTGCCCATGCTTGCTTTAGAATCGGCAGGGCCACGTCGAAAAATGACTCGCCGGATAATCAATCAGTGTCATCAGTTCTTTTGAGTGGTTGTCTTGGTCCGCGCCAGCCCAATCCCCCGCCTTCTCACGAGGGGTGGCGCACGCTCCCAGCGTGCCGCCCGCCGCATCCTGCGGCAGGGGAATCAACCGAAATACGCCACCCCGGCCGCGAAGATCGGCTCATGCTTGTTGCCCGGGATGTTTTTGGCGACGTGGGTGCCGGCGCGCTCGGAGTGGGCCATCTTGCCGAAGACACGGCCGCAGGGGGAGGTGAGGCCCTCGATGGCGGCCAACGATCCGTTAGGGTTGACGGCGATGGCCATGGACGGCTCGCCGTTGGCATCGCAATATTGGGTGGCGATCTGGCCGGCGGCGGCAAGTCGGGCAATCTCACTGGCTGCTGCGTGGAACTTCCCTTCGCCGTGGGAAATCGGGACCGTGTGAATGTCACCGATCCGGGTGTTGGCCAGCCATGGCGAAAAGTTGCTGACGACGCGGGTGTTCACATAACAGGAAATGTGGCGGCCGATGCCGTTGTGGACGAGGGTGGGGGCGGAAGAGGGATCGTGGATAGCAGATGGAAGAGAACAGGCGGGACGCCTGTCTTCCCTGACAGGCGTCCCGCCTGTCCTCCCTGAATCTATCTCCCCGAACGGCACCAGGCCGGTCTTGATGAGGGCTTGGAAGCCGTTGCAAACACCCAGGATAAGGCCGTCACGGTGCGTGAGCAAGTCCATGATGGCATCGGCCACGCGCGGGCTGCGGATGAGGGTGGCGATGAATTTGGCGGAGCCATCCGGCTCGTCGCCGGCGCTGAAACCGCCGGGAAACATCAGGATTTGCGCCCGCCGGATCTGCGCGGCAAGGGCGGTGAGTGACTCGTCGATGTGCGCGGTGGTTAGATTGCGGAACACCAGGATCTCAGCCGCGGCACCGGCCGCGCGGAAGGCTTTGGCGGAATCGTATTCCGAGTTGGTGCCGGGGAAGGCGGGGATCAGCACACGAGGCTTTGAGATCGCAGATCGCGGATAGTGGATAGGGGATCGCGGATCGGGGGTAGGGGAGAGAGCAACTGCACTCTGTGGTCCACCATCCTCTATCTTCGATCCGCTATCCTCTATCGTCTCCCCGGTCTCCGGGTGGGTCGGATAGACCGACTCCAGAGTGGCGGTCCAGGCGGCTTGCAGGTCGGTTAGATGGTGGGATTCGTGGTTGAGGACGAGGGTGGGGGATGGGGTGGTGTGACCGAGTTCAATCATGCCAGGGATGGCCTGGCGGATGCAATCCGCCGTCACGGGGGCATGTTCGATGAGGAAGGAGAAGTGGCGCGGAACGAACCATTCAGACGGACTAAAGTCCGCACTACTTTGGAAACCGATGCCATTACCGAAGGCCATGATCGCCAGCGTGGCGGCGATGCCGGGTTGGCCGATGTGGTGGAGCGAGAGGATCTGGCCGTCCGCGTTGAGTTGATAGAGCTGGGCGGCGAGCACCTTGAGTTGTTGGAAATCCGGGAGGTCGTCGGCATCGCGGGGGATTTCAACAAAGGAAATGGTCGATCCGGCTTGCTTGAACTCGGGCGAAAGGGCGAGGGACGCCTTGCCGGGCGCCAGCGCAAAGGCCACCAGGCTCGGCGGGACGTCCAGTTCATTGAACGAACCGGACATCGAGTCCTTGCCGCCGATGGCGGCAAGCCGCAGGGAGTGTTGGGCGTGGAACGCACCTAACAAAGCGGCGAACGGCAACCCCCAGCGGGTCGGATCGGTGCCGAGCTTCGGGAAGTATTCCTGAAGGGTGAGGCGGATGTCGGAGAGTCTGGCACCGGCGGCGACGGCTTTGCAGACGGCCTCGGTGATGGCATAGACCGCACCGTGGAACGGCGACCATGAGGCAATGTGGGGGTTGAAGCCCCAGCTCATGTAAGTGCAGACATCGGTGTCGCCGTCCAACAATGGCAGCTTGGCCACCATCGCGTCGGGTGGGGTGAGTTGGTGTTGGCCGCCGAAGGGCCACAGCACGGTGCCGGCGCCGACCGAGCCATCGAACATTTCGCCGAGGCCCTTTTGGGAGCAGGTGTTGAGATCCTGGAGGATCTGGATCGTGGATAGAGGATTGCGGATAGAGGATTGAAGGCTGCCCTGAGGCGCTTGGACGAGGACGCTTGTGCTTTGTTGGACGCCGTTGGTGTTGAGAAAGGCGCGGGAGAGATTGACGATGGTCTTGCCGCGCCAGATCATGATGAGGCGGCCGCTGTCGGTGACGGTGGCGACGTGGGTGCACTCGAGGTTCTCACGGTCGGCCTCGCGGATGAAGTAGGCGACTTCCGTGGGATCGACGCAGATGGCCATGCGTTCCTGGGACTCGGAGATGGCGAGTTCGGTGCCATCCAGGCCGTCGTATTTCTTGGGGACGGCATCGAGGTTGATTTCAAGCGAGGGGGCGATTTCGCCGATGGCGACGGCCACGCCGCCGGCCCCAAAGTCATTGCAAATTTTGATTTTGCGGGTGAGCTCGGGGTTGCGGAACAGGCGTTGGATTTTGCGTTCGGTGGGGGCGTCGCCTTTTTGGACTTCGGCGGAATTTTCCAACGCGGTGGCGGTGTGCTCCTTGGACGAGCCGGTGGCACCGCCGACGCCATCGCGGCCGGTGCGGCCCCCAATGAGGAGAATGACATCGCCGGGACCAGGGCTGCCACGAAACACCTGGGAACGCGGCGCGGCCGCCACCACCGCACCAATTTCCATGCGCTTGGCGACAAAGCCCGGATGATAGATTTCCGCGACCTGACCGGTGGCGAGGCCGATCTGGTTGCCGTAGGAGGCATAGCCGCGGGCTGCTATCTGACAGATTTTTTTCTGCGGGAGCTTGCCCGGCAGGGTGTCGGCAAATGGCGTGCGCGGGTCGCCGGCACCGGTCACGCGCATCGCCTGATAGACATAGGAACGGCCGGAGAGCGGGTCGCGGATGCAACCGCCGAGGCAGGTGGCGGCCCCCCCGAAGGGTTCGATCTCAGTCGGGTGGTTGTGGGTCTCATTCTTGAACATGACCAACCAATCCTCGCTCAGATCAGATTGGCTGGCGGATGGGCATGGCGGTTGCAAACCGCCGCCACGGACCACGATGGACGCGGCGTTGACTTCCTCGGAAATTTCCAGGTTGTCGAGTTCACCGGAATTTTTCAATTCGCGCATGCCGATGAGGGCGATGTCCATGAGCGTGACAGGCTTGTCACTCCGGCCTAACGCATCGCGGGTATTCAGATAGGTTTGCCAGGCGCGCTGGACGGGCCCGCCGGCATCGGCGAAGGCGACCTGGTCAATTTTTGTTAGAAAGGTGGTGTGGCGGCAGTGGTCGGACCAATAAGTATCGAGCATGCGGATTTCCGTGAGACTGGGGTCACGGGTTTCCTCGTCGCGAAAATAGGTTTGGCAAAATGTGAGGTCGGCCTCGGACATGGCTAGGCCGAGCGCACGGCGGAGGGTGGCGAGCTCGGTCGCGCATTGTTGACTGAACCCGGTGAGGATGGGGACATCGGGCGGGGTGGGGGATGAAGATCGGCGGTCACCGACCGCCGCTACAGGCACCTCGTGGGAATCCACGGCGTTGATGACGTAGGCTTTGACGCGGGCCAGGTCGTCCGCGCTGAGCGTGCCGCCCAGGATGATGACCTTGGCGGAGGCAACGCGCGGCCGGTCCTTGCCGGTTAGAATTTGCACGCACTGGGCGGCGGAGTCGGCTCGCTGGTCAAATTGGCCGGGCAGGTATTCCACGGCAAAGGCGGATTCGTGCGCCGCAAGGGTGAGGGTGGCCGTGGCCGAATCAACCTGTGGCTCGGCAAGGATCATACGGGTGGCCGCGGCGAATTCCTCCTCGGTGAGACCGTCCATCTCGTAGCGTTGGACGATGCGTATGTGACCGAGATCGGGGAGGCTGAGGGACTCCCTGAGTTCGTGAAGTAGGTGGCGGGCCTCGGCGTTGAATTCGGCCTTTTTTTCGACGAAAATGCGGTTCATGGGGCGGCGTAGCTCTGCAAAGCAGTGGATGCTAGGATGCAGGGCGTCCAGCGCAAGCGCAATGGCAGGAATGGCCTTGAAAATCCACGGGCGAGCGGCCCAATACTGGCAGTTTAGCAGGAGGACAGGCGTCCCGCCTGTCATGGCCGACGGGCGTCCCGCCTGTCGTTGCATCGGAGGACAGGCGTCCCGCCTGTCGTTGCATCGGCGGACAGGCGAGACGCGCTGTCTTCCCTAACAGGCTGGAAGCCTGTTTTCCTATCAAAAAGCGCAAAACTGACAGTATGGGGCGAGCCGCCCGTGCCCCTCTTGATGGAGGGCCAACGCGGGCATTCTAGGCTTCCGCTTCGTCGCTGGCGGAGGGCGGATCGAGCAAGCGGTGTTTGACGAGAAAGCCATCGGCAGCAGCCACGCTCATGGCAAAATTGTCTTGGTTGACGTTGAAATTGAAGAAGCTGTGATCGGCACGTTCGTATTCGATAAGTTCGCAAACATTGCGCCGCCAGCGCAGGCGGCTGCGGAAACGCTTGACCTCGGCAAAAGGTGCGATGCGGTCAGAGGTGCCGTGAAACAAGATCATGGGCGGAAGTTTCGAGCGCACCAGCGAGGAGGGGCTGTGGCGGATGGCGATTTTTGCGCTCGGAAAGTGATTCGCTCCCTGGCCTTTCGGTGTGGTGTTGACAATCGAACTGAACAGCAACAGCGCCTGTGGCCGACACTCCAGCCCGTCGATGGGCGGCAGTTGCTTGGCCTTGGGCATGGCCGTGAGCAGCGCAAGGACCGCGCCGCCCGCCGCACCGCCCACGCTGATGCGAGCGGGGTCGAGGTTGAAAGTGGTGGCGTGTTGGCGCAGCCAGCGGATGAGTTCGCGGGCGTCGTCGATGGCTTCGAGCGGGCCGGTGCCGTGTTTGGAAAGGATGCGGGTTTCGGCGGCCACGGCGATGGCACCGCGACTGGCGAAGTGGAGGCAATGCGGCACAAACTGGGTGTGCATCGGCGCATCCCACAGCCCGCCGTGAAAAAACACCACCGCAGGCCGCGGCGCAGCGGCGGCCTGCTTGGGCCAAAACAGATGTGCCTGTACATCTCCCTGTGGCGTTTGCCGATACACGTAGGAGGACGCCTCTTCTAGCAACATGCGGTCGCGGGTCTCGCCAAGCGGGGGTGATTTTTGTGGAATACTGGTCATTCTGGGACGGTTTTGGCGGCGTCATTGCCCGGCACGCGATTTGTTTGTTGTGAAATGCCGTCATTTGTCCAATGGTTTCGCCCATGAAGCGCCTAATTCTTGCTTGCACCGCCCTGCTGACGTCGTTCTCACCCGCCCAGGAGCAAACCTTGCGCCCGGCCTTGGAGACGACTTACAATGCCTGGCGCGAGGCGATCACGCGGCAGGATGTGGCGAGTTGGCAACGGGTGACCGCCACTTACCGCCGGGTCGAGGTACGCAACCGCATCGTTGCGGAAAAAAAGCCCTTTCCCGCCGCGCTCTTCCAATTGCCCGCGCCGCCGCCCGCGCTCAATGGCTTGCTCTTTCTTGAGGCCATACAGAATGGCCCCACAGCCAAAGCCGCGTATTTCGGCAAAATCGACTTTGGGGTCGGCGGCACGCCCACACAGAACCTGCTGGTGCTCTCGTTTGTGAGCGAAACGGGCGCTTGGCGCTACGACCGGGCGGATTTCGTGAATCTCGAGGCACTGCCGGAGGTGCGGCGCGAACTGGCGGCCGGTAATCTCAAATATCTCAAGGAAACTCCGGAAGCCCAGCCCAGCGGCAAGATTCCACCGGTCCCCATCGAGGCACCCACGGCCAAATACATCGCCAAAGTCTATGTGTTCAGCCCGGGCCGCGAAGTGAAGGTGCAGATCAATAAGATCAGCCAGCACCGGTTCAGCAACGCCAAGGAGGCGGAAATTGTCATCGGCGGCGCCGTGGACGGTCCCAACGAAGTGCAATACGCCATCAGCAAACTGCCCGGCGGCACCGGCAATGAGGCGCTTTCAATCCGGGTCTATCTGCTATCCGAGATCAAGGATGTGAAGCCGGTCAAGGTTTACGAATACCAAGTCCAGGAAAAACAAGAGCCCAAGGAGTTCGCCACCCAGCACTTCAACATCGATGCGGCCACCGTCGCCACACTTATGGGCAAGAAATAGTTAGACCCGGCGTGCCATCCCGCATTGTGAAGCCTGCCGCCGCAAACCCGACGCCCGCCGCCAAGATCCGGGCGTTCGGCGAGCTCAGCCGAGCTGCAACTTGCCCGGACCACCGTGGTGCGGACATTCTGCCCGACGTCCCGATTTTTGCCTTTCTGCGCCTGTGGCTGGATCCCGTGAGACGTCCCGGTCCCGAGGCAATGGCCGTGGATCAATGGCTGTTAGAAACCGCCACCGCGCCAGTGCTGCGGGTTTATGGCTGGGCCGGCGCATGGGCATCGGTCGGGTATTTTGGCAAGCTGGACGACGCCCGGGCCGCGCTTCCCGGCATCCGCTGGGTGCGCCGCTGGACCGGCGGTGGTGTGGTCGATCACCGGACGGACTGGACCTATTCGGTGATGGCTCCTGCCGGCACCGATCTAACAAACATGCGCGGTGCGGAAAGTTACCGGCGGATCCATCTGGCGCTGGCGGAGGCACTGCGGGTCGAGCGCATGGCAGTCCGGCTGAGCGCGGGCGATGAGCAGACCGGAGCGGCGCTTTGCTTCGAGAACCCGGTCGGCCATGATTTGGTCGGGGCCGACGGGCGAAAACTGGCCGGTGCCGGCCAACGACGGACGCGCCACGGCTTGTTGCACCAAGGATCGGTGGCCGCCGCTTGCGATGACGCGGCCTCGAAAAAACGCGCCGTGGCGCTGGCCTCCATGCTGGCGGTTGAGTGGCAATGGCATGATTTCCAGCCGCCTGCGGAGCGTATTGTGTCTCTGGTGGCGGCCCGTTACGGCCATTGAACATTGAACACGAAATCCGAAGTTTGATTTGAGATATCGGTTAGATTAACCGCGGATTGCACGGATTTAACCGATTGCAAAGGGTGAGAAAATCCAAACCCCAAAATCCGTGCAATCCGTGGTTTTCTTTCCCCATTGCAGGAATTCAACTTCGGATTTCGGGTTGAACGGTGTTCCACTCTTTATTCAATGTTCAATGTTCGATGTTCTCAGCGGCTGCCCGCCTCAATGAATTGCACCAGGGCCGCCCGCGCTTTGGTTAGATCAGGCGGGTTCAGATAGAACATGTGGCCCCCCTCAAAACGACTGGTTTGAATGTGGTCGCGGGCGGTGGCCGGCAGATCTAACATATGCCGCAATGAATGCGCGACGCCCTCCGCCGGCGTGGCCAGGTCCGTGTAGCCGGCCATCACCAGCACCCGCAGATGTGGATTGTCACGCAGGGCATTGGCGAGGCGACCGCTGACGTTGACAATCTCATTGTTAGCCCCCCAGCGCCAGGGGTTGACCTTGCCGGTTAGAACCTCATAGGGGCGGTCCTCCTTGTAGCCGAGATCGCGGCCCAGATAATCGAGCAACGCGGTGGCAAAGGCCCCATAGGCGAGTTCATACGATGGATCACAATCGGGCGCCTGCGCGGCAGCATCCGCAGCGTCCCAGGCAACGCGGGCGTCAAAGCGACCCAGCACTTTGCCCTCCTTGCGGAGCAGTTCGGCGCGGAAGAAGGTCGGGTCGAGGCGCAGGCTGTGGCTCAGCCACACGGCGGGATCGATGCCGGTGAAACCGGCGAGTTTGGTGGCCAGGGCGGCGCGGGATTTTTCATCGAGCGCATTGCCCTTGAGCAGGGCTGTAGCGTATTCGCCAAAGGCAAAGTCCGTGCTCTCTTTGACCAGCGCATCGCGGTCACCGCTGAGTTTCTTGTGATAGTGGGCCACGCCGGTGAATGCTGGCAGATAGACCAGATAACCCAGATCGTTGCCGGCGGAGGTTTGCAGCGTGGAGAAATCCAGCAAGGTGGAGAGCATGACCACGCCATTGAGGCTCATGCCAAAGCGGGATTGCAGATGGCTGGCAAGCCCGGCGGCGCGGATCCCGCCGTAGGATTCGCCTAACAAATATTTGGGCGCTGCCCAGCGGTCATGTTCGGTGATCCAGCGACGGATGAAATCGCCGACCGATTCCACGTCCTCGTTGAGGCCATGGAATTCCTCCGCTTTGGTGTCTTTTTCGGCACGGCTGTAGCCCGTGGATACCGGATCGATAAACACCAGATCGCACACATCCAAGATGCTCAGCGGGTTGTCGACCACGCGGGCAGGGGGGCGCGGTGCCTGGGTGCCATCACCGGGCAGCTCAACCCGCTTGGGCCCCAGAATGCCCAAATGCAGCCAAACAGCCGATGACCCGGGCCCGCCATTGAACGCAAACATGACCGGCCGGCTGGCCGCATCCTTCACGTCGGTCCGCACATAACTGACATGGAAAATCGACGCCCGCGGTTTGCCGTCATCTTGCTCAAGCTGGATTTTCGCCGCGCTGACTTTGTAAGCAACTTTGTTGCCGCCGATCATGACCGAGGCCTCGCGCACCTGCGCTGCGGGCGATTTCTCCGCTGCTGACTCAGGTTTGGCGGCTTCCGCAGGCTTGGGGGGGGCTGCCGGCTTTTCGCCCTCCGGCGCGGCCAGCGCGAAGACCCCTAGACACAGTGACATGGACAAAATGAAGCGCATGGCCCGGACTATACCGACCCCGACGCACTTGTCGACATCCGCCTCAACACTCGCTTCAAAATCCGTTGACAGCCATGGATGGACACCGCCACCCAAGCAGGTTGGCCGCTGGCATTGGGTTCGGTGGAGGCTCTTATAGATCGTGAGGAAATAATCGCGTAAAAGGTTGAGGTACAATGGATTACAATTTGAATTACGGGCCTTGAGAAACGCGGGTTTAAAACTTGGAATCAAACGATCGCTTGGATCCTTGGCAAAAACGCTCACTGGCCACACGCGTTGTCACCAACGCATGTGTCCAACAAGCGCGCATGCTCGTAGACGCATTCGTGACAACGCGTCTTGGTTGATAGAGCGGCCATGAGCATCCGGGTGCGCACCCACGATCCGCAACGCTCCCGCGAAGAGCGCCGGAGCCACTTGAGGGCTGATGCGTAAGAGACTTCACAACTTGTGACAATGTATGTAATGCGGAATCTAATAGGATGGATACGGAGACCAGGCCTGAGTCTGGACGTTCAAGGAGCAGCGATCCTGGATCGCCGTTGAACATGGTGAGCCCGTGAGTGGAGGAAATCCATTGCTCATGGCGGCCTCCATGGTCAAGGGCGATTCGACACTCGCCCCACCCATGGATCAAGCACCTGCGGGTCGATTGCCTGAGAATTGGGCTTGCTTGAGGCGCTCCAAGACCAACACTGCGCGCCGATGAAATTTGATTTTGACCAAGCGATCGTGAGGCGCGGGACGGGCTGCATCAAGTACGACCGGCGTCCGGAGTTGGACCCATTCTGGGTGGCGGACATGGATTTCATGTCGGCACCGGAGATTCTGGACGCATTGCAGCGGCGGGTGGCGCACGGTGTATTTGGCTATCCGCAGGCGCATGACGGCCTGAATCAAGCGGTGCTGGAGTATCTGCGGACGCGGCGCGGCGCGGAGGTGCCGCTGGAGCAGATAGTGCACCTGGGCGGGCTGGTTCCGGCGTTGTCGTTGGCAGCGCGGGCGTTTTGCGCTCCGAGTGAGGCGTTGATGACCTGCACCCCGGTGTATCCCCCATTTCTCAATGTCCATCATGATGCGCGGGTGGATTTGGTCACGGTGGATCATGTTTTTGAGGATGGCCGGTGGGGATTTGACTGGACTGCGATGGAGCGCGCCGTGACCCGACAAACGCGCGTGTTTCTCCTCTGCAACCCGCAAAACCCGCTGGGCCGGGTGTTCTCACGCGATGAGCTATTGCGTTTGGGGGCGTTTTGCGAGGCTCATGAACTGGTGCTGGTGTCTGATGAAATCCATTGCGACCTCATTTTCGATGAGACCGCCACCCCGCATGTCTCCGCCCTGAGCCTGCCGCCCGCCCTCGCCCGGCGCACCATCACCCTGCTCTCCCCCAGCAAGACCTGGAACATCGCCGGTCTCGGCTATGCCTATGCCGTCATCCCTGATGATTCCCTGCGCCGGCGCTTCACCGCCGCCCGCGGTCATACGCTGGCGGAAATCAACGCGCTCGCCTACTACGCTGCCGAAGCCGCCCTGCGCCATGGCGAAGCGTGGCGCGAGCAATTGCTGGCCTATCTGAAAAGCAACCGCGATGCGCTGGTCGCGTTCATCCGCAGCGAATGCCCCGGCCTAACCGTCATGGCGGGCGACGCCACCTATCTGGCATGGATCGATGCCCGCGGAATGAACGTGCCCAACCCCGCCGAACATTTTGAAAACCGCGCCGGCTTGTATCTATCAGATGGGAAATTCTTCGGCTGGCCCGGTTGGATCCGCTTCAATTTCGGCTGCCCGCGTGCCCACATGTTAGATGGTCTGGAAAAAATCCGCAATGCCTTGGGGTGATACGGGGGGTGTGATGAGTTTGGGCCTGGCGGTTACAAACTGCCGCCACGGTTGACCGGCCGTCCGCGCAGGTATTCCGCGGCGCTCATGCGGCGCGAGCCCTCGGGTTGCACCGTGTGCAGGCGCAGCGAGCCACCGCCACAGCCCACCCTGAGTTCGGCATCGCTGGTGACAAATTGCCCGGGGCACAGCGTGCCGTCACCGACTTCAACCGGCGGATAGATCTTCAACCGCTTGGCTTGCTCCGCCTCTCTAACAATAGTGAAGGTTCCCGGCCACGGGTCGTAGGCACGGATGCGGCGCTCCAGCGCTGCGGCCCCCAGCGTCCAATCGATTCTGCCGTCCTCGCGTTCCAGCTTGGGGGCATAGGTGGCCACTCCTGCATCCTGCGGCGTACGGGTGGCGGAACCGGACGCGAGTCGGCGCAGGGTTTCCGCGAGCACCGACGGAGCCAACTCCGCCAACCGGTCATGCAAGCTAGCGCCGGTTTCCGCCGCGGCGAGCGGGATGGCTTGGGCAAAAATCACATCCCCGGCGTCGAGTTCGCGGATAACATGCATGGCGGTGACGCCCGACTCCTCATCCCCTGCGACAATGGCCGCCTGGATGCATGAAGCCCCCCGATGGCGTGGCAACAACGACGCATGCAGGTTGATGGTCGCGCAGCGGGCAACCGACAAGATGTTCTGCCGCAAAATTTGCCCATAGGCCATCACCACAATGACGTCCGGCTCCATGGCGGCTAACTCGCCCGCCACTTCTCCAATCACCAGCGGTTGCAGCACGGGCAAGCCTGCCGCCAACGCCTCGAGCTTGAGCGGTGACGGCGTGAGCGTCTGATGGCGCCCTAACGGTTTGTCAGGCTGGGTCACGAGCGCCAGCGGGCGGTGCCCGTTTTCTAATAAATAACGGAATGTCGGCAGGGCAATGTCACCGGTGGCAATCAGGACCAGACGCGTGGCAGGGGCTGCATTCATTACGGCATGCGTTTGACCATCTCCGCATAGATCGGCAAGGTGGTGATGCGCCCGATGATATCGGCCAGCACCTTGACCGGGGGTTGGGTGGCATCGATCCAGGTGATGATTTCCTTTGGATAGAAATCAAGGACTGGCAGGGTTTCCGTCTCGTAGGCGGCAATGCGCCGTTGAATGACCACGTCGCTGGCATCGTCAATCCGGTTGTCCTTAAGCGCACGCTTGCGCATCCGGATGGCGAGTTCCTCGCGATTCGGACAGGCCAAGCGAAACACCTGATGCACCTCCAGCAGATCTTGTAGAATCTCCGCCTGCCGAACATTGCGCGGAATGCCGTCCAAGATCAAAAAATCAATGTCCGGCTTATACACATGACTCTCGATGAGATTGTCAACCTGCGCTTTCCACAACTGGACGGTCAATTCATCCGGCACCAATTCGCCGCGACTTGAATAATGTACGAACTTCCTGCCCAGCGGCGTGCGCGTGTCCAGTGAGCGGAAAACATCCCCGCAGGCGCAGTGAAAAAACCGCGGGACGGTGCCCAGCACCTTGCCTTGGGTGCCTTTGCCCGACCCCGGAGCCCCGATGAAGATGAAAGCGGATAGTTTCGATGGAATGGCCATGACTTTTGTTTGGGCAGCCTACGGGCGGCGGGCACCGTCGTGCAAGCCCGGATAATCTAACATATCAGGGGCTTGACAAGGCGAAAAACACCAGCGCCGGAGCCACCAACGCTACATCCGCCAGCACCCGCAGCGATTCCATTGAAAACCGCGCCCGCGTCCGGTTCAGAATATGTAACAGCGCCGCTCCGGTGAGTATGGCATAAAAAAACGGCCGCGAGCCGTGGTCCTCCGCTTTGAGCGCAAACACCAACGCTGCCGTCCCGAGCAAGGTCAGCGGCAAGGTCAGCGCCAGTTCGTCCGCGGCCTTGACCTCAGGGTCCGGGGTGTGATTGGCGTGCTCCCACAGGTCGATGGCTGAAATATCGAGCATGCACAGCAGCGCAAAACAGGCGAACTCCGGCGAAAACAGCAAATCGCGAATCCCCCGGTCATACATGTAAACATGCGCCACCATGGCGGTGCCGAAGGCAAAGGCGGCACCAGCCAGAATGTTTTTGACATAGGGAATCTCGTCGGTCTCGGGCGCGCTAAACACGGCCATCGCGAAAAAACCCGCCACCAGAAAGGCCTCCACAATCACGTAATTGAATATGGCCATCGGTATTTTCCACAGGACCATAGCCAGCGCGGCCAGCGCGGCGATGCCGGCCCCCCACAGGAACTTGCGCAAGTGTTTCCGATGAAACCGGTGGCGTGCCTGGCACCGTGCCGAGTCCCCAAGCAACGCTGAATCCAACACCCTGTCACCGACATACATCACCCACACCACCAGCGCGAGCACCACATAGCCATGTCCCGGATGGAACCTCACTCCCCAGGTCTTCGCGAACAAATACAACCACACCACGGCCACCAGCGGAGCATCCAGGCTCAGCAGGTTAGGCAGGAGCCAGAATGGCTTGCGCGGGGTGTCGCTCACGCCGCCGACCATCCATGACGCCGCCGAATCTGGCAAGCGTTCTATGGATATTTCGCCACGATTGAGGTTTTGCGGACAATTCCTTGGGGCCACAGAGGGGCGCGGCGCGCGGCTAATGGAATGAGCGCATCCGTGCAAATAGGCCACCTGTAAAATTGACGTTGCAGGCTGCCGAAATTGAGCGAGGATTCCGGCCCGATGAGTCCAGATATCATACGCGAAGCCCTCCGCCAAGTTCGTTACCCCGGATTTTCCCGCGACATTGTTTCTTTCGGCCTGGTCAAAGACATCACTTGCGAACCGGGTCTGACCACGGTGCAAATCGAGGTCCAAACCCATGATCCGAAAGTGCCGGAGCAGATTTTCCGCGACTGCCACGCTGTTCTCGACCCACTCCCTGACGTCGGCCACGCCAAAGTGGTCATCGAAGCCAAGAGCGCGCCAGCACCCGCCGCCGACCTCGGCAAGTCCTCCATTCCCGGCGTCAAGCGCGTCATCGCCATCGCTTCGGGCAAAGGCGGGGTGGGCAAATCCACTGTGGCCGCCAATCTCGCCATCGCTTTGGCAGCCACCGGGGCGCGGGTCGGCCTCTGCGATTGCGACCTCTACGGGCCGTCGGTCGCCCAGATGTTTGGCACCACGGAACGTCCGCTGGCCAACGCCCAGGACCAAATCATTCCGATAGAAGCGCACGGCATTCAGTTGATGTCGATGGCCTTTCTGCTGGATGGGGACACGCCGGTGATTGTCCGCGGTCCGATAGCCACACGCTATATCCAACAATTCCTGCGCCAGGTGGCATGGACCAATCTTGACTACCTCATTCTCGACCTGCCGCCGGGCACCGGCGACATTCAACTCACCATCGTGCAAACTGTCAGTGTGGATGGCGCGGTCATCGTCACCACGCCGCAGGAAGTGGCACTTATCGACGCCCGCAGGGCGGTTGCCATGTTTGGCAAGGTCAATGTGCCGATCCTCGGTTTGATAGAGAACATGTCATGGTTCGAGTGCGACGCGGGCAAGCTCTATCATCTTTTTGGGAATGGCGGTGGCGTGCGCGAGGCGGAGTCACAGGGAGTGCCTATGTTAGGTCAAATCCCGCTCGATGTTCCCACCCGTGAGCGCGGGGACTCCGGCGCACCGATCGCCTTGTTGCCCTCATCGGCCAACAAGGTCGCGGCGGCTTTCCATCAGACTGCGGCCGCCTTGCGTGCCGCGCTGCAGGTTTGAAACCGGCGCCAAGCACCATGCAAGACCCTGTCACCACCCTCATTGATCTGGCCCTCGCGGAGGATATTGGCTCCGGCGATGTCACCTCCCGCTACTTCATCCCGGAAGCAGGCCGCGCCCGCGCCTTCGCCGCGGCCCGCCGCGACGGGGTTCTCTCCGGAGTGGACGTGGCGGCTCGCGTGTTCCTTGCCGTCGACCCCCATCTCGATGTGGAGGTGCTCATTGCCGATGGCAGTTGCGTGGCGGCAGGCGCCTTTCTCATGCGCATCGAAGGGTCCGCCCGCTCGATCCTCACCGCAGAACGCACCGCGCTGAATTTCCTGCAGCGGCTGAGCGGTGTCGCCACTCTAACATCCATCTACGTGGCGCTGGTCAAAGACACCAACGCCCACATCCTGGACACCCGCAAAACCACCCCGGGTTACCGGATGTTAGAGAAGCAGGCGGTCGTCCACGGCGGCGGCTGCAATCACCGTTTCGGCCTCTACGACCGTGCCATGGTCAAGGACAATCATCTGGTGGCCGAGGGCGGGCTGCCCGCGCTGCAAGCCGCGATCCAGCGGCTCAAAGCCGAGCGGCCCGAGGTGGAGGTGGAACTGGAAGCCGACAGTCTCGAACAAGTCCGCAGCTTTCTCGCCATGGATGGGGTCCATCACCTGTTGCTCGACAACATGACCCTCGAGGAACTTCGGCAGGCGGTGGCCGCCCGCGGTGAACACCCCGTGCCCCGGCTCGAAGCCAGCGGCGGCGTGACCCTCAGGACCGTGCGCGACATCGCTCTAACCGGAGTGGATTTCATCTCCGTCGGCGCCCTCACCCACTCCGCCCCCGCACTCGACATCGGGCTGGATTTTCAGGGGATTTGAAGACACTAGAGGAAGAATGAGACGGATGGGACCCATGGGACTAACAAACAGCAACCAACAACTGACAAATCCCCTGCCCACCACCGCGCCCCCACCCTTCACCTTGTTGGTGCGGGAGGAACTTGCCTCGACCAATGACGAGGCGTGCCGGCTTGCCAGGGATGGGGCGGCGGATGGCCTGGTGGTTCTGGCGGAGCGGCAAACCTCAGGACGCGGACGACGGGGCGCGAGCTGGGTCGCGCTGGCGGGTGAATCGTTGGCGTTTTCCATTGTTGTTAGACCAGCCGAGCCCAAGTCACTGTGGGCACGTCTGGCACTTGTCGCCGGACTGGCGGTGGCCGAGGCGGTGGAGGCCTCCATCCCCCACCCTGCCGGCATCAAATGGCCTAACGATATTTGGATCGGCCGGCGCAAAGTCGCCGGCATTCTGGTCGAGGCCAGCCAGGATTTCGCGGTGGTCGGTATCGGCATCAACGTCAACACGCTGGTGTTTCCGCCGGAAGTAGCGGACATTGCCACCTCGCTGCAACTGGCCGCCGGGCAGGTGGTGGACCGGGCTCATGTTCTAACACAAGTTCTGGAGCGCCTCGCGTTGCACCGCCGCCAGTTGGATGCCGGATTTGAGGAAGTCCTTGCCGGGGTGAGGTCGCGCTGTGTGCTGTCCGGTCACGCGGTGACACTCAAGACCGCCGGCGGCCCCCGGCACGGTACCATCGAGGGACTCGGCTCTGGCGGGGAACTCCTGCTGCGCACTGACAGCGGCTTGGAACGCATCATCCAGGCGGATGATGTGCGGCTCGACGGTGACGAGCGCAGCCATGGCAAAACCTAACATGGTACCTCGCGGGCGATTGATGGCTATCCACCAGCTCTACGAGTTGCCTGCCGAGTGGCGCAAGGCCGGCTGGATCCACGAGCCGCGTCCGGTCCAGACCCGATCCCGCGAGCGCATCATCTCCCACATCCCGGATGCGGGGCTGGAGGGGGATTGACAGGCGGGTGGATCTACACTGTCGGATACCGTTTCCAACCTGTTGGTCAATCTTTGTTTGGGATCTGCAAGTTCTGCCAAAAACCGCAGAGTTTCACCCTCGGCCAATGGCTGATCAAGTGATTTGACACCGTCAGAAAGAAGAGGTTCCTCAAGGATGTTGTCTAGCAGAGAATGATCGACCGTAGAGTCAAATCGATCAACGAGATTGGTGTAAACAAGTTTCTGAATATGGCGACGGCTCTTCTCGCTAATAGCGTTCAATTCGACGACAGCGCACGCAATCTCTCGATCAAGAAAGCCTATAAAGTCGGCGAGTCTATCGGTGTTCATATCGTGGCGAAATGGTGGAAGTATATTGAGGCTCAAAATACTCTGAGAAGCCCTCCACTGTGCGGATGAGCGTTCAGGCAGCAAGCAGGCACCGGGGCGGGGTGTTTTCTGATAAGGTGAGAAAAGCGTGATCGCCATGTTAGTTTTGCTAGACTTGCTCCACTGTAACTCATTGGTTTTCAATGGAGCCGGCTGTCAGGCTTGAACTGACGACCTGCTGATTACAAATCAGCTGCTCTACCACTGAGCTAAGCCGGCGAAAGATGGGCGATGGGAGGGGTGGATGGGCGGAAAGTCCTTGAAAACACAAGGGCAATTCGCTTTGCCGCGGCAGTGATAGCAGGCGGCGGGATGGGTGCAAGCGCAATTTTGACGGGGCGAAAGGAATTTTGGGTTTTGTTGATTTCACTGAGTTTTTGCGCAAGTCTCCGCTTGCTTTGCTACCCGATTTTGCTACCATTGGCCCATGGCAAGTTCAGTCGCGGGTGTCAAGGGACTCTACGAGAAACGGGGTTGGTTTTACTACCAGCCGCCAACACCGAAAGATGGTCCCGGCAAGGGGGTGCGGCCGAAGGCGGTGGCACTGAAAACCCAAGACCTGGCGACGGCACTGGAACGGATGGAGAATGCCCAAAGCGAGGCGATCCTGGAACGGGTGAATATGGACGGGACACTGGCAGAAGTGCTGCCAAGCTACTACGCGGCGAAGGCGTCGGATGCGAAGTCCACGCGGCGATGCCGGCAGATGGCGCT
>JBAXPF010000007.1:0-32097 GCA_037132955.1 Verrucomicrobiota bacterium | reverse complement strand
CACGATGAAATACCACCCGCACGGCGATCAATCGATCGGCGACGCGATGGTGCAATTGGGGCAAAAGGACCTGCTCATCGACACCCAGGGCAACTGGGGCAACACGCTCACCGGGGATGGCGCGGCTGCCCCGCGCTATATTGAGGCGCGCCTAACAAAATTTGCGCTCGAGGTGGTGTTCAACCCGAAGACCACCCAATGGGTTCCGAGCTACGACGGCCGCAACAAGGAGCCGCTGACGCTGCCGGTGAAATTTCCGTTGTTGCTCGCCCAAGGTGTGGAAGGCATCGCCGTGGGTTTGGCCTGCAAGATCCTGCCGCACAATTTCAACGAACTCATCGCGGCCTCCATCGCGGTGCTGCGCGACGAACCGTTCACGCTGATGCCGGATTTCCCCACAGGAGGAATCATGGATGCCAGCGATTACCGCGATGGCCTGCGCGGGGGCAAAGTCCGCGTCAGGGCGCGCATTTCCACCGAAAAAAAGGGCCTGCTGCGCATCACCGAAATTCCTTTTGGCACCACCACTGGCGCCGTGATGGATTCGATCGTGACGGCCGCCGACAAGGGAAAAATCAAGATCGCCAAAATCGAGGATAACACCGCCGCCCATGCCGACATCCTCGTCCATCTGCCGCCGGGCATGGATGCCGAGACCTCCCGCGACGCCCTCTATGCCTTCACCGATTGCGAACAATCGATTTCCCCCAATGCCTGCGTCATCGCCGAGGGCAAGCCGCAGTTCCTCGGCGTCTCCGACATCCTGCGCCGCGGCACCCACCAGACCCGCGAGTTGCTCAAACTCGAACTCGAAATCAAACTCGCCGAACTCGCCGAAAAATGGCACTTCAGCTCGCTGGAGAAAATCTTCATCGAAAAGCGCATCTATCGCGATATCGAGGAATGCGAGACATGGGAGGCCGTGCTCAAGGCCATCGACGACGGCCTCACCCCCTACAAAAACCTGCTCAAGCGCGAGGTGACCACCGACGACTTGGTTCGTCTAACTGAAATCAAGATCAAGCGCATCTCGAAATTTGACGCCTTCAAGGCCGACGAGGAAATCCGCAACCTCGAAAAGGCCATCGAGGAGACCTCCAAAAACCTGCGCAACCTCACCAAGTTCACCATCCGCTGGTTCGAGGAACTCGGGAAAAAATATGGCGCGCAGCGCGAGCGGCGCACCGAGATCGCCTCGTTCGAACGCGTCGACCGCATGCAAGTGGTGGCCGCCACCGAGACCCTCTATCTGGATGCCAAGAACGGCTTTGCCGGCTACGGTCTCAAAAAGGAGGATCCGGTGGAGAAATGCTCCACCATCGATGACATCATCACCTTCACCCAGGACGGCAAGATGCGGGTGCTGAAAGTCGCGGAAAAGGTCTTTGTCGGCCAGCGTCCGCTGCGGGTGGCGGTGCTCCGCAAGGACGAGGACTTGATCTATTCGATGATTTTCCGTGACGGGCGCGACGGGCCGATCCTGGCCAAGCGCTTCACCGTCGGCGGCATCACCCGCGACAAGGAATACGATCTAACCAAAGGCAAGCCGGGCACCCGCGTGTTATACTTTGCAGTCCACAAGACCAATGAGGAAAGCTCCGCGCAGATGCTGCTCATCCACCTCAAGTCCGCGCTGCGCATGCGCAACCAGATCCGCCCGCTGCACTTCGCCGAGTTCGGCATCAAGGGTCGCGCCAGCGGGGGCAACCTCGTCACCAAACACGCCATTGAAAAAATCGTCCGCGCCCCCAAAGATTACGACCCCGCGCTTGGTGCCTGAGCTGGTGCCCGTGCCGCAACGTCCGCGTATCCCGCTCCTGCGCCGGCCCGCAGTCCGCTGGCTGCTGGTGCTGGCGGCCTGCTGGGCGCTTGCCTTGTTAGGTCCGTTGTCCTGGCTGATGGTTCCCGCGCTCTGCATCGCGGTGGGGCGCGCCAGCCGCCGCCGCGCATGGGTGGCGCTTGCGCTGCTGGTGATTTGCAACCCGTTGAGCGCGGTCATCGGTGGCGGGCTTGTAACCTATCTGGGCGGCGCACCCGCGCTGCGGTCACGCGATCTAACCACCCTGGAAGCCTCCAACCTGGATCGGGCCACCCGGTGCTTCCGCAGCGGCGGGGCCTGCCTTGTGCCGGGCAACGCGTGGCTTTTTATCCACACCCACAACGCCGCCGTGCGACTCATGCACCGTGCCTTTGGCACGCCGTCAAAGTCGTATGACGGCCCGTATCCGACCCGGCAGGAAGCCCTCGCCTTCATGGCCAATGCCTTGCTCACCCCGGTGGACGAATTTCATAAAGGCTGGTTTCTAGCCGATGGCGATATCATCCGCCTGCAACCCTCGGTTGTCGAGGGCCTCGGGCGGCTCACTGGCTTGAAAAATGATACCATCACCCCTGTGCGGGCCAGGGTCTATCAGGGCCGCTGCGTGATCGTCAGGATGTCCAGGGTGGCCAATCCGGCAAATCCGGCGGATGGCCTCGACGCGGATTTTATCGTTCTCATCGACAAGCGCCACCCGCGGCCCTTCGCCTTCTATCAACTCACGGGCGCCCCCGCGCCAGCCGTGCCTCCCGTGACGTATCCGGAATGAGGCGCCTTCTCCGCATTCTCCACGACGCTCATAGAGCGCTACAATTGATTCCTGCAGGGCAAGCGGCAGTCTGTGACCGTCGCTGGCGAATGCGTGGCATGGGTAAATGGCAGTCTGCTTGTCCGGCATCGCTCGGAGAGCCGCGCCGGATGACCGTCGGAACCCCATGCCGGGTCCGGGTGAATCGCCCAAATCCAACAATCTTCCGTCACTATTCCCCTTGACAGTACATCCTTCTGTGTGCATACATATCGCCATGGAAACGAGAGTATTCAAGAATGGCAACTCGCTGGCCGTCAGGCTTCCAAAAGGCTTGGAACTGCCATGCGGAAGGGTGTCAATACGTCGTGATGGCCGCAAGCTGGTCATCGAAGAGGTGACGGCAACCGGTTGGCCGCGTGACTTTTTCGAGTGCGTGCGCATCTCCCGCAAGGACTTTGGCCGGGAGCTTGCCACTTACCGGGAGAAAACGCTGTGAACAGGCTGCTCGACACCAACGTCTGCATCGATGTTCTGCGCGGCCGCAAGAAGGTCGTCGAGCACCTTGCCGCGTGCGCACCAAAAGAGTGCTATATCTCGGTCATCACCGAATTCGAGCTTTTCCAAGGTGCCGACCGGGCGCCTGCGGATTACCGCAAGGAAGAGTTCGCCAAAGTCTCGCGCTTTGTCGCAGCACTGCGCATCTTGCACTTTGACTCCGAATGCGCCCGGATTGCCGCCCGCATTCATGCCGAACTCCTCAACCATGGAACGCCAGTGAGCATCACCGACGTCTTCATCGCCGCCACAGGACTGCGCCATGGATGGACGGTCGTGACGAATAATGCGCGGGACTTCCGGCGGATCGACGGGCTGCCCCTTGAAGATTGGCGTTGAGCAGCTTTCACCCAACCTGCAAATCACCCGGAGTCATGTCGAAGACCGCCACCAAACTAACAAAAATAAGACGTCTGCCGTTGCTGGCGACCTTGTTGGGTTTCTCCGGAGCCTGCGGACTGGTCTATCAAATGGCCTGGCTGCGCGAATTCCGGCTGGTCTTCGGCGGCGCCACACCTGCCACGGCAGCGGCGCTGGCAATCTTCATGGGCGCGCTCGGTGCGGGCGGCGCTCTCTTTGGACGCAGGGCGGAAACCAGCGCCAATCCCCTGCGGTTGTACGCATTGTTAGAGATGGGCGTCGGTCTGTCAGCGTTGGCGACGCCTTTGTTGCTAGGCTGGGTGCGGGCCTTGTACCTTGGCACCGGCGGCATCGCCGCCATGGGGCTTGTGCCCGCCACCTTGTTGCAACTCCTATTGGCCACGGTGGTGTTGGCGACTCCCTGTTTGTTGATGGGCGGCAGCCTGCCCGCGGCGTTCAAATGGGTGGAGACCGAGCAAGACCGACAGCGCGGGGTGCTGGGTATACTCTATGGAGTCAATACACTGGGGGCACTGGCTGGCGTTGTCGCAAGCACCTTCTGGCTGCTGGATCAATGGGGCATCCGTGCCACAGTGACAGCCGCCGCCTGGGTCAACCTGTTGCTTGGTGCCGTGGCATGGATGGTGGCCTGCCGCGAGGACGCTGGTGCTGCGCTGGTTCGCGCATCGCGCGTGGCTGCGGAGCGGGACCGCGTGGCGGTGCCTGCCGTAGCCGCCGCAGCCGGGACAAAGGCCGCCGCGGGACCTATCTATCTGGCCGCAGGTATCACCGGCTGCGTGTTTTTTCTCAGCGAAATGGTTTGGTTCCGCATGCTGGCTCCCTTGTTAGGTAGCTCCGTGTATGGCTTCGGACTGATTCTGGCGCTGGCTTTGGCCGGCATCGGTCTCGGCGGGTTGCTGTATCGGGCGGGGTGGGGACGCCGTACGGGTAGCGTGACACTGGGGGCTCTGGCCTGGGTGGCAGGGACTCAAGCCCTGCTCTTGGCCGTGCCCTGGGCGCTCGGCGATCGCATCGCGGTGTTCGCCTTCGCCATGACCCAGCTGCATGCGTTTGGCTTGCCCGGCTTGGTGGTTGGCTGGACGCTGGTCAGCGGCTTGCTGGTGTTAGGGCCCTCGCTCATGGCCGGGATGCAGTTCCCGTTGTTGGTTGGATTGTTAGGCGAAGGGACCCGCGATGCCGGCCGCCATGTGGGTTTCGCCTATGCCGCCAACACGCTCGGGGCCATCGTGGGTTCGTTGGCGGGAGGCTTCGTGTTGCTGCCTTGGCTGACGGCCCCGGGTTGCTGGTGTCTGGCAGTGGGGCTGACCCTTGTGCTGAGCCTGGCCGCTGGCCTGTGGGCATTCAAGGCGGACCCGCGCCGGAACGGGTTGGCCCTTGTCGGATTGTGGGCCGGGGTTATCTGGCTGATGGCCGCGCCGACGGGCCCCACCGCAGTCTGGCGCCACCAACCGATCGGTTATGGCCGGGTGGAGGCGATGCCGGTGTCGCCCAATGGTCTGGGCGATTGGCTGGCCGCCAAACGGCGCAAGGTGGTGCATGAATTTGAAGGCCGCGAAGCCAGCATCGCCGTTGTCGCCAATGACATCGGTTACTCCTTCAACGTCAATGGCAAGTCCGACGGCGCGGCGTTTGGCGACGCCGAAACCCAGGTGATGCTCGGCCTGTTGCCGGCGATGCTGCATCCGGCACCGCGCCGCGCGTTCGTCGTCGGTCTGGGCACCGGTTCGACGGCGGGTTGGCTGGCCGAGGTGCCCGGCATGGAGCGCGTGGATGTGGCGGAAATCGAGCCGGGCATGGCGTATCTGGCGCGCCACTATTTCGCGCCCGTCAATCGCAATGTGATGGCCAAGTCCAACGTCAAGTTGCTCGTGGGCGACGCTCGTGAGGCGTTGCTGGTGGCCGGGCCGCGCTATGACCTGATTGTCTCGGAACCGTCCAATCCCTGCCGCGCCGGCGTTTCCACGCTGTTTACCCGGGAGTTTTATGCTGCGGCCAAGTCCCGGTTGGAAACAGGCGGTTTGTTCGCACAATGGCTGCAAGGCTACGAAGTTGACTCGCGCGCGGTCCGCTTGGTCTATGCGACACTGATCACCGTGTTTCCTTATGTGGAAACCTGGATGACCAAATCCTCCGACCTGGTGTTCATCGGTTTTCTAACACCTCCGGCCTATCCGATGGAGCAACTGCGCCAACGCGTCCAACAAGCGCCCTTCGCCGAAGCCCTTGCCCGGGTGTGGTTCACCCGCTCGGCCGAAGGCGTGCTGGCCCATCACCTGGCTTCTCCGGAAGTGGCGCGCCGCCTGGCGCAGATGGACGCCACGCCCAATACCGACGACCGCAACCGCCTGGAGTACAGCTTCGCCCGCGCGCTGGTCCAGGACAACGGATTCGATACCTCCCAATTGCTGCACGTGGCGATGGCTCTAACATCCGATGTGCCAGCCCATCTGGCGCAGCAGGTGGACCGGGTCCGCCTGCAACAGGAACGCCAGTTGATGCTCGCGGCTAACGAAACCGGTTACGCGATGCCCACGGAGCTGCAAGGCGACGAGCGCAGACGCGCCGAGGCGGTGGCCGCCTTTGTCGAGCAACGTTATCCGGATGTTCTGGCCCTGTGGACGGGAACCGCGACCCGCCCCATGGAGCAGCTGATGCTGATGGAATCCGCCGCCAAGGTGGCGACGCCGGAGCAACTGCGACCATTGTTAGAAGCGGTGGCCACCGAGTGGCCGGCCGACGCCCGCTTTGCGGCCGCCCAAACCATGGCCCGGCAGGGAGCACCGGACGCTGCCGCGAAGTTGCTGCGGGAAGGTTTTACGGCGTTGCGGACGCAGGTTTGGTCGCGGCCCGCATCGGTTCAGGCCGCACTGTCACTGGTTGCCTCGCTGACAGTTGCCAAACCCGAATATGCCGACGTGTTCCTGGCCTCCCTGCGCGAGCCTTTTCCAGCGGGCTTGGCAGAGGCCAGTCGGATGAACGCGCTGGTGGAAATCCTTCCGTATCTGCCTCCGGCGTCGTCCGTCGAAGTGGTGGCCATGTTTGAACCCAACCCGCCGTGGACGCGGCTCTTCCTGGAGTTGCGGCTCGATGCCTACCGGAAAACGGCGGATGCGCGCGCCAAACAAGCCGACCGGGATCTCCAATCCTTCCTCCACCACGCCGACCTGCGCCTGGATGAGCCGCCCGCTGCCGCCCGCTGAGCCACCGTCGCCACGCTCTTGGGGTCAGTCCTTGCATATTAACATTCTCCATTCGGATCTACTAGGATGTTAACATGCGGGGACTGACCCCATAATATCGGAAGCTGCGGACGGACCGGACCTTGGTTTGGCCGCAGTGCGTGCCGGGATTGAGTCAAAGCGGTGGGGAACTGCGCGTTCCACCGCACTCCATGCCTTCGCGTTCCAGTCACCCAACCTTGACGCTGCGGGGAAAGACATCTACGGTCACGGCAAGCCGGTTGTCTATCACGCGGTGCTCTGACCGCCGGAGCCATCCGGTCCCTGCCTCCAGCACCTATCCCTAACAAACATGCAACGTTCCACAATCGCATTGGCCACCGCCCTGATTTGCAACACCGGTCTGGCCATGGCCAAGGACGCCCCGGTCACCCTTGAGTCGTTGCTGCGGGAAATGATCGACCCCGCCGCTGTCGCGCGCTGGCCGCAACCGGAATACCTGTGCAAGCAGGATGGCAGCTACGATCGCGAGGCGAAGACGCCCAACGATCCATCGAAATGGTATGCCAACGGCGACAACATGGAAGGCATGCACCAAGCGGCGAAGTGGGAAGACCACCAAGGCCGCCCGGAGTGCGTGCTGCTCGACGTCGATGGGCCGGGCGCGGTGGTCCGTTTCTGGACCGGTGGCGCCGATCCCAAGGGCAAGGTCCGCTTCTACCTGGACGGGGCCGAGGCGCCGGCGATCGAGGCGCCGGCGATCGAGGCGCCGTTGTATGAATTGTTAGGTGGCCGGAGCTTTGTGCCCAAGCCGCTGGCGATCGAGAACTCCGGCAAGGCGACCAACCTCTATCTTCCAGTGCCCTATGCCAAACACTGCAAGATCACCTATGACGAGGGCCGTCCGCCAGGCCCGCCGCCGGGGCGTTGGTATAACATCGAGTATCGCGTCTATCCGGCAGGCACCGCCGTCGAGCCGTTCACGATGGAGAAATTCAAAGCGCTCCAACCGTTGGTGACCGAGGTCGCCAAGACGCTGGCCGAGCCGCCCGCCGTCAGCGGCGGCAAGACCCTCACACTCGACCAGTCGATAGCGCCGGGCAAGGACGCCGTGCTCGAATTGCCGGCCGGCGGCAAGGCCGTCCGCGAACTCACCATGGTGTTGGAAGGCCTGCCGGTCGCCGACCTCCAACGTGCCTTGCGCACCACCGTGCTGCGCGCCAGCTTCGATGGCGAGGAAACGATCTGGTGCCCGCTGGGGGAATTTTTCGGCAGCGGCGTGGGTCTCAACGAACTTCAAAGCTGGACCCGCACGGTGGGCAAGGACGGCACGCTGACCTGCCGCTGGGTCATGCCCTATCAGAAATCCGCCAAACTCACGGTGGTCAACCACGGCCAGGGTGACATCCACTGCAAGCTGCAAGCCAAGGTGGATGCCTGGAAATGGGATGAGCGCTCGCTGTATTTCCACGGCACCTGGCGCTATCAGAATGGGATTGCCACCCGTCCGTTCAGCGACTGGAACTATTTGCAGGCGACCGGCCGCGGGATCTACGTCGGCGACACGCTGGCAATCTGGAATCCGAACGGCAAATGGTGGGGCGAAGGCGATGAAAAAATCTGGGTGGACGGGGAAAGTTTTCCATCCCACTTTGGCACCGGCAGCGAGGATTACTATGGCTACGCCTGGGGCAATCCGGCACTCTTCCAAGGGCCGTTTTGCAACCAGCCGCGCGCCGGCCAAAGCAACAAAGGCCATACCACCAACACCCGCACCCGCGCGCTGGATGCCATCCCGTTCACCCGCACCCTCAAGCATGACATGGAAATCTGGCATTGGGCCGGTTGTCAGGTGACCTACAGCGTGGCCACCTATTGGTATGCCGCAGCCGGCACCACCCACAACCGCACGCCCCAACCGGAGGGCGCAACGGCCGACATCGAGGGCACGCCCAAGAGCCTGCCCGGCGCCATCGAATGCGAGCGGATGAAAATCCTAACAGCTTCACCGGGCATCGCCAGCATGATGCAAACCGGTGTTTCGTTAGGCGGACGGAGCTGGAGCGGCGACGCCCAGTTGCTCGTACAGGCCAAACAACCCGGCGATTTCGTCGAGTTGCTGGTGGCTGATAACCTCCAAGGATCGCAAAAGCTCACGCTGTACGCCACCAAGAGCTATGATTTCGGCACCCTGCGCTTCACCGTCAATGGCAGCAAGGTCGAGCCCGACTGGGATGCCTATGCCCCGCAGGCTTCTCTAACAGGACCGATGGCGCTGGGCGCCTTTGAGCCCAAGGATGGCAAGATTCTCATGCGGGTGGAAGTTACCGGCGCCAACCCGGCCGCCAAGGGCACCAAGTCGTTCTTCGGCCTGGATTGCGTGGTGATCGACAAACCCTAAGCGCCAAGCCGGTCCCAGGCGGCCCAGAATTGGCGGGTCTGTTCCGGGTCCGGGAGAATTTCCAACAACGTCGTCATTTCGGCCGTCTCGCAGAATTGGTCGAAGTCATCGGGGGTGCGGACGCGCAGATGATGCATGCCCCAGAGGGTGGCGAAGCCGACGAGATCGGCGGCTTGCGGGTTGGTCATCCACTCGGCGGCGCGCGGGCTCATGGCTTGCAGGCGCGGCAGGCGTTCGAAGATTTTGCCGCCGCCATTGTTGATGACGGCAAGGACGCGGCCGCGGCATTGGACTTGGCCGAGCACAAACGGTCCGGCCAAGTCATAGAGCGTGGTCAGGTCGCCGAGCAGCGTCCATGATTCGGTTAGATCGGCGGACCAGCCGAGCCAGGTGCTGATTTGGCCGTCGATGCCATTGGTGCCGCGGTTGGCGCGCACGGAGGGGACCGGACAATCGGTTTGGGCGAAGAGGTTCCATTCGCGGATGGGCATGCTGTTGCCGAGGAACAGGCCGCCACCAACCGAGACATATTGGGAGAGCGTGCGCAGCAGCGACGGCTCGCTGTCCGGATAGGTTTCCAACAATTCATCCGTCATGGCGGCACGCCGCGAGCATTGCGGCAGATAGTCGAGCGCGTCGCCGGTATTCTCAATCTCGCCGAGTGCCGCCAGAACCCGGACCAGCGACCCGCGGATGACGTTGGACGGACGCGCCAGACCGGGCAGGCCATTGCGGCAAACCGACCACACCGCGATGTGTGCTAGATTCTCGAGGTCGCGCCAGAAGCGGCCGCTCGGAACGTCGCCGAGGCGCAGGATGCGGCCTGGCGGGCGGGTCTGTAGCAGGCGGTCGCCATCGGGCAGTGCCAGGCGGTGCAGCGCCTCGCGCAAGCCGCTGGTGGCTTCGGCGATGACAGGAGCTCCCAGTGCCTGGCAGAAATGCAAGACATCCTCCCGCTCGTCGGGTTCCAAGCCGCCGACCATCACCACCAAACCCAGATATGCATCCGCCCGCAACCAGCGGGCGAGGGTCGCAACATTGACCCGCTCGTGGGTCGGTTTGAACTCGCCAGCTTCCGCGTCGGCGAGGGATTCGTCGCCGAATTCCAACGACTCCTCCAACTCAACATTCAAGTGCAAGGGTTGGTCCCCGTCCCAACCTGCGAATCCTCCGGCAAACGCATACTGGCCGAAGAGCCCCGGTTGCTCGATGGCTTGCGGGGCACCGCTGCCGCGAAAGGCGGCGGGTCGGTCGGCGGTGATGGCCACCAGCGGTCGATTTTGATAGAACGCCTCGATGACGGCCGGAAACAATTCCGCAGCGGCCGTGCCGCTGGTGGTGACGACGGCGCAAGGCATGGCGGTTTCCATGGTGCGGCCGAGGGCGAAATAGCCGGCGCTGCGTTCCTCGAAATGCCGCCACACGCGCGCCACACCCGCCAGTTCCGCCCGTGCCAGCGCTTCCAGCAGCGTGGCATTGCGCGCACCGCCACAGACGACAAATTCCGTCACTCCCGCCTTGAGACAGGATTTGACCATTTCCAGAGCTGCATGCCATGCGTTCACCCCGTCTTGTTAGCCGATCCGGGCAGGCGCGTCAACTTCACTGTTGCTGAGCTCAGCCGAGCTGCAGAATGCCCAATACTGTTTCCTTAGCACATAACGAGGTAAAACCGCAGGCACCGCGACAAGCGTTGGGCACAATAGTCAAAGACAATCAGGAGGTTTGAACCCGAACTCCGGAGTCGAAATCAGTGATTAATCTAACCGAATATATGATTGAACTTCGGTTTTCAGGCTGAAGCTTGGCGGCCTTCCAACTGGATGTTAGAAATTCCGGGTGAGTTTGGCGGCGGTGAGGGCCCGCCACCCGCCGTAGAGAACAAACACTTCATTGCCCAGTTGCAAAGTCTTGATCCGTCCGGCCACCTGACGGCTTGTGCCACAATTTTCATTGTCGCAATAGACGATCACCTTGGTGCCATCGAGCATGCGGCCCGCCACTTCCGCCTCAAAGGCCTGCATGTTTTCGTTAGGATCGAGATTCCATAACAGAGCCCCCGCCATGCCATTGCGCTCCCAGACACCGCGTGGCCGGGCATCCACCCATAACACTTTCCCCCGCCACTCACCCAGCACGCGTTCCAGACAAACCTCGTCGGCTTGCAGCTTGGCTGGGTCACAGCGCACTGCCCGCTCCGGCGGGCCCTTCACCCAGTAGGTGATGGCGGCGGCCGCCAGCGCGAGCGCCAGCACGCCCGCGAGTTGGGCCCACGCCTTCATGGATTTGGCGGGAGATCCTTGCGGATCACGGCAAACGCCTGCAACACTTTGTGGCGCGGGATTTCACAATCCGTTTCCACCCGGATGATCGCCAACCCGGGGTCCTTGGTATTCGTGGGAGTTACTAACAACTCATAGTGTTTACCTTCCGCGAGAGTGTTCACCTCAACCTTGAAGTTTTCCGAGGTGCAGGTGGTCCCCACAATTTTGATCGGTTTGTCATAGCTCATGGTGATGTCGATTTTGCGGGTTTCCGGCGGGCCGTCGATCGTCCATTTGAGCGTTTTTTCATTCATCACGACGAGCACCGGGATGTGCACCCGCACGGTTAGAACCTGTGATGGCTTGTCCTCGGGATCCTTGTCAAACCACAGCACCACGGTCTTATCGACCACGCCGGCGAAGTTGCCCATTTCAAAGGTGGCACGAATCACCCCGCCCTCGCCCGGGGCGTAGGACAATTTGCCATCGCTCACCTGCACGGAGATGCAGGCGCAGACCTTGTCGAACTTGGCAATGGTGACTGGCTTGTCCGATTTGTTCTCGAACTTGAACTCGGCCACCACCGTCTTGGCATCCGTGGGCGCGTGGATTTCCATCAACTCCTGCTCGAAGACGAGTCCTCCCGCGTGCAGGAAACCCACCATGGCCAACCAAGAGCAAATCGCAGTGCGCATGGGAGGAGGCTAATGCGGGGGTTTGTCCGCCGCAAGCGAAACCGCAATGATGAGCCGTCCGCCGCGCCACTCCGGGCCCAATACCAGCAACGGCCGGTCTCCTTCTAACAAAACATCCGTCTTCAAAATCTTCTTGCGGCTCAGCCAGAGTTCCAGGTCCAGGCGGGTGGCTTTTTCGGTGGGGCGGCTGCGGGCCTCGAAGCGCACCAGCACCTCATCGGACGGCTTGAGCGGCTGCGCCCAGTTTTCGTAGCTACGGAACAGCGGTTGGATGTCCTCACCCAACAGGCGGTACTGTTTGAAGCGGAGTTTTTGCTCGGTGCGCAGGCGTTTTTCAACCGTTGCCGCCACCACCTTTGCTTTGGCACCACTGACCGCCACATCCCCGTCGGTCGCGAAATACACCGTCACATTGACCTTGCCCACCACGGTTTTGCCGGGATCCCCCTGGGCGCAGACCAACTCCGGAAGGAGCCATGCCGCCGGAACTAACATTAAAAGGCAGATCCGGCGGGTCACTACAGCATCTCCATGTTGGGGGTGGTCAGCCATTGCGCGGTGGCGGAGCGGGTGCGGTTCAAGGCCGCCGTATCAAAAAAATCCAGAGCATCCGGAATGGCGTCCACCCCTTCCAAGACAATCACGGTGGCGGCAGCATCCGTGCCGGAAATCCACTCCGCATCCACCCCGTGCTCGGGCGTGTACACTGCGGGCGCCTGCATCACCAGCGGTGCCGGAGTGGAATGGGAAAGGGTCACTCCGTGCGTCACCGCGCCGGTCTTGGTCCCCACCCAAAAGGCCAGAGCCATGCCGGCGGCTGCCGTGGCAGACATCCACCCAACCTGCCGGAAAAACGCGGTGGGTCGCCGCGTCTTTCCGTTGGAGGTCAGCCCGCGGATGGACTTAGCGATCCGGCTGTTGAAAAATTCCGGATAGGGAGGCTCGAGCGTGGCGGGCAGGGCCGCCGCAAGGGTGGTCCGCAAATCGCGCAAGTCCTTGCGTTGGGCGAGGCACTCTGCGGTGTCATGGATGACGGCCTCGAAGGCAGCGAGTTGCGCCCCTTCCAATTCATCGTTGAGCCAGCGGGCGAGGGTGGCTTCATCTGGCATCGTATTCATTTTTGAGCAGGGTTTGGAGTTTTTGACGGGCATAAAACAGCCGGCTCATCACCGTGCCAATCGAACTGCCCATCACTTCGGCGATTTCCTTGTAGGCGAGGCCTTGCACATCCTTGAGCAGCACCACTTCGCGGTGCTCGGCTGAAATCCTGGCCAGTGCCGCCTCGATCTTCACCCGCAATTCGCCGTGTGCCATGGCTTCATCCGGGGCTTGCCCGGCGCCGGGTGCGGTCACCGCCGCCGGATCGATCCGGTTGCGCTCGAAAATCTCATCGTTGAGCTCGCCCGCGCTTTCAAATTTGCGTTTGCGCGACCAATCATAGACGACATTGTGGGCGATCCGATAGAGCCAGGTGGAAAACCGCGCTTTTGCCTCAAAGCGCGGCAAGGCCTGCCACGCTTTGATGAAAACCTCTTGTGCGAGATCCCAGGCGTCGGCTTCTTGATGGATCATGTTGCGAATCATGGCGAATATCCTTCCCCGGTGACGGGTGACCAAGATATCGTAGGACCGCATGTCACCCGCTTGGGCTCGCGCGACGTGTCGGGCATCATCGTCTGGATCATCCTGCGAGTCATCCAGGGCGACCGGCCCGACCGATCCCACCGGGTGCTTCGACGAGTTGGCGCTGGGTTTATTCATTATCCGCAGAAGATTGTGCGGGCACCCGGAGGAATTTTCCGCTCCCAGGCGCGTCACACGCCCAAACTGTCCGATCCGGCCACCCGCGGCAATCCGGAAATGCCGGACAGGCCGGACAGCGGTTGGAGCTCGTTGCAGGATGGACAGCCGGCCTGCTCTCCGCTACCCCTGAGCGCGGCATGCCAGATTTCTCGCTTGAAGACGCGCTTCGCGCCCGCGGTGTGGCCGTGGTTGCCGGCGTGGATGAGGCCGGTCGCGGGCCGCTGGCGGGCCCGGTGGCGGCCGCGGCGGTGATCTTGCCACGCGATTTGTCGTGTCCCGGACTGGACGACTCGAAAAAACTCAGCCCGCGGAAACGCGAGACGATTTATCAGTTTCTAACCGCCGACCCGCGGGTGGTCTGGTCGGTCGCGCTGGCATCTGCCGCGGAAATTGACTTGCTCAACATCTTGCGGGCGACCCATCTGGCGATGGGTCGGGCGGTGGCCGGGTTGGCGGTGGTGCCGGACCATTGTCTGATCGACGGCCTGCCGGTGCGCGGGTTTGCGTGGCCGCACGATGGCATCGTCAAAGGCGACGGTCGCTCGTGCTCGATCGCGGCCGCCAGCATCATCGCCAAGGTCACCCGCGACCGCTTGCTGCGCGGATTGGATGCGGAATTCCCACAATACGGCTTTGCCAAACACCAGGGATATGGCACAAAGCAGCATCTTGAAGCGCTTCGGATTCACGGCCCTTGTTGCCACCATCGTCGCTCGTTTGAGCCCGTCGCTCAACTCACCCTGCCGTTTGACCGGGCCTGATGGTCAGGCGCGCGACCGCCAGTGGCTGGGTCGCTATGGTGAACGCGTCGCCGTCGCTTGGCTGCGTGCCCATCACTGCAAGATCCTGGCCCAAAATTTCCGCAACACGCGCCGTGGCCGGCGCACCGGTGAAGTCGATATCATTGCCCGCGACCAATGCCTGTTGTTATTTGTCGAGGTGAAAACCCGCCATGAGGACAGCCGGGTCCGCCCGTTGGCTGCGGTCGATAAGGATAAACAACGGCTCATCGAACGCGGTGCCAACGACTGGCTGCGGCGCTTGGGCACGCGCCAACTCCCGTGGCGATTCGATGTGATCGAGGTCTTCGTCCAAGACGGCAAGCCGCCGCGCGTCAACCGGGTGCGCGACGCTTTCTAACGCCCCGTTCCTGCCACTATCGGCTCGCAAGCACGGTTTTGCTTGATGGCCAGGGTGCTTTGACACACATCTGGTGTGTGAGAATTTCCTGTTCGTTGTGGTTGGTGATTGCCCTGGCAATGAGCCTTGTCTCATGCGGGCGCAAGGGGGGGGATTCAGCGCCGGGCGGCAAGGCGTTGCCGCCGATGGCGAAGTCGGCCGAATGCACCGCCTGCCATCAGGATCCTGATAAAATCTGGCGCGCTTCGATGCATGCCCTGGCCCATCGCAAGGTAGGCATGGTCGAGGATGCCTGGGCGTTCCGGGCCAAGCCGTTGGAGCTGGGCAAGGTGCGCTGGCAGTTCTCCGGTGGCGAGACCGCGCCGCGCATCGAGTGGCGGGATGACGCCTCGAAGGTGCCACCGATTGCACTGTCCCCGCCGATGGCCATCGGCCACCGGCCGCTCATTCAATATGTGTTGGATTTCGGCAAGGGCCGCTATCAGGTGCCGGATGCCGCGTGGGACCCCGTCAAACAGGAATGGTTCAGCATGTTTGGCAGCGACCAGCGCCAACCGCATGAATGGGGGCACTGGACCCAGCGCGGCATGAACTGGAACAGCCAGTGCGCCTACTGCCATTTCTCCCAGTATCGGAAAAACTATCAGCCAGACACCGATGGCTACGCCACGGCCTGGCTCGAGGAGGGCATCGGCTGCGCGCAATGCCACGGACCATCACGGCCAACGCGCGAGGCCAACGCATGCATCGTCGATCCCAAACAGAAATTCACGCCGCAGCAGTGGATGCACTTGTGTGCCACCTGCCACAGCCGACGCGAGGAGTTGGATGAGGAGTTTCAGATCGGTGACAATTTTTACGACCACTACAGTCTGGCGATGCCGAGTCAGCCAGGTCTCTATCATCCGGATGGCCAGCAGATCGACGAGGATTACAACTTCACCTCCTTGCTGCATTCACGCATGGGTCACAAGGGGATTTCTTGCATCGATTGCCATGATTCCCACGCCGCCACGCCCAAGGGCGGCAAGCCGGCGGTGGACACCAATGTGCTGTGCATGCAGTGCCACGCCACCGGCTTGCGCGGCGCCATCGTCATCGACCAATGGGCGCATTCGTTCCACAAACCCAACACAGCGGGCAGTCGCTGCGTCGAGTGCCATATGCCAAAAACCATCTACATGGGCCGCGATCCCCGCAGCGACCACCGCTTCCCCAGCCCGGACCCAACCCTCACCAAGGAACTCGGCGTCCCTAACACATGCAACAACTGCCATGCCGACAAGGGCCTGGATTGGCAGATCGAGTGGACTGACAAATGGTATGGTCCGACGAAAAAACCCTTGGCACGGGAGCGCACGCGGGCGGTGGCCGCAGCCAATGCCGGCACGCCGGAGGCTATCGAAAAGCTGCTGGTGGCGTTTGACGTGGAGGAAATCGCCGCCTGGCAGGCGACCCTGCTGCGCCTGATGGAATCCTGGTCCGGGGATTTGCGCGTGACCCAGCGTGCCGACAAGGCCGCCGTGCATGCGGATCCACTGCTGCGGGCTGCCGCAGCGTTCCTGCTCGCACGGGTGCCGGCCAAAGGCACCCAGTGGGAGGCCTTGACCAAGGATAGCGTTAGATCGGTGCGACTCGAAGCGGGTTGGGGCGCCGCCGAGCGACTGCCGGCGGCTCATCCGTTATTGTTAGATATGGCCCGGGTGGCGCAGCACCAGGCAGACCAGCCCACCGGGCAGATGCGCCTGTCGCGTTTGGCGGCGGTGCGTGGCGAAGTGGCGGCGGCGGCAGGGCACATGCGCAAGGCCGCCGAGTGGGACCAGGGGTCGATGGCGCCACGCCGGGATCTGGCGGTCTATCTGGCAGGAGCCGGGTGCACCCGTGAAGCCATTCCATTGTTAGATGAGGCGGTGAAGCTCGCGCCCAGGGATGCGGAACTCCCCTATCTGCAGGCACTGGCGCTGGCGGAGCTCGGTGATCAGGCTGGCACCGAGGCGAAACTGCGGGAGGCGATCCGTCTCAATCCCCGATTTGCGCGTGCCTATTACAATCTGGGCTTGTTGTTGTCTGGCCAGGGGCATGACGAGGCGGCCATCATCGCGCTGCGCAACGCCAAGGCCCTTGGTCCCGAGGATGCGGAACCGCCGTATGCCCTGGCCACCATCTATCTGCGCCTCGGTCAAAGGTCCGCTGCCGTTACCGCCGCCAGCGAAGCCCTCCAGCGCAACCCGTCCCATCAGGCGGCCGCCGCCCTGCTGCAATCCCTGCAGCGCTGAGAGCTGATCGATTTCTCCCGTGCCTCCCGGATATCCGTCCGTGCTATAATCTAACAGCCAGACGGGTTTTCTGGTTGAGCGCGAACTCCTCGTTAGGGACGCACTGCGAGCGGCGGTGGATACCGACCAACATTCCGACCGCGATCAGGCTGAAGAGCAGGCTGGAGCCGCCGAAGCTGACAAATGGCAGCGGCAGTCCGTCATTGGGCAGGGAGGCAGTGGTGACGGCGATGTTCTGGACGGCCGGCACCACCAGCACGCAGGTGAGGCCAAGTGCCAGGCAGCGGTTGAACACATTGGTCGCCTGCACCGCGATCCCAATGCCGGCCACCGCAACCAGCACAAAGCACAGCACCACTCCCAGCGTGGCCGGCAAGCCAAGCTCCTCGCCCACCACCGGGAAAATGAAATCAATGTGAGCAAAGGTGAGCGTGCCGAATTTTTCCACGCCATTGCCGAGGCCGACGCCCCAGGGGCCGCCGTTGCCCAAGGCCAGCAGCGCGCGCCACTGTTGCATGCCGACGCCGATTTGTTGGGCCGGGTCTTCCAGATTCCACCAGGCGAGGATGCGCGCCCAGCGGTTGTCGTTATGACGGATATAGTAGCCGATCACGGAGATGACGCTCAGTGCGGTGGGAATGATATAGATGAAGCGGCTGCCCATGCAAAACAGGATCGCGCCAACCACTATGGAGAGCGTGAGGGCCGAGCCCACATCCGTTTCCGCCGCAATGAGCAGCAGCGGCGCGACCGCGATAGCTCCCGGAATGACAAACCCGTGCCAGAATCCACGCACCTCGGTCTGCCAGCGGGCAAACCATGCGGACAGGCTGATGACCGTGATGATTTTGGCAAGTTCGGAGGGTTGGAAATTGCCGAGGAGGGGAATGTGCAGCCAACGTTTCGAGCCATAAATTTCGGTGCCGACGCCGGGGACCAGACACAACGCGAGCATCACGCAAGTGACGGCCAACAGCCAGGGCGCGCCCTTGCGCAGCCAATCCGGAGATATGCCCGCCACCACAATGGCCGTGACCAACCCAACCGCCGCCATGATGATCTGCTTGTGAACGAAGAAATGGGGTTCTTCCACCCCATGCACCCACACGCTGGTGCTCGCCAGCATTGTTAGACCGAGCGCCACCAGCAAGGCGACGGCGATGCACAGCAAAATGGAGGACCACTGCAGGATGGAGGGGAGACGGAACATGGGCGGTCTTAGTGTGGAATGACCAGGGTCATGCCTGTGCTGAGTTTGCGGGGATCGCTGATGCTGTTGACCTTCATCAGCGCGGCTTGTTCGACTTTGAAGCGCTTGCAGATGCGATAAAGGTTGTCACCGGACTTGACCACATACGAGTGCCCGGCAGCCGCGGGCGCGGCTTTCGCCGTTTTCGTTTCCCTAACAACATTGGGATGCGCCACCAGTGCCCGCGGAGCCGCATGGGTTTCCACGGGGGGCGTTTCCACCACGCTGCGGTCGAGGTCCAACGGTTTCGGGTTGCGGATGACGGTGACTTCGGGTGGATGGGTGGCGGCGCTGCGTTTGGGCGGCAGTTTCACGGTTAGGCCGGTTGAAATCAGTTTGTTCTTGTTGGCTGCACGCAAGGCGGCTTCATCGACGCCTTCCCTGGCAGCGATACGGGCATAGCTGTCACCTGCCACCACAATGGTTGTGACTTCATCGGGCGCGACCATGGGAGGATTTGCAATCCGGGTTTTCGGGGATGTGGCGGCGACCGTGACGGCCGGGGTAGCCGGTTGCTCCACGGCATGATCGTTGAGAAATTTGAGATGAACGAAATAGAGCACGATGGCCACGACATGGAAAAGCACAATAATGGTGAAGCCGCGGGAGATCCGTGCGCTGTGCTCAGGGCTTTCCAAATCCTCCACACAGGCGGCGGTGGCCGCGCGCTGGGTGCGGTTGCGCGTCACGGCGTGGATGCGTTTGAAAAAGCCAGCGGAAACCGGGCGACGTTTGACGGGAATGGTGCGTGGGTTCATAAGGATTTAGCGGAGTTGATTGACCAAGTCGCGGAAGGTGTTGCCGCGTTGCTCATAGCCGGAAAACTGATCGAAGGACGAGGTGCCGGGAGATAGCAGGACGGTGGAACCGCACGGTGCCAGACTGCGGGCGACGCCCAGCGCCTCCGCCAATGTCACAGCGGCCTGACTGGCGACCGCCGTGGCAAACAACTCCTGCAGCGGCCGGGCAATCTGACCGAAGGTGACGCAGGCGACGGCTTTTTCGCGCAGCAGTGGCAACACGGATGAGTAGTCCAGCCCTTTGTCCTTGCCGCCGGCGAGCAACACCACCGGCCGGGTTTGCGAGCGCATGGCGCTTTCCAGCGCGTGCAGATTGGTGGCCTTTGAGTCGTTGAGATATTCCACGCCATCGAGAGTGCGGACCAACTCGCAGCGGTGGGGTGGCGGTGCATAGCCACGGAGTGCTTCCCGCATGCGCGAAAGCGCAATGCCGAAGGCCTGGCACGCCGCCATCGCGGCCATGACGTTTTCCGCGTTGTGCAGTCCGCGCAGACTCGTGTCGTGCTCCAGATCAAGCACCACGTCCCCGCAATGGCGGATGCTGCGGCCGTCGGAAAACCACTCGGCGGATTCATCCAGCGTCGAGAATCTAACATTGCGTGCGGCCCCCGGCGCCAGCGCCTCGCCGGCCCGGACCACCGCGGTGTCGGCCCCGTTCTGATTTTCAAAGATGCGCAGTTTTGCGGCGAGATACGCCTCCACAGTCGGGTAGCGGTCCAGATGATCGGGTGCGAAGTTGAGCCAAATGGCCACATCCGGATGCAGCGTGCGGAGGGTTTCGAGTTGGAATGAACTGAGTTCGAGCGCCACGGTGGCGGGCGGCTCGCTCTGAAGAACAATCTCGGCGAAGGGGATGCCATAGTTGCCGCAGGCCGCGCCGCCCAAGCCGGCGTGGCCGAGAATGCGCGAGACGAGTTCCGTGGTGGTGGTCTTGCCGTTGGTGCCGGTGATGCCGATAATCAGGCCATGATAGAAGCGGGCGGCGAGTTCCACCTCGCCGATGACCTCCGCCGCATGCGTGGCGAACGCCGCGACGTACGGGCCATAGGTATCGATGCCGGGACTGACCACCAGCAGATCGCTGGTCACTGCAAAGCCGTCATCCGCGCGGGCATTCGGATGCAGGACCACTTGCGGCGGCATCCCCTGCAACTCTTCCGGCCCGGCCATGTCCCATGCCGACACGCACGCGCCTTCACGCAACGCGAGTGCGGCGGCGGCGCGTCCGCTGCGGCCGGCACCGAGAATGGTCACTTGTTTTCCTGACAGGAACATTTGTGTTAGACGATTTTCAAAAGCGCGAGGCCAAACAGGGCCAGCATGATTGAGAGAATCCAGAAGCGGGTGATCACCTGGTTCTCATGCCAGCCCAGCAACTCGAAGTGATGATGGATGGGTGACATCCTGAAGATGCGCTTATGGCGCAGCTTGAAGCTGCCAACCTGGAGGATGACTGACATGGCTTCCATGACGAACACCCCGCCGATGATGACAAGCATGAGTTCCTGTTTGGTGCAGATGGCGGAACTGCCCAAGGCACCCCCGATGGCGAGCGAACCGGTGTCGCCCATGAACACCTTGGCCGGATGACAGTTGAACCACAAGAATCCGAAACACGCCCCGGCCAGAGCAAACAAAAACACCGAGAGTTCTCCAAGATACGGGTTGTGAGGAATGACCAGATATTCGGTGGCAATGTAAAAGCGATGCGCCAGATAGGCTAACACGGCATAGGCCAGCGCCGTGCTGATGGTGCAGCCGGTGGCCAGCCCATCCAGCCCGTCGGTTAAATTCACCGCGTTTGAGCAACCGATGATGATGAAGGCGAAAAACGGGATGATGAGCCAATGCAGGTCGAGCAGGGGGAATTTCCACAGCGGGAAGCACAGGGCGCCGATGCTGAGCGGAGTGGTGCCGAGGCAGAAGCCCGCGCCATCCGCAAGTTGCTTTGGCGTGGCGCCGATGCCGGACACCTCCGGTTTGAAGTAGATGAAGCAGGCGGCCACCATTGCGATGACGAATTGCCAGAGCAATTTGCGGCGGCCGCTCAGGCCGTCGGCTTTCTTCTCCTTGACCTTTTTGTAATCGTCGCACAATCCTAACAATCCGCAGGCGGCCATGGTGCAGGCGCAGAGTGCGACAAAGGGATTGAGGGGGCGGGCCCACAGCAAGGTGGAAACCAGCACTGAACCGAGAATGAGCACGCCGCCCATGGTTGGGGTGCCGATTTTTCCGCCGTGGAGTTCGGCCAGTTTGTGGACTTCCGCGGCGGTGCGGATCGGTTGCCCGACTTTGAGCGAAATGAGTTTGCGGATCACACGGGGGCCGACCAGCAATGTTAGAATAAATGCGGTGAGTCCCGCGCTGGCGGCGCGGAAGGTCGGGTATTGAAACAGGTTGAGAAAGGAATAGGTGTAGGCCCAACCATTGGTGGCGTGGGCCGCCTTTTCCGCCTCAAAGGCATGCAGCCAAAAATCGTAGATGAAAGGAAACATCAGAGTGAGGGGAAAACGGTGTGCATGACGCGTTCCATGGTGGCGGCGCGGCTGCCCTTGAAAAGCACGGCATCCCCCGGTTTCACTTCGCGGCCCAGCCAGGCGGCGGCGGCGGCAAAGTCCGCAAAATACGGGGCGTTGCCCGCACCCGCGGCAATCCCTTGCGCGCCGTCACCCACGGCGATGAGGGTGAGGCCCTGGGCGGCGGCCAGTTCGCCGGTGCGGTGATGGGCGGCGGGGCCGTGGGCGCCGAGTTCGCCCATCCGTCCTAACACGATGATGCGGCGCGCACCGGCGCGCACCGGCGTGTCGGTCAGCGTTTCGATGGCGGCGGCCATCGATTCCGGGTTGGCATTGTAGGTGTCGTCAATGATGGTGACCCCCTGATGTTCGAAGGTGCGCAGCCTGCCGCCGGTTAGGACCGCGGTGTTGAGTCCGGCGGCGATGGACGCGCTGCTGAGGCCGAGTTTCCACCCGACCGCGGCGGCGAGCAGGGCATTGGTCACCATGTGGCGGCCTGGAACTGATAGATCAACCTCGGCAGACTCTTGGCCCTCGATGATGAGTGTGAAACGGTTGCCGCCGGCGGTGGGGCGGAGGTTTTCCGCGCGCACCAAGCCGCGGCCGTTGCCCACGCTGATGATGGCGGCGCGGGTGTGTTGGCGCAGAGACTCGTGAAACTCACAGGCGGCCGGCAGAAACAAAATGCCCTCGGCTGGCAGGGCGCGTGCCAGCATGCCCTTTTCCTCGGCGATGGCCTCACGCGAGCCCAAGAACTCGATGTGTGCGCTGCCGATGTGGGTGATGATGCCATAGCCGGGTCTGGCGATTTCGCACAACGGGGCGATCTCGCCGCTATGGTTCATGCCCATTTCCCAAACCGCGGCGGTGTGGGCCGGAGTGGTGGCCAGAACGGTGAGCGGCAGCCCGATGTGGTTGTTGAGATTGCCCTGGGTGGCGGAGACATTAAACTGTTGGGACAACACCGCGGCGGTGAAGTCCTTGGTGCTGGTCTTGCCGTTGGACCCGGTGATGGCCACCACCGGCAGATCCAACTGACGACGCCACCAACAAGCCAGTCGCTGCAATGCCAACAAAGTGTCCGGCACGGCAATAACCGCAGTCCCGGCAGGTGCCGCGCCATTCCAGCCATGCACGATCACCACACTCGCCCCGTTGGCAAGCGCCGCGGCCGCAAAGGTGTCGCCATCAAAGCTGATCCCGCGCAGGGCGAAAAACGCCGCGCCTGCGGGCAGCTTGCGGCTATCGGTGGACACTCCGCCGGTAATGAGCGCGGCGGGGTTGCCCGCGGCGAGTGGAACGCCCAGGATGTCCGC
This sequence comes from Verrucomicrobiota bacterium, assembly GCA_037132955.1. Lineage (GTDB taxonomy): Bacteria > Verrucomicrobiota > Verrucomicrobiia > Verrucomicrobiales > Akkermansiaceae > Luteolibacter. The sequence continues at coordinate 8,952 of JBAXPF010000007.1, read as the reverse complement.
CAGTTGCTGTGCTGTTAGGGGCTGCATCGTTGGTCGGAGATGGCTTGGGCACGGTCGCGCAGGGCTTTGCTCGCGTGCTTGCGATCATCGAAGTCGAGGGTGTGATCGGCGAATTCCTGGGTGGCTTCATGGCCTTTGCCGGCGATGAGGACCATGTCTCCCGAGCGCGAGGATTGCACCGCATAGGCGATCGCCTCGGCGCGATCCGGCAGGCTCACGGAGTTGGCACCGCCGAGGCCGGCCTCGATTTCGCGGATGATGGCGAGCGGGTCTTCGGAACGTGGGTTGTCCGAGGTGATGATGCAGGCATCGCTATGGCGTGCGGCGGCGGCGGCCATTAGCGGGCGTTTGCCGCGATCCCGGTCGCCACCGCAACCGAAGACGGTGATGAGGCGGCGCGGGTTGAGTTCACGCAACGTGCGACAGGCATTCTCCAAGGCATCCGGGGTGTGCGCGTAGTCGACAAACACCGTGGCGCCACCCGTTTGGCCGACGTTTTCCATGCGCCCGGGTACTTGTGGGGCGGTGGCCAGCGCCGCCACGGCGTCGCGCGGGCGGATGCCGCAGACGTTGGCGGCGGCCAGCGCCGCGAGCAGGTTATACACATTGAAGCGGCCAATGAGCGGGGCGCGGACCAGATAGGATTTGCCCTTGGCGCTGAGTTCAAACTCCATGCCGCGGGCTGTCTGCCGGAGGTTGTTGGCGCGGAAGTCGCAATGCACGCCGAAGCCATAGCGCAGCAGCGGCAACTTGTTGTGCAAAGCGAGCGCCAGATCCGCGCCGTAGGCGTCATCGACGTTGATGACCGCCACGGGCTTCTTGCCATGGGGGTTGGCGGCCAGCGCGTGGAACCATGCCGCCTTGGCTTGGAAGTAGGCATCGAGCGTGCCGTGATAATCGAGGTGGTCTTGTGTTAGATTGGTGAACACGCAGGCATCAAAGCCGATGCCCGAAATTCGTTGCTGATGGATGCCATGCGAGGAAACCTCCATCGCCACGCCACGGCAGCCATGGTCGCGCATCCGGGCTAACAGAGCGGTGAGTTCAATCGAGCCCGGAGTGGTGTGGCGGGCGGGCTCCCGGGTTTCCCCGTCATCTATCAGGATAGTTCCTAACAAACCGGCGCGGTGCCAGACGGTTTGCATCAGGTGATGAAGCACAAAAACGGTGGTGGTTTTGCCATTGGTGCCGGTGACGCCCGCCACAACCAGGTCGCGCCACGGATGCCCTGCCAGCGTGGATGCCAGCGTGGAGAGCGCCGCGCGACTGTCCCCGACGTGCAGCCAGGTGATGGTCGGCGGCAGGTCGGCGGGCGGCGCGCTTTCCGCCAGAATGGCGGCCACTCCGGCGGCGATGGCCTCCCCGATGAAGCGGTGCCCATCCGTGCTCGTGCCGCGGATGGCGGCAAACAGCAGGCCCGGTGCCACCTCGCGTGACGAGGCCGTAAGCCCGGCAATCTCCACATCCAACGATCCGGCGATCGTCACCCGCGCCAGGCTTTGTATTAGATCACGGAGAATCATGGGGGGTGGCCTTGGCTAGGGGGGTGGCGAGTGGTTCGGTCGGCTGCAGGTTCATGTGTGCGGCGACCCGGGTGGCGATTTTTGCGAAGGCGGGTGCGGCAATGGTGCCGCCATAGCGGGTGACCTTGTCGGTCTTCGGATCATCGATGACCACCACGCACACAAAGGCGGGATCCTGCGCCGGCATCATGCCCACGAAGGATACTGTGTAACTGTTAGGAAGATAGCCGTGGCCATGCGGATTGTGGCGTTTGGCGGTGCCGGTCTTGCCTGCAACCCGGAACCCGGGCACCGCCGCGAGGGTGGCGGTGCCGCCTTTCTCGATGACTTTTTCCATGGCCGCGCGCATTTGGATCGCCACTTTCGGCTTGACCACCTCCGAGACGACTTCTGGCGGATAGTCCTGCACGATGGTGCCGTCATTGGCAATGAGCGCCTTGACGATCTGCGGTTTGAGCAACTTGCCACCATTGGCCAGGGCGGCGTAGGCGCAGGTCATTTGCAGCGGGGTGACGTTGATCGCATAGCCATAGGCGGCGCGGGAAAAATCGACCGGATTGTTGGTGTTGCGGGCGATGCCAGAGCTTTCGCCGCTGAGAAGGATGCCGGTTTTTTTGCCGAAACCCATGCGCTTGACGTAGTCGAAAAACCGTTTGGGGCCGAGTTGCAAGGCGAACTTGTAGGCACCGATGTTGCTGGATTTTGCCAGCACGCCTTCCAACGTGAGAGTGCCATAGGGGAAATGATCGGGAACCTCAATATTGCCCGAAACATAGTGCCCGTTGTGGCAGAAGACCGTGGTGTTAGGCGTGGCAAGACCTTCGTTGAGAACACCTGAAGTGGCGACGATCTTGTAGGTTGAGCCCGGTTCATAGATCGCCTGAATGGCGAAGTTGAAGCTGTTTCTCTCGAGGTTTTCCTTGTGGTTCAGGTCGAAGGCGGGGCGGCTGGCCATGGCCAGGATCTCGCCGCTCTTCGGGTCCATCAGCACCACCGCCGCCCGTTCGGATTTAAATTCGGTTAGGGCTGCGTCGAGCTCCTCCTCCACAATGGCTTGCAGGCCCATGTCGATGGTGAGTTGCACGTTGAGCCCGGCTCGCGGCGGCAGCAGACTGCTGGTATCCCCGGGAACCACCAGCCCGCGCGCGTCGCGTTGGTGTTCACGCCAGCCATCACGCCCTGCCAGATAGGTTTCCATCGCGCACTCGACGCCGAATTTGCCCACCATCCGGGTATGCTTCTTGTCGTTTTCGTCGGTTTCCTCGACTTCTCCGGTGAAGCCGATGAGATGGGTGGCGAGGGTCGGCGCGGTATACCAACGCTTGATGAAGTTTTCAAAATCAAAGCCCTCCAGCTGGTTTTCATCCACGATTTGGCGCAGGCTGTCGGCCACATCCTCGGGAAGATCCTTGGCAATGGGGATCCATTTGCCGCTGCTGGTTTCGATCTTGGCGCGGAGCTCATCACGGCGCATGCCCAACGGACGGGCCAGCACGCTGACGGCACGGGCCAGGTGCTTTTCAACGATGACCGCCGGTTTTTCACTGTCGAGGATTTCGGCCCGCAGGCTGTAGACCCGGCGCTTGCGCTTGGCCGTGTCCATCTCGTCCCAGCCCGGTTCGTTGCTGGCCTCTGCATAGGCCAGGCCGAAGCTCGCCAACTTCGGATCTAACAAATGATTCTTGTCCACAAACAAGGTGGCCATTGGAATGCAGCGCGCCAAGGGTTCTTCGTGCCGATCCACGATCATGCCGCGCATGGCGGGCAGCTTTTCGAGACGATGAAACGCCTTGTGCGCACTCGTCGCGTAGTACTGGCGGTTGACCAGTTGGATTTGGATCAATCTCCCCGAAAGCAAGCTGAGCCCAGTCACCAGGACTGAGCACAGGATGATGCAGCGATATTGAAACTTGCGGTTCACGGATTACGGAAGGGCGGAGGCCACGGCGGCGGGTGGTGCCGGTTTGACTTCTTCGAAAAGTCCGATGGGGATCGGCCGCAACGGCGAGCCGGATTCCTCAAGCTGTTTGCGGATGGCAAAGCGGTTGAGAATGGCGTCGTTGCGCATCTGGGTGGTGCGGATGTCGAGTTGATATTGCTCGACGCGATGCTCGATGGCATCGATCTCGCGGTTGACCTGGGTTTGCCGGAATTTGTAATCCGCGTGCAGCACGCCGCCACCGGCACCAATGATGGCGGCGATGATCGGCGCGAAGATGAAGACCGAGGCGGGCGGGCGGGTTTGGGACTTCAGACGATTCATGACGTTGGGTCTAATAACTGGGCAACCCGCAGTTTGGCACTGCGGGAGCGGGGGTTCAGGGAGCTTTCTGTGGGGCTGGGGGCGATCGCCTTGCGGGCTAACAAGCGGAACCGGCAGTCCGGGTTGGGCCGCGGTGCGGGCCAACCCGGGTCGTCTATAAATGGCGCGGAGTGGCGCCTGAGGAATTGTTTGACCAGCCGGTCCTCCAGGCTGTGGAAGGTGATGACCAGCAGGCGGCCGCCGGGTTTGAGGGCTTGCGGCGCGGCGTGGAGCGCGGCAGTTAGAGATTCGAGTTCCTCGTTGACGGTCATGCGGATGGCCTGGAACGTGCGGGTGGCGGGGTGGATGCGGCCATGGCGACCCACCGCCTTTTCGATGCACTCCGCCAATTCGGTGGTGGTCTGGAACGGGCGCTCGGCGCGGCGTTTGACGATGGCCGCGGCGATCCGCCGCGCCTTGTGCTCCTCGCCGACATCGAACAGCAATCGCGCCAGCTTGGTTTCCTCCCAACCATTGATGATGTCGGCGGCGGTGCGGGCGCTGGACGGACCCATCCGCATGTCCAGCGGGCCTTCCCGCATGAACGAGAATCCCCGTGCCGCGCTGTCAAGCTGGCGTGAGGATACTCCCAGATCTAACAATAATCCATCGGCCCGCTCGCCCTGGAGCAGGGCCGGGCTTTCCAGCACCTGTGAGAAGTTGCCCTCCCAGGTGTCGAAGCGCGTGCCGAAGCGTGCCAGTCGTTGGCGGGCGTGGGCGAGTGCCTCGGGGTCGCGGTCGATGCCGAGCACCCGTGCGCCGGTGGTGAGGAATATCTCGCTATGTCCGCCGCCACCCAAGGTGCCATCAATGATGAAGGTATCCGGGCTTGCGGCCATCCAGGTTGCCACCTCCGCGGGAAACACCGGCAGATGATAGTCATCTGTGGCGGCCACTGTCGTGAAATTGGCCGACCGCCGCACCGACCAGCCAGGAGCGGTGCGTGCGGTCGGGCTATGATTCGCGGTGGCAAGCACTGTCCCGAGTGCGTTGCTCCGCCCAGCCAGAAAAATTTTCGATGGCCGCGCCGACAACCAGCCAGTCGCGGCGCGGACCATCGCATTGAATAGCAGAAGAAGCTCTGTCCCGAGAGACTTCTTCCGCCCAGCCAGAAAAGTGCAGCGGTCATTGACCGCATTGGAGCGACGGTCTGCGACCGCCGGTGCCCCCCTCCGTGCCATGGCCCACGCCGCCGCGCCGCGGTTCGTGTCAAGTGCCAGAATGGATGGGGTGTTGAGCATCGGGTGGTGCTTGCAAATATTTCAGGGTGCGTCTCAGAGAATCCCCAGTTCATCCTTCTGGTTCATCTCGATTTCCTGGGCCCGCTCAAAATGCGGTTTGTGCCAAGCTTCAAAATGCCCGTGGCGACCCACCAGCATGATTTCGCTATCCGCTTTGATTTCCGCCTTTTCACTTAAATCCTTGGGAATCAGGAGCTTGCCCTGTTCGTTGATGGTCACTTCGCGGCACAGTGCGGCCAAACTGCCGAGCAACTGCCGTTTCGTGGCTTCGTCCTTGTTGCTGTTCTTCACGATCGCAACCCGTTCGTCATACCCGTCCTGTGTCAACACCTTGAGCATCGGCATCTCGTGAGTCCGCGAATACAGCAAATACAACACCTCACCGGCCGCCGGTCGCCATGCCGGCGGCACCGCAAAACGATACTTCGCATCGACTGCGTAGGGCTTGAATCCCAAATATGGCTGACCATTTTTGCTCACTTTTATGCTGCTGAGGTGTGCTCAGTGCTCAAAAGTGAATAAAAGTGTACTTTTGTCAACGAAAATAGCCAGGATTTGAAAAATTTATCCCTGTTGCTCGATTTTGGATGCTCGATATCGGCATTATGACTGGCGTGACGGATGCGTTGGGCCCGGCGGGAGGTCCCCCCGCCCGACCACCGGTAGGCCAGTTCCTTGGGGATGACAACTGGAAATTTTGGAATCCTTGAATATAAATCACGCGCAGATCTTGGCGGGCGGGAGCGTAGCGGGGTATCGGTGGCGATTCGCGGGCGGGGGGGGGCGTTCCGTCCGAACTCCGAGGGTCGGTTTGTTTATCGGATAGATTAACCATCCCTCTGCGCGAGTCGCCGCGCGGGTCACTTCGGTTCGATGACGACGGCGTGTTCGTCGTAGCGCGCCTTGGCGTGGGCTTGGGTCATCAGATAGGTCATGACGGCGGAGGCCGGCAGGTTTTTCAAGTTCAGCGTGATTTTGGCCGCTGCGAGTTTTTTGTTAGGATCCTGAATGATGAAATTCGCCGCCACCTGACCTTTGGCTTCCTTCTTGATGATAAGGCTGAGCGCATCAATGGCTTCCTGTAGGGTGGTGCCCTCGAGCTGGAATACAGGCACCATCACCTTGCTCAATTTTGCCTCGCGGCCCTTGGCGGCGATCGATGGCGCATCAATTTGCAGTTGCGTGAGGCGGTAGCGGCAATTGGCCAGCCCCGGGTTGAGTTGCAACGCTTTGGTATAGGCCGCATGCGCGCCCTCGACATCGCCGGCTTTTTCCGCCGCAATGCCTTTGCCATAATAGGCGTCGGCCTGTTGCGAGACTGTTAGAGTGTTGGGTTCCGCCAGTGCGGTGGAAGCCCCGGCAATGAGCAGAAATAGGATTTTATACATGGCAGTGGGGTTGAATCTGATAAACCCTGTCATGCATGCTCCTGCAAAGCAAAGGAAAAATGTTAAGTTCTTGTAAAAACCGTGGGCTCATCCGGTCCGGGATGCTATAGGTTCCACACCGATGGAACACCAAGGAAATCGCCGCCTGCTCGTGGTCGATGATGACCGCAAACTCGCGGGGCTCATCCGCGATTATCTCAGGCCGCTCGGCTATGCGGTGGAATTGCGGCACAACGGTCCGGACGGTCTTGCGGAAGCGCTCGCCAACCCCTACGAGGCGGTGATTCTGGACGTGATGCTGCCGGGCATGGATGGCTTTGCCGTGTTGCGCGAACTGCGCAAAACCTCGGATGTCCCCGTGCTCATGCTCACCGCCTTGGGCGACGAGGCGGATCGCATCGTGGGTTTGGAAATCGGCGCCGATGACTATCTGCCCAAAACATTTTCCTCCCGCGAACTGCTTGCCCGCCTCCGCGCCGTCACCCGCCGCGCCCGATCCTCAGTCGACACCGCCCCGCCCTTGCGCGAACTTTGCGCCGGCCCGCTGCGCGTTTGCGAGGAAACCCACACCGCCAGTATGGGCGACCTGCCGCTCGATCTAACAACCTTGGAATTTGCCATCCTCACCTCCCTGCTCAAGGCCAAGGGGCGCGTCAAAACCCGCGAGCGGCTGATTGAGGAGGTTTCCGAACGCCGCTTTGATGTGTTTGACCGCTCGATCGATGTGCACGTGTCATCGCTGCGGAAAAAACTCGGCGATGACGCGAAAAATCCGCGCTTCATCCACACCATCCGCGGCATCGGTTACTCGCTGCACGAACCCGAAGTCCCTTCTCTCCACCAGCCATGAAATCCGCCCTTCACGCGTCTTTGTTAGTCAAGGTGTTGGGTTGGCTGTTCTTGCACCTGCTCATTCTGGTGCTGGCTTTTGCCGCCTTCGTTGCCTGGCAGTTGGGACTCGGATTGGACTCCCTGCTCAGCGGTGCCGCCGGCGAACGGTTGCGTGCCTTTGGTGAGGTCGTTCACGAGGAAATTATCGGCAGGCCTGCCGAAGAATGGAACCAGGTGATTCTTCCTCTTGCCACCGCAAGACACGTGACCGCCGCAATCTATGATCCCGCGCATCCCGGGCAATTCCATCTAACGATTCCAGCCAATGTGCTGCGGCGCCTCGAGCGCACACTGCCCCCCGGTCCCGAACAAGGACCGGCAGCGCCTCGCAGACCGCCCCAGGGTCGTTTTAATGGACCTCCGGATGGCCCTGAACCACCGGTTGGCCGCAACCCTTCAGATGAGCGCAAACCTCCGGAATCCCGTGGCCCGCCGCCGCCAGGGAATCCGCCCCGAACGGATGCGCCCCCACAGAAATTGTTAGATCGCACGCCGCCCTCGCGACCGGTGTTTCTCATGCGTGGGGATGGCGGCAATGGCTATTGGGCCGGAGTCCACCTGTCATTTCCCGGCCGGCGTGCAGAACCTCCCCATCACCATTTGCTGCTCGTCCGTGCGGAGCACCTTGATGGCTCGGGCATGTTCTTCGATCTGAAACCATGGCTGTGGGGAGGGTTCGGCGTGCTGCTATTGAGCCTGGCCTTTTGGACGCCATTCATTCTTGGCGTCACCCGCTATCTGCGCCGTCTAACAATTGCCACCCATGGCATAGCCGCTGGCCAGTTTAACGTGACCTTGCCACCCCGGAGTAGCGATGAACTCGGCCGCCTGGGGCATGCCATTCAGTCCATGGCGGCGCGTCTCGATCAGCTCATCTCCGGCCAAAAGCGTTTTCTCGGCGATGCCGCTCACGAACTCTGCGCACCTCTCGCCAGGCTCCGCACCGCCCTTGGAATCCTCGAAATGAAACTCAGTGAAGACGACCAAGTCCACCTCGCAGCCATCGACGCGGAAGCCGCCGAGCTTGCCGCACTCATCGAGGAAATCCTCACCTTTTCCCGTGCCAAGAACCGGCCTGCACGTCCACAGTTAATTGTGTTAGATGAAATTGTTAGAGAGGTGATCGCCCGCGAAGGTGCGGCCCTTCACATCACTCTCGAGATCCCCCCGCAACTCCGCGTGACCGCGGATCCAACACTGCTGGCGCGTGCCATGGCCAATGTGCTGCGCAATTCCGGTATTCACGCCGGTCCCGCTGCCAACGTCACCATCTCGGCCACCTCCACTGCCGATATAACCACCCTCACCATGGCCGATGACGGCCCCGGCGTCGAGCCCGAAGAACTCCCGCGCCTCTTCGAGCCGTTCTATCGGCCCGATCGCTCCCGCAGCCGCGAGACCGGTGGCAATGGCCTCGGTCTCGCCATCGTGCGCAGCGCCATCGAAGCCTGTGGTGGAGCCGCCAGCGCGTCGCTACCTGTCGGCGGTGGCTTCGCTGTTATTCTAACATTGCCGCAGTGAATGCCGGGATTGGGCCACAGGGGCGTGGTGGGGGTGCAGGGCGCGGCCCACCTGCACCGCTGCAAACCAAGGACTTGTGCAAGTTT
>JBAXPF010000006.1:0-32703 GCA_037132955.1 Verrucomicrobiota bacterium | reverse complement strand
CGCACCGTCTTTACTGTCAAGGACCTCAAACTCTCCCACGCCGGCCCGGAAACCTTGCTCAAAGGCTTCACCCGCAACGGCAAGATCGTCGTCGTCTATTCGCCCGAAGGCCTCAACGACAGCTCCCACGCCGAAGGCTGCTGCTGTTGTGGCGGCAATGAAATCCAAAACTCCATGGAAATCAACGCGAACATTCTCGCCTACGCCCTGCTGCATTGAGAAATAAATACTGAAACGCTGAAACGCTGAAACGCTGAAACGCTGAAACGCTGAAATGCTGACAGAAGACAGAAGACAGAAGATAAAGAGAGTTATCAGCTATCAGTTCCTGGCATTTTCTTCCGTTTCCCCAATAACTTCTAACTGACAACTCTTCCCCTCAGTCCCCTCCGTCCCATGAGTCCCCTTTGTCCCATCCCCGCGCCCCAGAGACTCAGGCTCGTGCTGCTCTTCATTTCAGCTTTCAGCTTTCAATTTTCAGCTTTCACCCACGCCCAAGACGCCGCCGATCCCGCACCATCCACTCCGCCGCCCACCCCCACCGACGATGCCTTCGAGCGCTTCCGCCATGGCACGCTTGACCTTGCGACGCTGGCGGAAGTGCTGCCCCAACTTCCTAACAAGGAATACCGGCCTGTCATCCGCGCCACCCTGCTGGAGGCCAAGGCCCCGCCGCGCGCGGATCTGGTTGCGCTCCTCAAGCACCCCGCGCTGGCCGTGCGTCTCGGCGCGTTGGAACTGCTGGAGGAACTCGCCGGCGGCGATCTCGCCTTCAACCCATGGACCCCTGCCGAGGCGCCGGAAAACCTCGCGGCCCTCGCCCGCTGGCAAGCCTGGGCCGGGGCCACCGCCGACGCCCCTCACACAGATTCCCTCTTCTCCGATGAGCAGCGCCGCGCCTACCTCCGCGACCTCCTCGCCGAGGACATCGACAAGGCCAGCCGCGCCCGCCGCATGTTAGAAGCGGAAGGCCTCGCCGCCGTCGGCTTCCTCGAAACATTTCTCAAAGACACTCCCACCCTTCCGCCCGGCAGCCGCGCCCGCATCCGCGAAGCCCAATACCAAATCACCCTCGCCCGCCAACTCGGCGACCAAGCCGGCGACACCGCCCGTCAACTTGCCTTTGGCAGTCGCGACCAACTGTTGGCCGCGCTGGCCACCGTCCGCAGTGCTGGCAGCCTTGCCCTGCCGATCTTGCGCGACTTCATCACCCACCCGGACCCGCTTGTGCGCGAAACGGCCATCGATGCGCTGCTTGTCAGCGGCGGCGAACCGGCCGTGGCGATCATCGCCCCGTTGCTCGCCAAAGAACCCGACGTCAATGTCATCCACGGTGCCCTGCGCCGCCTCAAGGACATCCCCGGCCCCGAAACCGAAAAACTTGTCGGTGCCTTCCTCTCCCATGCCGATGAGGATCTCCTGATCTCCGCCATCCAGACCAGCCTCACCCTCAGCGGCGATAACAAGCGCTACTCGTCAGGCTCCAAGAAAAAAAGCCCCACCGCCGATCCCGCCGTCCTTCAGGCGCTCAGCGACCCCCGCTGGCGCGTCCGTGCCACCGCCCTCGAATACGTCGCCAAGCGCAAGGTGTCCGCCGCCAAGGATTCCTGCCTCACCCTGCTGGAAGACCCGGATGAATTTGTCCGTTTCGCCGCCATCAAGGCGATCGTCGCACTCGGTGCCAAAGATGCCCTGCCCAAACTCAAGGCCATGTTTCTGGCCAACCCGGCCATGGCCGGCCCCGTCATCGAAGGTTACGGTGCCCTGAACCAACCTCTGGATGCGGATATCCTAACCAAACTCGATGCAGCCCCACCCGATGCCCGCCTCGCCGCGCTGCGCTCCACCGAGTCGAACAAGTCGCTTGCCTCCCTTGCCCTGCGCTATGCCGCCGATGCCAACCTCGACGTCGCCTGCGCCGCGCTGCGCATCATCGCCGCCGATGACAACGCGCTGAAAACCAACAAGGCAGCCAGCGTGGTCGTGGCCGCCCTTCGATCTAACACTCCGGAGAAAACCGCCGCCATTCTCGAACGCCTCGACCTGCCATCGGCCTCATCCAAGCGCCTGGATCCGCTGCTGGTGGAAACCCTCAACAGCGCCAGCACATCCGGCGAACCCACCGCGTTGGATCCGCTGTATGACGCCTTCCTGGAGCCTGGCAAGAACCTCAAGGCGAGCCGCAGCGAACCGGCAACCCCTAACATCCCAGCCGCCCAGGCCGAACTCATCCGTGAAATCGCCAAGCGCTGCACGCCGGACACGCCGCCCGGCCTGCGCTTCAGTGCCGCCATCAATCTCGCCAAAGCCGACCAAACCGAGGGCTTCACCGCGCTGATCCGCGACCTGCCCACCCAGACCACCGCCCAGAAAATCGCCATTTGCGACAACCTCAACTCCCCCTCGAACCGCGCAGCCATCCCGCTGCTGACCACTCTCCTGCGTGATCCCGTGTCGGAAGTGCGCAGCGCCGCCGCCGCCCGCGCCCTTTCTAACGACAAGGCCAAAGCTCTCATTCATCTCGTGATCGAGGAACTGGGCAAACCCGGCAGTCCGCTGCAACCCGCCGAAGCGTATGGTTACCGTTTTGAATACGCCGCTCGCGATAGTGCCGCCATCTTCCGTCCCTGGTGTCTCGGGGTGCTCCAGGCGCGCGACAGCGCGGTGCCGCTGCGCATCCTTGCCATGATCGCCTCCCGCCATTGCCCCAATACCCCCATCCTCGCGGCACTCAAAAATCACACCTCCGCCACCGACCCGAAACTCCGCCGCGCCGCCTGGCATGCCCTGCTTTGCGCCCGCCCCGCCGAACTTTCCGCAAGTGCCGAGGCCCTCGCCAAAGACCCGGAAGCCTTTGTGCGGGCGGTCCTGCCGGAGCACGCCGCCAAAACCGAAAACCTCTGGCTCCACCAGTTTTCCGACACCCAACTCGGCCGGGAGACCTATTCTAACTATAACGAAAAACAAGCCCGTCTGGATGATGGCCTGCGTGCCGTTCTCAAGCGTCTGGCCGAACACGACCCCGCGCCGCTCATCCGCTTCGAGGCCGGCTTCGCCCTCATCGCCCAAGGCGTGCCCATCGACCTCGAGGCCTTCCTCACCTTGCTGCCCCACCTCGCCAAGGACACCCACGCCACCGACCGCCTCACCGGTTGGCTGGAACAAAATGCCGGCCGCGCCACGCCCGCGTTGCGTCCGCTGCTCGCCGTGATCAACCCGGCACGCATCCGCCCGGACAAACTCCAGTTGCTCAATGCCCGGATCAGCCCCGCCCTAACCAACGGTTTTGCCACCTTTGCCTCCCTCGCTGAAACCGCTGCCACGCCAACCGCCAAAGACACCCCTGTTCTAACGGAAGCCCCCGCCGCCGCCGCCCCCACCCGCAACTCCCTCGAGATCGTCTTCTTCTATAAACCCGGCTGCCCGGAATGTGTCAAAACCCAACAATTGCTCAACAACCTCAAGCGCGATTTCCCTCTGCTCAAGCTCACCGCAAGCAACATCCTGGAAGCCTCCGGCACGGTCCTCAACCAAGCCCTCTGCGGACGCTTCAGCGTCCCATCCCTCAAACACTCGCTCACCCCGGCCGTCTTCACCCAGGCCGGATTTGTCATCGGCACCGACATCTCCCCCGCCACTCTCGGCAAGCTCATGGCCCAAACCATGGCCGAGCCCCAGGATGACACTTGGTCCAAGCTCGACGCACCGGAACAACTCGCCGCCGCCCAGGAAGTGGACCGCCGCTATCAGGCCGTCACCCTGCCTATCGTGGTCGGCGGTGGATTGTTAGATGGAATCAACCCCTGCGCTTTCGCCACCATCATCTTTTTCCTTTCCTATCTGCAAATCGCCCGCCGCAGCCCGCGCGAAATGCTCATGGTGGGCGCCGCCTTCATCAGCGCCGTGTTCATCGCCTACCTCGCCGCCGGACTGCTCCTCTATGAAATGTTAGACAAGCTCAGCGGCCGCTTCGCCGGCATCCAGTGGTGGCTCAACCTCAGCTTCGGACTGCTCGCCCTGTTCGCCGCCTGGCTCTCCTTGCGCGATGCCCTGCGCGCCCGCGCCGGCCGTCTCGACGCCATGACGCTGCAACTCCCCGGCTTCCTCAAGGAGCGCATCCGCGGCGTCATCCGCAGCGGCGCCCGCGCCCGCAACTTCGTCATCGCCGCCTTCCTCTCCGGACTGGTCATTTCCATGCTGGAACTCGCCTGCACCGGCCAGGTCTATGCGCCCATCATCTATCAAATCCAAAAGGGCCGGCTCGACGCCGTGCTGTGGCTCGTCATCTACAACCTCGCCTTCATCGCCCCGTTGATTGTCATTTTCCTGTTAGCCTACGGTGGACTCCGCAGCGAGACCCTCATCACCTTCCAGAAAAGGCACACCTGCGCCGTCAAACTTGGCCTCGCCCTGCTGTTCCTCTTTCTCGCGCTCTTTATTTTCTTCGGCACCAACCTCGTGCCAGCCTTGTAGCAATGACGACCGCACGCTTCGCGGACAAGCCTCATCCGCCGCAGGCGCAACCAGAGTCGCAAGCGCTGGCGTGGCGGGCGGCGAGTTTTTGTTCGAGTGCCAGCGCGGTGGGGGTGATGGAGAGTCCGCCCAGGTTGGTGCAGCGGACTTCGCGCGGCATGCGGGAGGCAACCTGCTTGGCCGTCTCTATCACCTCGTCGAGCGGAATGACCGGATCGTAACCGGCGAGCGCCATGTTGGCGCAGGCGAGCGCGTTGCTGGCGGCCATCACATTCTTGCCGAGGCAGGGGACTTCCACGCGGTTGGCCACCGGGTCGCAGATGAGCCCTAGCATGTTTTGTAATGCCATCGAGGAAGCGGCCACCGCTTGGGTTAGGGAGCCGCCAGCCAGAGTGACCAATGCGGCGGCGGCCATGCAGGCGGCGGACCCGCCCTCGGCCTGGCAACCGCCGACTTCCGCGGCAAAGGTCCAACGGGTGGCGATGAACACGCCAATGAGGCCGCTGGCTAACAAAGCCTTGGCCATTGCCTCCTCGTCAAGGTTCATGATTTCCGCCATCGCAATGACCGCGCCGGGCAGGGCCGCGCAGGCCCCAGCAGTGGGCGCCGCGACGATCACGCCCATGGAACTCTTCACCTCCATCAATGCCGTCACATACAGGATGATCCGGTTCAAGGCACCACCATCTAACAATCCGCCCGTCCGCAGCAACTCGTCGAAACGGCCGGATTGATGGCCCAGCACGCGGTCGTCGTAGGCGGTTCCGGCGATGCCCTCGGCGATCGAGCTGCGCACGATGCGCACGATATCCACCATCTTGGCGAGAACCTCCGCCTCATTGAGGCCACCGCGCGCCATTTCATATTGCACCGCCAGTTGCCACAGCGGCGTGCCGCGGTTGGCGTCATGTTCCAACATTTCCATGCAAGACCCGAACGGCACCCGCGTGCCCTTGCGCGAAAGCACCGGCAGCACCGGACCGAGGCGTTTGACCGCCCGGAGGCCCGGCAAATCTGCTAGAATCGCGTCACTCACGAAACCGGCAGCCTTGACCTCGACGAGATGTCTGCCATCGGCCTCATGCAGCAGGATTTCGTCGGCGGGAAAGGCGGCCTCAAGTGCCGCGATGATCTCGCGTGCCGATCCATCCACCCACAGCAGGGTTTGGCAGCAATCGCCGAACATTGAAACCGCAAAGCCGTCGATGTCGATCACCTCCATCATGCCGCCGCCGGTTGAGATGGCGCGGAGGGTGTGGGTTTCCCGCGTGCTGTGCAGGGTGAGCCGATAGGTGTTAGGGTGAGGGTCGCCGGCATCCACCGTTGCGATGGTGATGCGCACGCCGGAGTCGCGCAGCGCCTGTGGCGAACCCGGCAAGCGCACGTCGGCGGCATCCCAACCCATGAGACCGCCGAACAACCCCATGTCCGACCCCTGCGTGTCGTGAGTTGTCGGCAGCGAGCCATTGCGGTCGAACTCGACCAACACGTCAGTAAACTCCGCGTCCATCAGGTCACGGGCCAGCCGGCCGATGCGCAAGGCGGCGGCACAGTGGGAGCTCGACGGCCCGCGCATCACCGGGCCGATCACGTCGTTGAAAATACTTACAAGCATAAATTACCGGTCAGTGGTTGCCGTCCCAGCGGAAGGTATCGCCCTTGGTGGGCTTGACGTCGCGGACGCGGTCTTGATAGCGCACACGCAATGGATTACCCGATTGTGACTTGATGGCGGCGGCGGTAAGTTTGCCATCCTTCCACTCCAGATCCACAGTGAAGCCGCCGCGTGCGCGCAGGCCGCTGACCGCGCCGCTGGGCCAGTCCTTGGGCAGTGCGGGCAGCAGATGAATTTCGCCGGCGTGCGACTGCATGAGCATTTCGGCGATGGCGGCCGTGGCGCCGTGGACGCCGTCCACTTGCGCGGCGCGGAAACACTTGGAGAACAGGTTGGGAGTGGTTTGCAAGGCAACTTGGTTAGATAGGCATTTCAGCGCGTGGTCGCCATCGTAGAGGCGTGCCCAGCAGGCCGCCTTCCATGCCATGCCGAAGCCGGTGCCGACATCACCGCGCTCATTGAGTGCCACCTTCGCCGCCTGCGCCAACTCGGGCGTGGCCTCCGGAGTGATCTGATTGCTGGGGAACAAGCCGTAGAGATGGGAGATATGCCGGTGCTTTTCTTCGAGCACGCCCCAGTCGACCAGCCATTCCTGCAACTGGCCGCCCTTGCCGATTTGCATCGGGGCGAGGCGCGCGCGCGCCGCCGCCACTTGTGTGCCAAAGTCGGCGTCCACGCCGAGGATCTTGCAGCTCTCAATGCAGGCGGTGAACAGGTCCCTGACAATCCCCATGTCGATCGTCGACCCGGCGCAAATTGTCGTGCCGGGCACGTCATAGCCCATGCCTTCGACCACGAACGGCCCGTTGCCGGGGGCTGCGGGAAAATTCTCCGGCGAGTTGGACGGGCAGGTGACCAGCCATTTGTGGGTCGGTTCCTCAACCAAAGTGTCGAGGAAAAACTGTGAGGCACCCTTGAGAAGAGGTTGGATCTGGCGCAGGTAATCCTTGTCACCGCTGAACAGATAGCGCTCCCACAGGTGGGTGCAGAGCCACGCTCCGCCGGTCGAGAAGGTGCCCCAGGTGGCACCGTCCATGGGTGCGGCGTGGCGCCACTGGTCGGTGTTCTGATGGAAAACCCAGCCGCGGGCACCATAGTGGACCTTGGCGACCTTGGCTCCGGTTTCCGACAACTCTCTAACCATCTTGACCAACGGCTCGACGCATTCCTGCAACGCCGTGGTTTCCGCCGGCCAGTAGTTCATCTCGGTGTTGATGTTGGTGGTGAACTTGCATTCCCACCATGGGTTCATGTCCTCGTTCCAGATCCCCTGCAGGTTGGCAGCCTCGCCGCCAGGGCGGCTGCTGCCTAACAGTAGGTAACGGCCGTATTGGAACATCAGCGCCGCCAACTGCGGGTCATTGGCCGGAATGTGGTCGGTGAGCCGCCGGTCGGTCGGCAACGACGATACCGCGGTTTCCGGCAAACTCAGCTTCACCCGCCCGAAGAATTTTTGGTGGTCCGTGACGTGGGCGCTGCGCAACGTGTCATACGCCTTGCCCTTGACCTTCGCGAGATAATCGCGGACCCGCGCCGCGGGGTCGGCAGTGATGTCATCGTAGCGCTTGAAGTTGGTGCCGGCCGCGACGAGCAACGTGACCGCGTCGGCGCCCTCAATCGACACGCCGTCCTTGCCGACGACGCGGTTGCCGCCTTCGGGGAGGACTTGCACGCGGCCCTCGAAGTGGACGCGGCCCGCAATGCCTAACATGGTTGAGGTTTTTCCGCGCAGCACGAGTTCGCCCTCCGGGGTGACTTCAGTGGCGAACTGCTCGTCGCCTGGAGTCTTGGTGTTGGGAATGCCGGCGAGTTTGGCGGTCAGGGTGATGGCGGCCTTCTTGTTCGCAGTGAGGCGCACGACCACGACCTGGTCCGGGGCGCTGGCAAACACCTCACGGCGGAATTCGGTGCCGCCGATTTGATAGGTGACACTGGCCACGCCGGTGGTGAGGTCAAGGTCACGCCGGTAGCCGGTCGCGGATTGGTGCCCTGGAAACTCTAACATTAAATCGCCAAGCGGTTGGTATTTCATTTGCTCGACGGGGTTGCCCATCATGGTCTTGTTGAACAAGATCTCGGCGGCGCGGTGTTTGCCGGCAAAGATGAGGCGGCGGATTTCCGGCAAGGCCTCGGGGCCGCCGCCGTGACTCGGATCATACGGTCCACCAGTCCAGATCGTCTGTTCGTTGAGGTTGATGCGGTCGCTAACGGTGTTGCCGAAAACCATCGCGCCAAGCCGGCCGTTGCCAACCGGCAGCGCCTCGACCCACTTGCTGGCGGGCTTGTCATACCACAGGGTGGTGGCTGCGGCACCAGGGGCTAGCAGGCGGCTTGGCAGTGCGGCGGACTCCGGTTTTCCGGATGGCACCGGCCCCCAGATGGCTTTCATCAATTCGTAGATTTCGGGTTCCGCGGTCATCAGTTCGCCGCGGTTGAAGGGAAAGAAATCATTGGTGCCGAAATACGCCTCGGTCATTTCGGCGAAAAACTCCTTGTGATCGGTTAGACCATAGTGCCGCACCCGTTCGCCGGTGATCAGCAGCGCGGCATCGCCATGGCCGCTGGCCTTGAATTTGGCATAGGTATCGCGAATCCGCGCCTCGTCGAAGCCGAGCACCTGGTCGTGATAGGCGTGGGCCAGTTCATGCAGCACGCACCACGGCTGCACGTTGATCTGGCGCGGGTCGAGCAACTCGGCTGCCTCTGGTATGTGGACGCAGTGGGCGAGGTCGGCGGCGTAGCCGTTCTCTATCAACCACGCGGCCTCGGGGTGGTATTGCATCGGCCGCAATTTCCCGTGCGTCATGTCGAGCACAATTGTGAACCCCTGCAACCTTACCAGACAGAATGGGCGGACCACCGCCTTGATGTCGCACAGCCGCGCTTCCAGTGATTTGAGGATGCGCGCGCCCAGCTCCTCGTTAGGTGCATGCAGCAGGCGGTCGTCGACGCGCACGCTCCAGCCCTCGATCACGCGCACGCTGCGCGAGGCGGGCTTGGGTGCTTCCGGCGCCGGGACGGCATGCGCGGCCAGACACAGGCAGAGCGGCAGGGCGCTTCCAATAATCCAGTGGGACAAGGTCATAAGGGTAGGGGGGATGGAGAAAATGCGAGGTGGTGCGCGCAGTATGAGTCGGGACGCCGGCACTGCCAAGCGAATCGTCGCAGGTGATGGGCAAAAGGTAGGGCCGCTAGGTTTCGAGTCGCCCATTTGTCCACTCCGAGTGGCGCTTGCCCGCGACAATCAGATGGTCCGATCGGACCACTCGATTGTCGCGTGGTTTGTGTTGAATGCAGCGACGGAGCGACGGTCACATTCCACCTTGATTTGCCAGACGCCCTGCGCAGGGTGACACACCGGAAAAATCAGGGTTTACTTCTGGCAGAATAGGACTACACTATTTTTCATGCTCACCGAAACGCTCTCCATCAAGGTCTCCAAGACGGAGAAGAACCGGCTCCGCCTTGCGGCCGCCGCGAACAAGTCCAGCCCGTCACGGTTGCTGCGTGACGCCTTGCAGGTGGTGCTGGCTGGGGCCGCCGCCTCGCAGACATCGCTCCTCGACAAGCACCGGCATCTCTTTGCCAGTCTCGACCATGGACCGGGAGATCTTTCGACCAATCCTGACCGCCTGCGGGACTTCGGCAAATGAGTCGCCCCGTGATCGCCGATACCGGTCCGCTTGTTGCCCTTTTTGACCGAGGGGATGCCTTTCATGCCTGGGCAAAGGACGGTCTGGGCCGGATCGGGCAACCTCTCCTGACTTCCGAGGCAATCCTTGGCGAGGTGTTCTTCCTGCTCTCGCCCATGCGGAAGTCCCGTGCGGCTTTCGAGGAATTCTGGATGGAAGGTGGTTTGCGAATCGCCTTTGACGCACAAGCCCAGACGGATTCGCTTGTTGGTTTGCTCAAAAAATATGCCGACATCCCGATGTCGTTGGCCGACGCCACGGTGGTCCGGATGTGTGAACTCAACCGGCGGGCTGTGGTCTGGACCCTCGACAGTCATTTTCGCATCTATCGGCACCTTGGACGCAAAACCATCCCCCTGCTCGATTGGCCGCGGGACTGACTGGAATCTGCGCTTGGAAATTTGCGCATTCTCCTTGGCAAGGTGGGCAGGATGGCTACTTTCGCGTTTGCGAAACATTCCTATGCACACCCCCCACAAAACCAAATTTCGGGCCATTCAGACGGCACTGCTTGCGAGCGCCCTCTGCGCGATGCTGATCACTCAGACGGCAGAAGCCGCACCTGCCGGCGTCCAAAAGAGCGAATGGAACGGCTATGAACAGCACAATTTCAATGTGGGCGGTCGGGGCGCGTTGCTGGTCATTCCCAAGCAACCGGCCAAGGGCAACCCTTGGATCTGGCGCACCGAATTTTTCGGCATTGACCCGCAAGCCGACATTGCCCTGCTCGCGAAAGGGGTGCATGTGGGCTACATCGGCGTTGGCGGCCTGTTCGGGGCCCCGGTGGCGCTCGACGCCATGGACCTCTACTACGATTTTGTCTGCGAAAACTACAACCTCAGCGCCAAGACCGTGCCGGAAGGTTTCAGCCGCGGCGGCCTGTATGCCCTCAACTGGGGCATCCGGCACCCGGATTTGGTGGCCTGCATGTATCTGGACGCGCCGGTGTGCGATTTCAAGAGCTGGCCGGGCGGAGGCGGGCGCACCAGGCCGTCCGGCAGGGATTGGCGGGATTGCCTCAATGCCTATGGGATGACCGACACCGAGGCGCGCGCCTACAAGGGCAACCCCATCGACAATCTCAAGCCCATGGCCGATGCGAAGGTTCCTGTCCTCGTGGTCTGCGGTGACATGCAAGACTGGGTGGTCGCGATTGAGGGCAATGCATTGCTGTTAGAGTCGCGCTACAAGGCGCTTGGCGGCGACGTCACGCTCATCAAGAAACCCGGAGCCGGGCATCGCCCTCACAGCCTGCAGGACCCGACTCCCATCGTGGATTTTGTCCTGAAACACACCACGGCGGATAAGATCGGCGGAGTCAAATGGAAGTCCTTATCGGGGCGAAAAACGCAGGCCGTCCAGAAAACATTGGCCGACATCCCCGTCACCACCAAGCCAGCCCAGGTCCTTGTGCTCCAACAATTCGAAGCGCAAAAAAATGCCGGCGTTCCCTACGGTGACCGTGTGCGCGGCTTCGTTCACGCGCCCAAGACCGCCGATTACGACTTCGCCATCACCGCCGACGCCAGCGCGGAGCTTTACCTGAGCACGGATGAAAACCCGAAGAACAAGGTGCTGGTCGCCTTCACCCGCCAGCCTACGGGACCCGGCAACTTCACGCAGTTTCCTAACCAAAGGTCGAAGCCTATCAAACTCGAAGCTGGCAAAAAATATTACATTGAGGCGCTGCACAAACAAAATTCAGGCAACGGCCACATGTCGGTTGCGTGGGCGGCGGCGGATGTGAGCACGGGCAAGGTGGTCCCGGGCACGGAGCTCTCGCCCTATCCGGAGGGCGCCAAGGGCTCCCTAACCCAAGAGATCTGGCTCGACCCGGCGTCCTGGCCGGAGCGCGCCAAGCCCTGAGCCAGCGTGGCCCCTGAATCAGCTGCTCAAGCAAGGCCACAGACAAAAAATAACAGGCGAATAGGCACACCGCCTTGGCAAAGCCGGAGGCCCGTGAGTGATTGTGGCGGCAGCGATTTCTGCTAACCGGGTTTGCGGCACACCGCGAAGAAGGCGAGTTGGCGCCGGTACTGCGGGATCTTGCTGTCGGTCTCGATCTTGAGTGCGCCGAAGAGGATATCGGCGGTGGTGGTGGGATTGAGGGTGATCTCATACTCCCTGCCGGGGGTGATTTCCCGCCAGGAGAATTGCACCTGCTCACTGGCGGTGGTGATGGTGGTGATCTGCATCGGGGTGGCGCCCAGCAGGGTCACGCGGGTGGTTTTTGCCAGCGCAGGGCCGCCCTGTGCCCACTGCTGGGTCTTGGGCTCGATGCGGATCACCTCCGGAATCTCGATGGCAAAGCGGATCAGCCACTCCGGCCGCGCCGGATCGTCGGTGTGCACGCGCAAAGTTTTCTCCAGCACTCCTGTTAGGTTGGTGAGCCGGAAGTTGGCCTTGCCGGTGCCATTTTCGCCTGGCTGATAGAGCGTCTTGTCGAGCGTGGCGCTGAGGCAGCTGCACGCGCTCTCGATGGAGACGACCCTCACAGGCCGGGTGCCCTTGTTATGAAAGCCGAAGGTGGTGGAGATGCTCACCTCTTCGGGTGTGGGTTTCAACTCGATGACGGGCAGGTCCGTCACCAGTTGTGCACCGGCGGGATCGAGCTGCAAGGCGCAGAGGCAAAGGAGCGTGTGGAGCGGGCGCATGGTGAGAATCAAGGGGTGGTTACCACAGGCGGGTGCCGACCCGATAGAAGCCGTGAGTGGCGGATCTGGGGAGGGTGAGGGTGAAGTTACCGGGGGCTTCTTCGACAGGTGCGAGGGGTTCTTCGGTGAAGTCGTGCAGGTTGGTGGAGGACTCGACGGAGAACCGGAAGGCACCGCTGTAGCCTGCGGGGAAGGTCCAGCGGACGTGCAGTTCATTGGGGCTGGCTGCGGGGAGCTCAAGGTGAAGACCATTGACAGTGAGGTCGACGGGGGCGCTGGCAGGGCTGTCACTGCTGCGGGTCGGATCGGTGCTTTGCAGATACTCTTGCAGTAGCGAGTATGAGGAACCGTCGGCGTTGGTTAGCGGGTCGAGGCCGGTGGTGCCGAACCAATATTGTTCCCAGGCATCGGGCAGCAGGTTGCCATCGAGGTCGGGTGCCTGGGTGAGGGCGAAGTCGCTGATCCCGGTGCGGATGACTTCCACCGCGGAGTGGTCGGACGCGATGTCGTCAAAGGCCAGCACGCGCAGCGGCGTGTTGTTCGTGACGCCAAAGATGCCGGGCCAAGTGTAATGTTCGCCGTCATAGGTGAGCAGTTCGTAAAGGGTGCCGCCGCTACCGCGCAGGCGGGTGGAGTCCGGGGCACCGGAGGCGGCCGCGGGCAGGCCGCTGAGGTCGATGACCGGGCGTTGTGGCAGGTCGTTCAGATGGCTGTAGAATGAGCTGGAGATCATCATCACCTCCATATAACTGACGCTGGTGAT
Source organism: Verrucomicrobiota bacterium (assembly GCA_037132955.1). Lineage (GTDB taxonomy): Bacteria > Verrucomicrobiota > Verrucomicrobiia > Verrucomicrobiales > Akkermansiaceae > Luteolibacter. Next base: position 19,506 of record JBAXPF010000006.1, on the reverse strand, counting down.
CAAATTCCGGTACTCCTCGCTGAGCATGCCATAGTGCACCCACGGGCGCAACGCGTCGAGTGGCAGCGCGTACACGCCCGGCTTAAGGTTGTTGAGGCTGGCGTTGATTTGATAGACCTCGTCGGCCACATCGCGCATTTTCCCCAACTCGCTCCACGGGGCTTTCAACCAGGCGTCCACCTGGGCCGCCAAGTCCTTGAGGCGGTGGGCATGGATATCGGACGGTTGCCACCAGCCGGAGCCGGCGGTTTCTAACAGGCGGATTTGTCCGGGGCTGAGGCCGGGATTGCCGAAGGTTTGCTCGTGACTGCGGAATGGGGTGAGCGTGCCGCTGAAGGAGAAGCCGTTGGAGCCGCCGACTGTGCCGAGCACGCGCTCGAGGATGGCGAGTTTCAAGGTGCTCAGGGAATCGAGCGTGAGTTCAGCGGGCGGGCGCGTGGCACTTGTGGCGTTGCGGCGGGCGGTACACCAAGTGGCGGCGTTGGTCGCGGCCGATTGGGCGCTGTCGTAGGTGAAATCCCAAGCGGCGGCGGTGGCATCGGGCACCGCCACATAGCCGACGACCTCGCGGCCGTGGGGGTTGCCAACGGATTCAGGGGTGGCGGTGTGCTTGCCGAAATTCGTTGGGCTGCCGCTGGTATCGATGGGGAAATGCATGGGTGAGGTCACGATGAGCAGCTTGTCTTTGTTCGTGACGGTGACCGGCACGGATGCATAGGCAGGCCAGGTGGGGGTGGGGCCCTTGCCGAGCAAGGTGCCGGCGGTGTCATACACCCGCACCTCGGTGCCCGGGGCCGCGACGTGGGGCGTGCCATTGCCGTCATGGCCGGAGACTCTAACATTCACGGTGATGCGGTCGGTGTTGGCGGGCGGTTGCCAGTCGAAGTCCGGATGTTGGGCCGGATCGGCCGGGTGGGTGCCGGCGAGGATTTCACCCAAATCGCTGAAGCCATCGCCGTCCCAATCGGCGGGCGTGCCGTTGGGATTGAACGACCCATTCGGATCGAGGCCATAGGCCAGTTCGACGAAGTCCGGCACGCCGTCGCCATCGCTGTCCTGATGCGGCGGCGCTTTGGTGAAGGTGAAGGTCGCGGTCTTGCGGGGGGTGTAGCCACCGCTGGCGGTCACGCCATAATATTCAATCTGGGTGTCGGTGAGCAGCCAGGTAAAGCCGCCGAAGGGAGTGAAAGCCGCCGTGCTGCTCTTGCGCCAATAGATGGTGGTGTCCGGATGAGATGCGCTGAGTGTGAGTTGCACCGCTTGATCGAAGGTGCCGCCATCGGGCGCGGCCACCACATCGTCACTGTGGGTGCCGATGAGCGGATCCATCACATACACCGACACCGCCGCGCCGCCGCGCGCGGCGCTGGCCTGGTTGCCTAACGAAAAGGTGCCGGCGCTGTTCGGGATCGAGGTGTAATAGTGGCCGTCGAGCCCCTGATTGGATGTTAGAAACGACTCCACCGTCAAATCGATGCGATCGGCATAGGGATACAGGCTGCCGGTCCAGTCGCGGAGGCGGTAGGAGCGCAGCAGGCGGGCGGCGGGCTGGGCGTACACATCGGCGTCAAAGACTAACAGATTGGCATTGGCGCGCATTGGTTTGAGATCCGGCAGGGCCTGGCTAGTGGCGAGGGCATACTTGCCGGTGGCGGGGTTGAAGTTATAGGTTTGGATGGCCCGCGACGGGCCGCCGCTGGCACCATCGCCCCAGAGCAGGGAGAAATTGCCATCCGGCAGCATGGCGGCCCCTGACATGCCCGTGGTACCCGCAGGCGGTGTGAGTGTGCCGAGTGCCTGCACCAGCGCGAAGCCGTCGGCCGAGGAGTAACTGCGCAGTTCTGCAGAGTTATTAGTATAAAGCAGCAGCACCTGCAACGCGCCATCGCGCAGCACCGGATACATGGCCAATACCGGTTGGGCCAGAGTGTGCAGTTGCGCCACGCCGGGCACATAGTGGCCCGGCGTGCTCGCACTGATGCGGCTGGCGCGCACGGCGTAAGCGCCTTGCACGAAGAAAAGCACATCCACCGCGCCCGCCTCAAACTGCCCGGCAATGAAGCGCGAGCCCAGTGGCAGGCCGCTGAGCGAGCCTGTGGTTGTTAGACCCGTGGTGCCGTCGGCGCTCCACACCTCGAAGCGTTGCGCGATGGCCGTATCCTCGAGGATGGCACCCACGGCGTTGAGTTCGCCGGAGCTCGCCGCGGCCGCGAAGGCACTGAGGCGCAGCACGTGCTTGTTGGATGGGGACGTGAGCGGGGTGTCCCAGGTGTTGGTGCTGCCATTGCGGCGCAGCAGGTGTTTTTGAAACTGGGTGGTGGAACCGGCTTCGGAGCCGAGCACGAGTTCGGGGCGGCGGGTGTTGCCGGTGGCGGGCACATCCAGCGCTGCGGTGGCAAACGGCCCGGCGGCAGGCAGCGGCACCAACTCACTGCCGTTGCGACTCGGGGTGGTCGTCGGGTCGTGGGTCGCGAGTTGCAAGCGGTTGAGTGTGGGCGAGGCCATGACAAACGAGTCGAGGGTGTCGGAGGTGAAGCGGCCGACGGCCAGCCCGGTGACCTCCGCCATGCCTGCGGCCTGCGCCTGTGGGTTGAAATACAGCGCGGAGTCCACCGGCGAGAGGACGCCGTATCGATAGAGGCCGGTGGCTTTGTCGAGGATGAGGATGTCGGTGGTGCCGTCGCCATTGAAATCCCCGACGGTGGTGAATTCGCCCAGCGGCAGGGGCTGGCCGGCGGCATTGACCGGCCCGTTGTCAAAGACGGCTGGCGCGCAATCCGGACAGACTGGAATCGGCGGTGCCGGACACAGAACGGGCCAGCAGACAAGCACCGCGGCGATTCCCCCCACAAGGGATTTGGAAAGGGTTCCAATTTTCCTTTCCAAGATTTCGGAGGTGCGGCGTGGCATGGTGTGTTAGGGATGTATATGTTAGATAAAGGGGATCATTGCACCGTGATGGTGCCCAGCGGCAAGGTGGCGTGAGGCTCCTTGGTGGTGGCGTCAAAGAGCACCAGCGCGTATTCATAGGTCATGCCTCTAACCACCGGATGGCGGTCCACCAGGAACAACTCGGGCGTTTTAGTCCCGGTCAGCGGTTCGGGGATCACAAACCAGGGGTCGTGGATGATGGTGGTGTTGGCATTGGCCGGGCTGGCCGCCTCGAAGGCAATGTCCTCGATGAGCGGCGTCACCTGAATCCAGTCATGCTTCACCCCGGCGGCCGTGGCCTGGCGCCGATACAACATGCAGGGCAGCAAACCCCGGCTGCCCAGTTGATAGAGCAGCAGGCGCGGGTCAAACGCCCGCTGGATGCGCGTGGTGATGGCGTGGGTGAGCGCATCCTCATACACCGTGGGGGGATTGGTGCCGATTTGGAAACTGCCGGTGTTTCCCACCCGCACCAGCGGTCCGAAGCGCGTGTCGAGCAGCGCAGTGTGCTCACTCTGTTTCTTGAGGGTGAGGGCAAAGCGGGCATCCGGGGCAAGCAGCGGTGGCAGTGGACGGGCGGGCCATGGCAGAGTGCTGTTAGGGATGGTGCCGCCGGCCCCGCCAGCCCCGCCAGCCCCGCCGACCCCGCCGGCCCCGCCATCGGCGCTTTGATCGCGCGGCGCGCCGGTGATGGCATCGCCGTTGCCGGTGCTGTCCAGATTCTGCCACACAAAGTCCTGGTTCTCACTCAACTCGCTGAGTGGTGCCTGCTCCCATAATCCGGGGCCCTGGGCCTGCACGTTAACCCGATAGGTCTGGCCCGCCTTTACCGGCACCAAGGCCGTGTAGACACCGCTGGGATAGTCCGGCATCACCTGCACGCGGGTGGTCTGATGCCACGACAGCCAGTGCAATCCCAAGCCGTTGCCCGGGACGATGTTCTCATAGTCTGCGATGAGCAGGTTGTCGGATAGATTGACCAGGCCGCTCATCGGCACCTCGCCATTGCTGGCGATTTGCACGCGGAAGCGCTCCACCGTGTAGGGTGGGCAGGTCCAACGCAGGCGCATGGCGGGTTGGCCGGCGTTGGTTTTGGCGTTTTCCGGTTTTGCCAGAACCGGGCGCGGCATGGCGCTGGCGCTGCGTTGATAGATGCAGTCGATGAGTGAGATCCCGCTGGGTTTATCAGCCGCATCATAGGTTTGCAGATAGTAACAATAGCGGCAGTTGTTGGCAGCGGGTTGCACGTCAGGGACATCAAGAAACGGGATGCCCACGGCGCTGCCTTCATCGATGACGGACCGCTCGCCGGCGTCGATCTGGCGCAATAATTGCCAGCGCGTGGCCCCCGGTGGAAACACCAGGTGGAGCGTCGGGCCCACGAAGTCGCCACCGGGCCCGGGAAGCGGGACGGGCGGGTCTTCAGTCGGCGCTTGGGGGTCGGGCACATGGGGGCCGGTGAAGCCGCCGCCGAGGGTGTGGATTTGGCGTGCCACGGTCAGTTCCCACGGCACGAGGCAGTAGCCTGATGAGGGCTTGCCGATGACCAGGGCCGCAGCGGTGCTGGTGGCCACCGCGCCGCTGCGCAGATGGACGCGGCAGAGTAGTTTGTCGACATTGCGCTGGTATGGGATCGCCACGCGGAGCCGTGCCAGTTGCTGGCCGGGCAGCACGCCTGCGCCGAACCTGCCCTGTCCGAGGATGGTGCCCAGCGGACACTCAAACTCCGCATAGTCGGCCATGCCGCCGGAGAGTGTGGAGCACTGCAGTTCGAGGGTCCAGTTGGTGGCATCCGCCGCTGTCGCATCGGGAACGATGGAGGCGGGTTTGGCGATGAGGGTGGGCACCAGCGTGGCATAGGTGATTGAGCTGGTGCCGCCGCCCGCAGCGCTGAGCTCCAGGTCTGGCAGATTGCCCGGGGCCGGGCCGCTATCGCCGGAGAGATTGTTGGTGCAGGCACCATTGTCATAAGTGCGCACGGTGTACACATAACTCTTGCCGGTGTTGGCCGGAGTTCTCGGACCATCGAGATCATCGCATGAGTAAAAATCCTGGCCGGCCACGGCGGGCACTTTGGCGACCAACGTGCCATGGGCGGTGACCGGTGTTCCTGCTGGAAACGGGTTGGGCAAGGTGCCGCTGGCGTGATCCACCTTGGGTGCTAACAGATTCATCGTTTCCACGCTGTCCCAGCGATAGACATAGAATCCGCCGATGCTTTCTTCGCCGGGGCGGTCTGACGCCCGCAGTCCCGGGTCGCGCCAAGTCACGCGGAAGTGATGGTAGCCCGACGCAGGTATGGCGCCGTTGGCCGGGACAAAGCGATAGACCGGGGAGACGCGCACATGGCCGGGTGGCAGCGGCGGCATGGTGTCGCAGATCTGGATGCGGGCACCCGACGAGGGGGCGCCATCGCGGCCAAGCACATCCCGCGCGGTGATGAAGTAATAGAACTGGGCACCATCATCGAAGCGGCTGCCGCCTTGCAGAGCATCGTTATCGTCGATGAAAAACACCGTGCTGCGATCATTGTCGATGTTGCCGGCCGGGTCGGCATCAAGGTCGTCATCCGGCACCACCGGCAGGCGATTGACTTTCACTGCCATGTTAGCCCCTCCCGGATTGGCCACCGCAGCCTGGAGTTGGGCCAGGCTGGGGTTTTGCCAGGGAAAACCGTGTTGCTGCACATAAGCGGCGGAAAGCCGATAGACATTGAAGCCGAACTGGAGGATCGCCTGCGCGCGCAGGTTGGCGGGTGTGGCCCAGCGCAGCCGCGCCGAGAGGTGAGTGCGCGCCTCCTCGCCCGGTAGCGGCGGCACCAGCACCGGATTGCCCGGATTGGGCAGCACCAGCGGTTGGCCCACCGTCACCGTGGTGCGGCCGATCACCGCACGATCTAACTTTTTCACCGGATCGTAGTCGCGCAGCTCATAGGTCACCTGTCCAGCGGCCGGCAACTCGCTGACATGCGCAGTGCCTAACAACATGGCCATGGCCGGGTGCTTGCGCGCGAGCATGCCGATGTGGCCGCGCAACTCGGGCTTGGCGATGGCCGCCTGGATACAATACAGCGCCTGCTCGGCGAGGCCGGCGTTAGACGGCGGCAGGATGTCGCGGAAGTTGGACTGCAGCGCGCTGGCCAGCAGCGTGAGATCATCCCCGACATGGGTGGCGCGCTTGAGCACCGACTCCGCAAGGCGCACGTCCCAAGAGTGGGTGATGACGCTTTCTATTTGATAGGATGCCACCGCCTGCGCGTCGCCAGTCTTGCGGTAAAGCGCCAGCGTGCGGCCCTCGAGCAACGAGTCGTCACCGGCTTGCCAGAGCAGGTAGGCCCAGTTCTGGTTGTTGGTGCGGATGGTGGTGCCGGCGAACATCAGCGCGTGGCGCAACGCCTCGGGGCCGTCGGCCTGTTGGGCGGGGGCCGCCGTCAGGGTCGCGGCGAAAATGGCCGCGGTGGTAACGCAAGCCATGAGAGAGTTAGGTTGCATGGGGAGGATGGTGGTGATGGTGGCTGCGGCTCAGTAATCCGCCGAGTATTCGCCGTTGGCGTAAGTGATGGTGACCTTTTTGCGGAACTTCACGCAACACGGGCACCACCCGACCTTGCCTTTGAGCTTGCCGGTGCCGCTCATGCGCAGGCCGTGATCCGCGCCGGCGGAGCCGATCAGGTCGATGTTGCCCTTGATGCTAAGCGCACACACGGCCTCACCCTTGACCTCCAGATGGGCGCGACCGCCGACCGTCGGGCCTTCGGTGAAGAAAAACGCGCCGAGGCCCAGGCCTGCCACGACGTTGAAGGTGCAGCCGTAATCGACGAGCGGCATGCGCCCTTCGCCGTAGGCATAGACGCCGGTGAAGCTGCGATTGTTGCCCAGAAAGTCGGCCGCCAAGGGGTCCCACATCTGGATCGGGGCCACCGAGCAGGCACGGCCCAGGAAGATGCCTCCAGCCAGCCCATAGTTCTTGATCTCCACATCCGCAAACCCGCTCACATAGTTATCACTCTTCGTGGCGCTGACCATCACCGCGGCCTTGAGTGCGTTGATTTTGAAGGTCTTGAAATCCAGTTCGCCGCGCATTTCGAAGCTACCGCCAAAGCCGCGTGGCAACGAGTCAATGACGGCGAATTTGGCCGCCAGATCCGCCCGCAAGGTGCGCGCGCCGTAGTTGAGGGGCACATCCTCGGCGCCGAGTTCCACCAGATAGGCGCTGTCCGCTCCACCGTAGCAACCCTTCGGCCCATCGGCCTGCAGGTCCTTGATCAACAGGTAGCCTTTGAGCGCCATCGTGTCGGGCACATGCAATTCGAGACTCGCGTTGACGCGCATCTCGCGCAGCGTGTCGCCGTTGATGTGGGCGTAGCCGTCGAGTTGTCCGGCACCTAACTTGCCATTGACATAACTGTCGAGCTTCTGATCGATACCGCCGAGGGTGAGGGCCACCGCCTCGCGCAGCGTTTGATTGAGCGTCTGGAACCATTGGTCGATGGTTTCGCGCAGCGCGCTTTCAGCCACCAGCAGGTGATTGCGCGTCATTTGTTGGATTGCGCGCTTGAGTGCGGTGTTGCTCGAGAAGGCGTGAATGAGTTCGGTGCGCAGCAGCGCGCGCCACTCGTCGTTAGAGCGGTCCCCGAAGCCGTGGCCTTGCGTCATGGTGAGGCGGATCTCATCCTCCACGGCCTGGCGCGCCTGCCCGATGGCGTCCTTCATGGAGGCCTCCAAGGGGCCGGTGAGTGCCTGCAGATTGGCTGCAATCATGTTCTCGGAATGCCAACCGCCGATGCCGCCCAAGGCGGCCCGCAGTTCATGGATGCGCGCCTTGATCTCGAGCGCCGATTTTTTCAGCGCATCGAGGTTGGGCTGGGCCTTGCTCCAGAGCACGGCCAGATCGTTGCCCGGCAACGTCACGCCCCCGGGCACGGCGGAGAGCAGTTGTTCTAACAATTGTTGCATGGCGAAGGCCTTGTCGAGCACCGCATCGGCACCCGCGAATTCATCGAGCACGGCCTCGATCTCCGAGAGGCTGGAGTTGATTTCAGCGAGCACGGCGGGCTGGGCGGTCGGGTTCCCCGCGCCGAACGCATTGAGCAACTTTTTGGCACCCGCGCCGGGATTGCCGCCGGCGTCGATGTGCAGCGCGGCGGCGAGGGCGGCGCCGGCGGGATCGCCACCCGGCGGCGGCCAGTCCAGATCCGATGCCGTGAGAGCGAGGGTGATCGCGGGGCTAACAAGTTTGTCCGCCTCATCGGAAACCACCTTGGCGATATGGTCGATGCCGGCTTGCAAGTGGTCGCGGAACGGGCCCAGGGTGCTGTTCTCGAACGCCTGCACCAAGCCGTGGGTGTCGTCGAGGGCATTGAACGCGAGGTTGGCCAGGCTGATGCGTGGCAGTGCACTGTAGCTGGCACCGAAGTGGATTTCGGTGCTGCGCGGAGTGATGATGGGAATGTCCGACTCCGCATGAAACACAAACAGGTCCTGTTCCTTGGAGCTGGTGGAACTGAACACCCGTCGCGTCGGGTTCCACTGCACCGGATTGTCAAATTCGGACATGCCCATCCACGACTGCACGGCTCGCGGCTGATAGGCCGTCACCGAGCCGTTGCGATACTTGGCTACCGAGTCGCCTGCCCAGCCCTGGTTGCGTTCGTCGAAGAAGTCGCGGTTGAAATAATGCCCGCCATTGGCATCCTGAAACCCACCCGCCGGCCAGCCGCCCATCACATGGATGGTGGGATTGAGTGCCGTCTTCGAACTCAGGTGCACATGCACCATCATATCCTGGAAAAACGGCACATCCAACAAGCCCGCCAGATTGAAAAACCCCGCCGCCGGGCCCGTGGCGTCCGCGCCGCTGGCACCCGCCTTGACGGCGAGTGCCTCGGTGTTGAGGTAGGCATCCTCACAGGGTGTGAAGGAGAATTTCTCACTGCCCGGCCCATCGAGTTTGACCACGGTGGGCAGGGGGAAGCGCGATGTGATGCCGCCGGTGTTGCGTTTGGCGGCCACCGGATTGGCGTCGGTGGCATCCCACTTGGTGACGAGTTGGCCATCGGGCCAGATGCCGACTTCGCCGAACATGGGAACGTCGTGTAACGAGGGATCGGATAGGTGGGCGGCCTTGACTTTCATCATGATGCCGAGCGGCACGGGGGAGGTGTCGGCACAGGCGCCCGCGACGGGGAAGCGCAGCGCCACCGGTTCAAAGGGGAGTTGCCAGTAGGCGAGCGTCGGAGTCGTAAACGAGTCTCCCGGCACGATTTGAGTGATGTTGCCGCGGCAGTTGAACACCAACCGTTGAAACGGAATGAGCAGATCGCAGGGCCCGCCAATGGCGATGCTGCCGCGCACCCGCGACACCGGTTCGGCAAAACTGTGGTTGTTGGAGTTATCGACAAAGGTCATGCCAAACTCGCTCAGCGTGGTGGTAAAACCATAGAGTTCGACCCCCGCGCCGCCGGCGGCCAGCGCCGCGCCATTGTGGCGGCCGGTCACGCCCGAATATCTAACGATGTACTTGCTGTCCGTGGCGAGGACGTAAGGACCGTAGTTTGTGCCTGCCAGATTGCTGGTGGCGCTGAACGGGCCGCCGCTGTCACACTCATAGTTGAGGCCCGGGTAGGCGGCGTTGCCTGAGCGATACCAGGCGGAGTCGGGCCGCTCCGCCTGAAACGTCGTGGTGTTGGGGTTCACGCCCCAACCGGCCAGCAGCAAGCGTCCCGGGCCTTCGCCATCGGCACCGCCCAGCGAATCGGCCAGCCAGTCGCCGGCGGCCTCAAAGATGCCTGTGAGAAACGATTGCTTCATCTCATGGGCCGCCGCGCCTTGCAAGCCGCCCCAGGCCAGTGGCGTCGCGGCACCCGAGCTGACCGTGGCGAACAAGCCGCCGTCAGGCAGGAGGGTCAGGCGTTTGCTCACCGGGATGACCACCTGGCTGCCTTGTCCTGCGCCACCCGCCTGCTCGCATTCATTGCAGGCTTGGTGGTAAGTCAGTGTTAGATTAGGCACCTTGTCCAAGTAGCTGGTATCGGTGACGATGGCGTCGTCACTGACCGTCACCTGGCCGCCGCCTGTGGCGGCGACCTCCACGTCATAGGGGAAATGCGTTAGAAAACGGCCCGCTGCCAGCGTGATGACGCCGCTGAGCCGGGCCGAGCCGTCGGCATCGGTGGTCACGCTCATTGGACCTGCCGCCGTGGCCGAGGCAAAGTAATGGTCGTTGCTGCGCTTGGTCACCATCGAACCATCGACCAATTGGCTCTCCACATTGGCCAAATCCTGCAACCACGCCGCCCGCTCGCCCAGCGCGTCGGCCGGCACAAAACTGAACTCCTGGGTGGTCGAATCCCACAACACATGCGCCACCTTGAAAAACACCGGCTTGGATTCCTCCATCACATAGATCGAGGCAAAATTGGTGCTCTGCCATGTCTTGCCCACCGTGTTGGTAAATTCGAGTTCCGACTCCAACACAGTCGTGCGGCAGTTCTGCGCCCAGCCGAAACCCGCCGGCAGCGTTTTCATTTCTATCTGAACGGCCGGTGCTGGCGCCGCGCCGCCCACCAGAGCCATGATGAAAACAAGGGAGCGTAGCGAGGACATGATGATGGGTTGTCGGTCGGGTCGAGGCGTTGGAGCGAGTGGAAAAAACACGCGCCGTGAACACGGTGAAGTCGGCGAGACTGGCTTTTCGGCCGTGGGCGTCAAGCAGGTTTTTATTTTTTTTCAGGAGGGGTCACCAATTCAAGAACCCGTGGTTTGCTTCCCCCATTGCGGGAATTCAACTTCGGATTTCAGGGATGAAAGAAGTTGCGGGGTGGCGGGGTATGGCATTGCCATGCAACGCCGATCCTTTCTGATGACCACTGCAAAATCCGCCGCTGTCACTGCCGTCGCCGCGTCCCTGTCCACCCGTCTCGGTGCCGCCGACGCCGCCACTGCTGGCGGCAGCCGGATCAACCACTCGGTGTGCAAATGGTGCTACGACGATATTTCGTTAGAGACGCTATGTGTGGCCGGCAAGGCGATGGGCTTGCAATCCATCGAGTTGCTCCTGCCCAATGATTTTGCCCTCTTGCAAAAGCACGGGCTGACCTGCGCCATGGTCTCCAACCCGGTGGGCAAGACCGCCACCGGGGTGGAAGTGGGAACCATTGGCAAGGCATTCAACCGCATCGAACATCATGACGCCCTGGTGGCCGCCTACGAACCGTTTCTCAAGGCCGCCAACGCCGTGGGCGCCAAACAAGTGATCTGCTTCTCCGGCAACCGCGAAGGCATGGACAATGAACTGGGGGTGAAAAACTGCGCCATCGGCCTGCAACGGCTGCTGCCCCTCGCGGAAAAACTCGGCATCAAGCTGGTCATGGAATTGCTCAACAGCAAGGTGGATCACGGCGATTACATGTGCGACCACAGCGCATGGGGCGTGGAGTTATGCAAACGTCTTGATAGTGCCAACTTCGGATTGTTGTATGATATCTATCACATGCAAGTCATGGAGGGCGACGTCGTCCACACCATCCGCGAGCACCACCGCTGGTTCGCCCACTATCACACCGGCGGCGTCCCCGGCCGCAACGAGATCGATGCCACCCAGGAGTTGAATTACCCGGCGATCATGCGCGCCATCGCCGACACCGGCTACACCGGCTTTGTCGGCCAGGAGTTCATCCCGAATCGTCCCGACAAACTCGCCAGTCTCAAGCAGGCGCTGGATATCTGCAGTGTGTGAGCCGTGTCTTGAACGCGAAAGGTATTGGCGTGGCGGGCAAGGATGCCTTTAAGGGCTCAGTTGGGTTTCCAGAAAAATAGTCTTTGACGAGCCCCATCTGCCGCGACAGGTTGCGTTTGACCTGGGGTGGGCTGTGATGTCTTTTTCTTGAACCGAGCATCAGGTTCCACCTCAGTCGGGATCATCCCCACCCGCAATGGAAAAAAACCAATCCGTCCAAACCCGCCCGCCCAACCCGAAGGAAGGCGCGAATGTTGATGATAACCGGCACCTGGCCGGGGATAACGAGACTTATCGTCTGCTTTTCGAGCACATGGCCGAAGGGGTTGCGTATTGTCAGATGCTTTTTGAAAATGGTCGTGCCCTGGATTGGATCTATCTTTCAGTCAACGAAGCGTTTGGGAGATTGACCGGGTTGAAGGGGGTTAACGGAAGACGGGTCTCTGAGATCATCCCGGGCATTCGGGACACGGATCCGGAATTGTTTGAAACCTATGCCCGCGTGGCACAGAGCGGACAATCCGAGAAGTTTGAATTGTTTGTCAAGGCCCTCCAGGAATGGTTTTCCGTTTCGGTCTTCAGCCCGCAAAAGGGGTTTTTCGTGGCGATTTTTGCTATCAACAGCGAGCGCAAACTGGCGGAGGAGAAGCTCGCCGACGCATTGGAATTTCACAAGCGACTCCTCAATGAGGCCCCGGTATTGATTTGGAGGGCAGGCACCGATGCGAAGTGCTACTGGTTCAATTCCACATGGCTGGAGTTTACCGGTCGCACCTTGGAGCAGGAACTTGGAGACGGCTGGACGGAGGGCGTGCACGCCGAGGATTTTGACCGCTGCCTGAAAATCTATCTGGAAGCGTTTGCCGGGCGGCGGCCATTTGACATGGATTACCGATTGCGCCGTCCTGACGGAAGCCACAGTTGGATCAGTGATTTCGGCATCCCGCTCCACGATTTATCCGGCGAGTTTTGCGGCTACATTGGATATTGCTTTGATATCACCGGGCGCAAATCCTTGGAAGACGAGCTGCGCATGTCCCTTGACGCCGCCAATGCCGCGACCCGCGCCAAGACCGAGTTTCTCGCCAATATGAGCCACGAACTGCGCACCCCGCTCAACGGTGTGCTGGGGCTCTCCGAACTCCTCTCCTACACCCCGCTCAACGAGGAACAAATTGACTATGTCCACACGATCACTGAAAGCGGCGAACACCTCCTATCCGTCGTCAATGATATCCTCGATTTCGCCAGCATGGAGAACAGTTCTCTCTCGATCCATGCAGAACCGCTGAAGGTCGCCGATCTCATCAAGGCGTCCTTGGACACAATCCGCAAAACGGCCGATGACAAGGGGCTTGCGTTGCGTTGCGAAGTGGCCGACGGAACCCCGGAGCGCATCATGGGTGACGGACACCGGATCCGGCAGATTCTCATCAACCTGCTCGGCAACGCCGTCAAATTCACAGCCAGTGGCTCGGTTGTCCTGCGCGTTGCCACCACCATCAACAGTGGACGACGGTTTCTGAATTTTCGCTGCGAAGACACCGGCATCGGGATTGCTCCTGAAACGATCAAGCGCCTGTTTGAACCGTTCATGCAAGGTGAATTGGAGATGAATCGCCGGTTTGGAGGCTCGGGGCTGGGGCTCGCCATCTCGGAACGCATCGCCAAAGTCATGGACGGCTCGATCACGATTGACTCCGTTCCAGGAAGAGGCAGCACGTTCACCTTCCACTTCCCGTTAGAGGACTCACCTTCGTTGTCTCCAGTCACACCAACCCCGGGCCCATTGGACCCCGCTCCGCCCACCGCCGTTCTGGTGCTTGTCATTGATGACGACAAGCCCAGCAGCACAATCGCAGGCAAAATGCTCCAGCACCTCGGCTATCGCGTCCAATTTGCCGCCGATGGAGTCACCGCACTCAAGGTCTTTGCACCGGGAAAATTCGCGGCCATCCTTATGGACTTGGCGATGCCGGTGATGGACGGGTTGGAGACTGCCAGGGCAATCCGCGAGTTGGAGGCGTCGGCGGCAGACCGCGTGGCAATCATCGCCTTCACGGCCAACGCGATGCCCGGTGATCGCGAGATATGCCTGTCCGCCGGCATGGACGACTATCTCACGAAACCCTGTAAAATGAGTGATCTTGCGGCGAGCCTCGCTCACATCTTGAAGTGATCTGGCCACAGACAAATGATAGAAAACGGTGAGGGCGGGAATATATCGCGTATTCTTCCAGAAAAAGTGCCTTTCCTTGAATTCAGGGAATTGCAGGCTTTCAACAGGCGGAATTTTCCGTTGTCGCGCCGATTTTTCTTGGACTGGGAAAGGGGGGCCGTAGTCTCTTCTCTGGAGGATCGTCCCAAGTGATCCACACCCGTATTGGGCTGGAAAAATCCAACCCGTGCATCTCGTCCGGACGGCTACATGCACGGTTTCCGCCCAACCTTTCCCTGCAACCCCTTGTCCCCCAGTCTCCGCCCCCCATCCCTGACCTCCTCATGTGCACCAACCCGAAAACCAATTTCCTGGCAATCAAACAATGGCAGCGCGCCTTGCTGGCTTTGCTCTGCTCCTCGTCTCTTGCCCTGGCCCAGGATACCGAAATGCGGGAATGGACCAGCAAGGCAGGCACCAATATAACGGCCCAGTTCGTCAAGATCTCCAACGGGAAGGTCAGCCTGAAAAAGGCGGACGGCACAACGGTCGATGCGGCATTGTCTGCTTTGTCGGCAAGTGACCAAGAGCTGGCAAGAAAGTTAGATAAGGCAAGAACCTCAGCCTCCTTGAAGAAACTGGGCCCCGGCGAAATCGTGGGTATGCCCGATACTCGAATCACATCGCCGAACGATCCCACCAAGCCCGTGCCTGGCGGCGTCCGCTGGTTCGGCCGTGACCATCAAAAACGCATGGATCTAACCAAAGCAGGTGGTTTTGAGCTGGTCATGTTGGGCGACTCGGTTACCGATGGTTGGTGGCGGCAAGGCGCTCTGTGGAACCAGTATTTCGGCAAATACAAGCCCGCCAACTTCGGTATCGGGGGGGACCGTACCGAGAACGTCTTGTGGCGTCTGGAAGCAGGCGAGCTGGTGGGAACCAAACCGAAAGTGGTGGTGGTGATGCTGGGTACGAACAACGCAGGATTCAACACACCCGGAGAGATTGCGGTGGGTATTGGCACAGTTCTGAAGAAACTCAGGACCATCCTGCCAGAGACCAAGATCGTATTGCTTGGAATCTTTCCCAGAAAGGACGCGGAAAACCGGGCCAAAACCGACGCTGCTAACAAACTTTTTGAGAAGATGCATGATGGCAACTATGTTTATTATTACGACATCGGTTCCGCCTTCACGGATAAGGATGGCAAGATCAAGGATGGGCTCTTGGCTGACGACGTCCATCTGACCGGCGCTGGCTACGCGGCGTGGGGCGAGGCGATGACCCCGATCCTCAAGAAACTCATGCCGTAGGATGAGGCTGTCTTCCCAGTGGTTTCGTCGTCGGCCAGGTTGATCGACGCCTCGGTGTAGAAGGAAAACGGGTGTCGCCGCCGGCGCTGCCAAGCAGTTAGAGCGGGTAGCAAGTCCTCGCGCAAGCGGCGCTTATTGCCGATGAAGTTGTCATCCACGAAGAACACCGACCCGCGCCAACCGGCGGCAGCCAGCGCGTCGAGCTCGGCCAGCACCTGAGTGGCCGACTTGGTGCGGCTGCGGTGACCAAACTTCGCCGTGACGTCGCAAAACTCGCAGTCGAACGGGCAGCCGTGCGAATACTGGATGCACATCGACCCGTATGGACAGTGAAGGGTGCGCCTACTCGGCTTGCGGCGGGTGCATGCCGAGTTGCTCGAAGAGGAAGGCGAGGACATCCGCTTTCTGGGCGATTCTTTCGGTTAGAGCGGTGCCCATGCCATGGCCGGAGGCAGCGCTGAGCCGCACAAGAACGGGACGGTCTGAACTGCCGGCCGCTTGCAGGCGTGCCGTCATCTTGCGGGAGTGGGCGGGGTTGACGCGGCCGTCGGTCTCGCCGGCGAGAAACAGGACGGCGGGGTAACGGGTGCCATCGCTGACGTGATGATAGGGCGAATACGCATAGAGTGCCTTGAACTGCGCGGCATCCTTGACCGATCCGAATTCGGTGACGTTGAAGGCGCCGTTAGGGTCGAGTTCGACGCGCAGCATGTCGTAGATGCCGACGTGGGCCACCACCGCGCGGGCCAAGTCCGGGTGCTGCGTGAGGAAGGCACCCATCAGCAGGCCGCCGTTGCTGCCGCCTTCCACGGCGAGCTTGTCCGGGCGGGTATAGCCGCTGGCGATGAGGAATTGGGCGCAGGCGGCGAAATCGTCGAAGACGGTTTGTTTGCGGATGAGATTGCCGGCCAGATGCCACGCCTCGCCGAACTCACCGCCACCGCGCAGGTTGGCAATGACCATGACACCCCCGCGGTCATACCACAACCGGTCTGCAAAATTAAAGGCCGGCCGCAGACTGATGCCATAGCCCCCGTAGCCAGTGAGCAGCGTGGGATTGCTGCCATCAAGCCGGGTGCCCTTGCGGCGCAGGATGGTCACAGGGATATGCACGCCGTCCTTGGCCACGGCAAACTCGCGCAGTGCCTCGATGTCGCTGAAATCCACTGGCGACGTGTTGCACAGCCCGGTTTTTCTCAACGTGCCAGCGCTGTCGGAACTCGCGGCATCGTAGAGCATCCACGCCGCGGGCGCAGTGTGGCGGGTCTGACGGAAGAGCACGCGATCATCGTTAGAGTGATCCTTCAACGCGAGCAGGTGGTCAATGCCGGAGTTGTCCGGCAGCGACAGCACCCGTTCGTTTTTTCCTGTCAGATCAAACCTGCGGATCCGCGACGGACCGCCGACCAGATCTGTAACGAAAAGACAGTTGGCAGTGGGCGTGAGTCCCTCGATGACGGCGTCGCTCTCGGGCACAATGAGCTCGGCAGCGTCAAGCGATTTGTTGGCATCAAGCGGCAGGCGCAGGATCTTTCCGCGTGGCGCGTCCTTGACCGAGCGCAGATAAAGCATTGTGCCATCACAGCCGCAGGCAATATCCTTGATCGAGTCGGCAAAGCGGGTCAGTTGCCGCCATGCCGCGTGGGTGCCCCCGGTCATATCTATCAGATAGTGCGAGAACTCGCCGCCGTCACCATTGGCCACCCTGGCTAACAACCGGCGGCCATCGCGCGACGTGTCGAGATCGATCTCGGCGATGCGGGGAAAGTCGCGGCCAGCGGAATACACGTCGGTGCTCACGGGCGTGCCAAGTTGGTGGCAATAGATTTGTTGGAAGAAGTTGAGATCGGCTTCCGGTTTCTCACCCGGCAGCGGATAGCGTGTGTAGTAGATCGATTTGCCATCCGGTGCCCACGCGGCGCTGCCGCCGCCCGTTGGATATTGGACGCGGGCGATGCGGTCGGGCAGGCGCTCGCCGGTATCGGTTTGGAAAAAGTGCAGGGTGCCCTCCTCGCTGCCGTGTTCTGACAGACTAACGGCGAGCAGAGTGCCATCCGGCGATGGCACGAACCAATCCATGGCCACCTGTCCCATGGGCTCGATTTCATTGGGGTCGAGCACCAGCTTTTCAGATGTCAGATCGTCGGCTGAAGCCAATGTGACGAGCAACCGCTGCTGCTTGGGCGGTTGGAATTTCAAGGCAAACAGCCGCCCCGGGCGTGACACGAGTCCGCTGTGGGACGGCGTGTCTTTGGCGAATAGCTTGGTCAGTCGCGCCTCGATGGCGGGGCGCTCCGGCAGCGCGTCAAGGGCGTTGCGGGTGTGGCGGTTTTGGGCGGTTGTCCACGCCGTCACTGCGGGTGTGCCCGCCTCCTCGAGCCAGCGGTAGTCGTCCGTGACCGTCACTCCATGATAGGTGTCGGTGACCGGTTGCTTGGCGGTTGGAGGCGGTTCGGCACCGGGGGTGGCAGGCAGGGCGGCGGACATGACGAGGGTCGCGGTGAGAAGGGACAATGGGCGGATTTTCACACGGGGGGCGGGGCTGCCGGATGGATAGATGAATCCGCCGGCGGAAGCGACAATATATCGCCGCGGTGGCAGGTTGCGGCCTGGGACATTTTTCAAGGCTTGGCGGGCGGAGCTTCGCGGTAGTCAGGGAAGACCCATACGCGGGGAGTGCGGTTGTCCGGTTCGGCAATGATGAAGACAACACTGCGGCTGCGCGGGTCATGATGCCACTTGGTCTCACAGAGTGGATAGATCCGCTCATCGCCGGGGATGCGGAAGGAGAGGTTCACCGGGTAGTCCTCATTGCCATTGGCCGGGGGCTTGAGCGTCACCCGCGTCTCGGGCCCGATCGCGAGGTGCTCCGAGCCGACCGTGCCGCCCACCGGTTTGTTTGTCAGATTGAACCACAGCATTTGGCCGGGCGTGAGGTGATCGGCATTGGCATTGATGAGTTGCATGCGCACCGGCGCGACCGTGTTGGCGGGGTCAGAGGTCACCAGTAAATAAAAGTCGGTGACGTCTTCGGCAACCGTAACGGACGGGGCACCGGGTGGAACCCTGGCAGGATCGTTCAGCGGTGCGGGCAGCAGACGCAAGTTCAAGCGGCCGGATGGGAGTTGATAGACCTTGGAGAAATTCATGCGTGGCAAGTCCACCTCGCGGGATTTGGCACCGTCGAAGAGGTGGAGTTTCTCCGGCGCGTTGTCCGGTCCGTCGAGAAACAAGATGCGGCAGGTATGATTGGGGGCCTTACCCGCCAAGGCGGCGGCGGGTAGGAGGAGGAGGAGAAGGGAAAGTTTCAAGGGATTGGGGATTAGTTATCAGTTATCAGAAGAAGACACAAGACGGAAGACCGCTGCGCTCCAAGACAGAAGACAGAAGACAGAAGACAGAGAGAGCTTCGCGCGGAGGTGCACCCATCTTCCATTACTTTTCTTCTGTCTTCTGTCTCATCGTCTTCTGTCTTTAGTTTTATGCTCACACCTCATTGGCGGCAAGCCAGCGCAGTGAGATTATTTTGAAGCGGCGGCCGAAGGTTTTGTTAGCGACGAGGGACGGCGGCTTGATGCTATCGGCCGCCTCGGTGGCATTGAAAAAATCACGGGTGCGCACGACAATGGCTTCGCAGACGGCGCGGGCAAGCACATGGCCTTGGGCGTCACGGGCATCGCCGTAGGCACGGATGGTGAAGGTGTCATCGCGGGCAGAGAGAATGGGCGCAAGCGGCCGTAGAATATCGGCTTGGCGCGTCCATCCGGGCAGACCGTAGCCGCTCTTGCCCACCGCGGCATCGGGAAACTTGTATTCGGCATCCGCCGCCCGTTCCGGCACCGCCACGGCTGTGCTTGAACGCGCTTTGATCAACGCAAGCGGATCGGTCGAGGGGGTTTTGGTCACCTCGTCGAGTGCGGCTTGTAGGGTGCCTGCCAGCGCGAGCTTGCCGACTGAAAGCTGGCGGTTGACAAACTCGGCGAGCGACAGGAACGGCCCGCGCAAGCGCACTTGCCGCACCACTTCCTCGGCCATGGCGTCGAGAAATTTATCATCGACGGCGCGGTATCCGGCAAACTCGGTGGCCTCGGGAAATACACCCGAAGTGCCAGCGGTGCCGGCTTTGGCATCGCCGGCAATGCTGAAGCGAGTCAGCACATGGTTGGTCTCGGTCGAAATGTCCACTTGCCACGATGCACCGGCCTCGCGGACGTAGGCGACGCGTTGGTTGCGGGCATGACCGAGCAACGCCCGCCATGCGGCGACCGAGGTGGAGTTGACATTGAACATGCCCTCGACTTCGATCCGCGAGGCGATGGATTTCCAGGAGTCGGTCTTCTTGACGCGGTCATTGTAAAGTTTGCTGGC
>JBAXPF010000005.1:0-35738 GCA_037132955.1 Verrucomicrobiota bacterium | reverse complement strand
ACTCCCTGCTCTTCGCGCACCCCGTCCAGATAGAAATCCAACAACGTCAGATCGACGCCGAAAAAGCGGTCGGAAAAAACGTGGATGGCGTAATGCCGCCAGGCGGCACCGGCCTTGGAGAGTGGTTGGGTCACCGTTAGACCGAGGTAGCCTGCCGTCACGGTCGAGCCACCCGCATCCAGGGTGACCTTGAGCTTGTCGCCCGCGGTGCTGAGTACCGTCACTGGTTTGTTAGATGCGGTGAGCGACAAGGCGGTTCCGGCGGCGGTCGCCGGGGCGCTGAGGACGAAGCTGGTGGCGTTGGTGATAGAAGCGACCCTGGTGCCGGGGGCGATGTTTGCGCCGCTTAGGCTCATGCCCTTGACCAGGTTGGCGGTGGAGTCGCAGGTCACGGTGGTCCCCGGCAGGGTGGCGCTGGTGGTGCAGTTGGTGAGTTTCAGCGGAATGTCGTGCAGGTCTTTGGCATTGAGCCAGAAGTCGATCACGAAGTTGCGGCCTGGATTCACACTGAGGGGCGCGCCGGCGGTGATGATCCCGAAGGCGCCGCCAGCGGCGGTTCCGCCGCCGAGCTCGAGCCCGCGGCGACCGAGGACCAGCTTCGGGTTATCGGGCAGCAGCGGATTGATCGGCGAGGAGCGGATCACGCGCACCGCAAGTTTTTCCTTGGTTAGATTACCGTCGGCCACCTCATCCGGGTTCGGCCGGTAACTGTAAAGGACCACGCTGCGGCCGGCACCTTGGGCGGAAAACGGCACGCCCGGGGCGGTGGCACTCACCGTGGCATCGGTGGCAAGGTCGGCATAGGTCAACTCCTGGAACTTCCATGGGTCCGCTGTGCTGATATCCAACTCGGTGGGAGGACGCCGTCCCGCCACCGGATCAAACAGATGGTGGTAGTGCGCATCCTCATCCCGCGTCGGGGATGCCACACCTGTTAGGTATTGCGCCGGAAAACCCACGCCCGGATTGCTCTGGGCGACCGTCTGGAGGGTGGTTTGCATGACGTAGGCCGGGGCGGTCCCCTGCCTGCTGCCGTCCGCGTTTTCCTTTTCTGATGTTAGATTAACGACGGCACCGGGATAACCGCTGACGATTTCAATCAGATAGGTCTGGCCGGGAAGATTCTTGTCGCGCCACTTGATCTGGCGGGTGCCCGGATGAACCGGATAGAGTTTGTGATCCACCTGGTCCCAGCGCAACGGGTTGCCGGCCACCCGTCCCGTCGGGACATCACCCACGGGCAACAGAAATCCCGCATCCGGTCCGGCATCGTCCATGACCGGGTTGGTCCCGCAAAGCGCCGGCACGGTGGCGGCGGGATCAAAGGCGGTCCCCAGCGGCACCTCCGCCCGGAACACGGTCGGCTGATAGACCCAACGGATGTCGGTGGGTGTGGGCACGGTCCGGTTGGCCAGCACAGCCGCGTTGAACGTGTGGGTCCGGGCCACGCGGGTCACCGGGCTGGGGCTGTTGTCCGGAACCGCCGTGTCTGTTAGAAGGGAGAGATCGGAGCCCGACCCTTGCAGATCCCCCCCCGGCGGCACCGGAAAGTCGACCAAGGTGAAACAACGGTCGGCTGTGCGGTAGAACGCCCCCACCACGACTTCCTGGCGTTTGTCAGCGTCGGTGTTGATCCACACATCGGTGTAAGTGCTGCTGCTGTAGGTTGTGGTGGAGGTGGCTCCCGTTGGATCGTAAACCTTCACGAACGCCTGGCCATCAAACGGCGTGTTGCTCTGGCCCGGCAGTCCGCTTGAAGCACTGAATCGATAGCGAACCTGGCCGCTTGACAGCCATTGAATTTGCAGGGGTGTGGTGATGGTCAACGGCACAGTGACCGCCCGGGCGTCCGTGGAATTGAGCGTATGGGACACCGTCGTGGGGACCCCGCCATCCCCATAACTGGTGACGGTATAACCCGTGTTCTTGATCCGGATTCCCGCCGCGTCGTTTTGCACGGCGGTGTCGATGGCGGCGGTGAACTGGCTGTTTTTGGCATACCAAAACCGGCCGACTCCCGGGGCCGGGTTGCCGAAGCCGCCATCACCGGTGGCCGAGGTGATGACCACCGCATACTCCAACACCCAGCGCCAGATGACCGTGACGTCGTGGGTGAGGGTGGTCGTGAAGAAGGTGTGGGTGCCTTGGACGACCTGCCCGTCGATCGCATAGCCATCGTTGACGAGCCGATACCAGGCATTCGCCGGCGGCGTGGTCGCCGGAATCTCCGCGAAAAATTGGTCCAGATAGATGTATTGCGGCGCCTCGAATCGTCTAACCGATCCGTAAGGCGCCTTGATCGTGCTGATCTCCGGATTCAAGCCGGTGGCGGCTGTCCCGCAATCCACCGAGTCGACCCCATTGGGACGCAGGTACTTGCTTTCCACGCCCACCACGACTGGGCGGGTGATCATGACGGCATCCGGAAAGGCGGGCAACGCCCCGGCCGTCGTTGAGAAATACTGGATTCCAACCGTCCCTGCGGAATTCTCAATACCGGAGCTGACGGTTCGCGTTGTGGTAAATCCTGAAATGCTTTTGAATTGGAACTCAATCGAGTTGCTGCCTTCGTAGAGCCAGACCTGAAACGACGCCTTGCCAGCCGCATTGCCGTACTCTTCCATATCCTGGTATTGCAGGATGAAAACCCGGTTGGGAGCCGAACCCCTTGTGGCATAGAGGATGCTGCTGCCGGAGCCTTTCACCAGATCCGCCCAGAACGGCGCGATGAAATTGTTAGGTGTGTTCGTGCTGGGAATCCCCGTCGGACTCCAGGAGGTTGACGATCCACCGAGACAGAGCAAGCCGTTGGTTGAGGCCGCGCAAGTCGTGTATGCCTTGTCATAGAAGTAGAAGGTGAAGCCGAGATTGATGGCCTGCGAATAGTCATCGCCCACCAGGTTGGTGGCAGTGATCACGTCGGCGTCCGTTGGCAGCAGGGTGACGCCGTTGAGCGGCGTGGTGGCCAAATGATAGCCGAAGCCATCACTGCCGGCCGCGGGCGCACTGCCCGTGCCGGTTAGATTGATATCGAACGGACTCTCGTTGCCGTCCGGATCGTTGTTGGTAATGTGGATCGCCGCGGTGCGTGCCCCGCCAGCCGAAGGGGTGAACTCGACGGTGAAAGTCGTGCTGCCACCCCCGCCGACCGGGGGCACCGGGGCGGCGGTCACCGCGAAGTCCGCGGCGTGGGTGCCGTTGATGGTGGTTACCAAACCTGTGAGGCTGTTATCGCCGGTGTTTTTGATGATGAAAGTCAGTTTGCTGGTGGCTCCGACCACCACCGACCCGAAGTTTCGCGTGCCGTTGTCGTTGATATTGGTGCCGGGCGGTTGCTCGATGGCGATCTCTGGAGCCACCGCCGCGCCGGTGAGTGAAAGGGTGAACGGGGCGTTGGTCGCATCATTGTTGGCAATACTCAGCGTGGCGTTGCGGGTGCCGCGCGCCAATGGCGCAAACTGCACCGTGAAGTTAATCGCTCCACCCGGGGTCACCGGCGAGGTCGGTTGAGCCGTCACGGTGTATTCCGCGGCGTGGGCTCCGCTCACCGCCACCTTGGGCGTGCCGGTGAGGTTGAGATTGGCGAGGCCGGTGTTCTTGATCGCAAAGGTCAGGCTGGTGGTCGAGTTGACCGCAATCGCCCCGAAGCTCGCCGTATCGCCGTTGGTGAGGGCCGTTCCGGGCGGTTGGTCCACCTCGATCACCGGCACGAGGCCGGTACCCGTCAGGTTGATGACTATGGGGTTTTGGGTCGTGTCGTCGCTCGCGATGCTCAAGGCGGCGGTCCGGCCACCCGCCCCGCTGGGCGTGAAGGTCACCGTGAAAGACTGAGAACCGCCGTTGCCGGCCACCGGCGAGGCGGGCTGGGTCGTCACCACGAAATCTCCCGAATTGGCCCCACTCACGGCCACCTTGGGGGAACCGGTCAGGTTGAGGGCGAGACCGCTGGCACCATTGTTGTTCGTGATGTTGAAGGTCTGGGCGGCGCTGCTTGATCCCACCGCGACCGAGCCTAAATTGGTTGTGCCGGTGACGCCGATCAAGGGGGGGGGGGGCGGCAGCCGTGGCGGCGCCCGTGGCCATGGCCAACAGAAGCCCGGCTGAGATCAATGTTAGAACTTGGTTCAACAAGTGGTTTTTCATCGAGGTTTGCATCGGAAAGAAAGTTGGAAATTGGAGATTCTCGGGACGTTTCTATCAGGACCCTTCGAGGGTGGCTACGGGGCTGACGCGGCGGAATTCCACCCTGCCGCTGAGGGTGAGGTCGGAACTGATGAGACCCTGGATGGTTTCCTGATAGGTCCCGCGCAAGCGGTCGGTGAGCGGCTGGTCCGGGTCGAAGACGATGGTGAATCTGCGGGTGATGTTAGGGCCCTTGGGCAGGTTGTGGTGATAGGGGTGGCGGAAGGGGTTGCTGCGATGGAATGGATCGAGAACCAGCGGCGTGCCCGCGGTGGTGGCCACCGTCTTGCCGGCCCCGAGCCCGCCGCCCACGGGCAGGCTCATCTTGTACACCTCCTTGAGCGGCGGTGGCCGGAGGCTGCGGAATAGCAGATAGGAATCGATCGCCGTTTGGTCCACGGCGGCGCGGGTCAGGTAGCGGTTTTTGCCGGACGCCCACTTGGTGACTGGACTGGACGACTCGGCAACGATCATGTCGATGAGGTCACCGCTGCCCGAACTTTGCGCCACGGCGGCCGAATCCCGCGGCATGTCGTAGGCGACCGCTTCGAGCCGCACACCGATCCGCTTGCCATTGCGTTCCTTGATGCCTTCGAAGAACGGAATTCGCGCCGGATCCACCACCAACACCGGCACCGGCACCACCGCCGGGTCGGCGGTCTTGGTCTGCATGAGGGTCACCTGCGAGAGCAGGCGCACGGCGCCGCCAACGTCCGAGTGGAGCAGGATGCGCATGGGCGCCGCACCGGCGGCAGGCCGCACGGGTGCACCGTCCTCGACGATGCTGGTGGCGGCATTGACGGTGACTTCGCCGACCCAGAGTCCGGTCACGGTGAGCGGCGCGCTGGGCGCCGTCGGGTCCGTGGGCACCGCAACGTCGGTGTTGCGGGCGGTGACCGGGAGCCAGAACGAGGCACCGGCAGCGCCGGTCTTGAGCCGATACAGATTGGTGCGCTCCGCCGGGGCGAGGGTCCAATTGCGCTGCGCACCCAGGGTGAGGGTGGCGGATGCCTGCGGGGCGACCGTTTCGCCGAGGGTGGCACCCGCACCCGCGCCCGGGGCGGAGTCCACTTGGCCGATGCGTGTGTAAGCGAGGCTGGTGGCCGTGGGTTTGACCACGTGCAAAGCGAGGGAACCCTGGCCTGGCCTGGTCGAAATCAAGTCCAGCCCGGGACTGGCGGCGGCCGCCCCGAGGTTGGTGAAGACGAGTTCCTCGAGATCGAGCTCCAGTGCATCCACCCCGGTGCCCACCGGCACGGCGTCCGCGGGGCCGCCGAAGTTAAGCACGCCGGTGATGGCGTGGTCAAAGTCCACCGCCACCGGACCCATGAACATTGAGGGACCGGCACTGAAGACCCAGTAGGCCCGGTCGGAGACCATGCTGTCGCCCGCCGCCACGTGTTCCCAATTGCCATTCGGGTTGAGGCGGAAGATTTTGGTGACGAGGTGTTTGGCGCCTGAGGGACTGAAGAAGGCGTTGAAACTGGGTGCCGCCCCATCCAGTCCGAAGCCCACCAAGTTGTAGCGGTCGGGCGTCCAGGTCGGGCGGAAGAAGTTCGCCTTGCCGCTGAGCGTGAGGGCGAACTGCGGGGTGCCGGTGGCGACTTGAAGCAAATACGGGCGGTTGCCGGAAACCAGCGGCAGATTGTTAGATCCGGCGGGGTCGGTCCGCTTCCACTGTTGCCACTCGTCTTGGTTGAAGGTGCCGATAGTCCCGGGGGCCGCCCCGAAGAACTCCGCAGACCCGGCCAGCGGCTTGGGCGTGGCAATGACCTGAATCGCGGCGTTGTTGAAAACCTCTTGGGGTGCCCTCTTGTTTCCATCCGTGCCCATCGGCTCGACTTCGAGCCACACCGAGTTCCAGCCGGCGGACAGGGTGACAATCTGGGTGGCGGTCTGGGCCCTCGCGGGGCACGCAAGGGCAATGCCCCAAGCGATGGTCAGAGCCAGCCACGGAATCGGAGTGAATGCGCGTTTCATGAGTCAGGGGCAGTGGGTCAGGGTTGGTTCAGGTTGACGCGGAGACGGATATAGGCGGCATCGAGCGTCGAAACCGGCACCGAGGCACGGATCTGTTGGGTGAAGCCGTTGTTGCTCAACACTTGCGAGCTGACATTCCACGTCCGCCAGTCTTTCATATCGATCGACCACTCGATGGCGTAAACCAAGTCACTTGCGGCAAGGACCCGGGTGTAGGTGAGGGTGAGCAAGCCGCCGCTGAGTCCCACCACCGGCAGACCGACCAACGAGGGATTGTGCGGGTCCATGCCGAGGGCGTATTCCATGACATTGGGCACGCCGTTCCTGCCCGGGTCAGCCTTCGGCCCGGCGATGAGCGGACGGATCGCATCGCCGCCAAACTTCGCCACTTGCCAGCTTTGGAACGGCAATGGCGGATCTTTGACGGTGCCAATGCCAACCAGCTTGAGATCAAACGGGTTCGCGACCGGGTCATTGCTCGCGATGTGCAGGGTCGCACCGCGGAGGCCCGTGGCGGACGGCGCAAAGCGGACCGTGAAATTGGTGCTGCCGTCCGGCGCGCTCACCGGTGCCACCGGGCTGCTGGTCACCGTGAAGTCCCCCGCGTTCAGACCGTCGATGGTGATCGTTAGACCGGTGAGGTCGGTGTTGCCCGTATTCCTGATCTTGAAGGTCAGACTCGGATAGGCGAGGCGCGCCAACGGTCCCCACCAACCGAAGTCGATCGAGTCGCCAGCAGCCACGTTCGCGCCGGCGGGTTGCTCGACTGCCATGACCGGTTCGGCGACGTAACTCAGAATGCCGCCAACGGTCGTGCCACCCCCGTTGCTGGCCAGCACACGGAAATAGTAGATTTTCCCCGGTTGCGGCGCGGCGATCAACGCCGACACGGGAACGGCACCGAAGCCGCTCAGACCGGTCGCCGCCTGCGCCACCACGTTGCTCGTGCCGATCCGGCGCACGGTCGAGAATGTCCGTTCCCCAACCAGCAGTTCGCCCACGCTGTTGACCGCCGCCGCCACCGGATTGTCAAACTGCGCCACCTCCCCCAGCCCGTTGGCTGCACCTTGGATTCCTGATCCGGCCCGGGTGCTGACCATGCCGCCCGGTGTGACTTTGCGGATGCGCTGGTTGCCTGGGTCAGCAACCACCACCTCACCCCCGGCATCCACCGCCAACCCCACCGGACTGGCAAACCGCGCCACCGCCCCGGCCCCATCATGGAAGCCCGGCGTTGTGGGTGAACCGGCAAACGCACTTACCATACCGTCCGGTTGGATTTTCCGGATGGAATGTGCTGCAGCTTCGGTGACATAGACGACGCCGGCGGCGTTCACGGCAACGCCGAGCGGCCCGTTGAACTGTGCCACGTTGCCCGCGCCATTGGTAAAGCCGGCGATTCCCGTGCCAGCCAGAGTGCTCACCGATCCGTCGGCTGCCACTTTGCGGATGCGGTGGTTGTTGCGATCGGCCACGTAGAGAAAGCCGGCGGCGTCAATGGTCAAGCCCGACGGGGAGTTGAAGCGGGCGCCGTTGGCCACGCCCTCGGTGAAGCCGGCCACCCCGAACCCCGCATAGGTGGTGACCTCGCCGCCGGGCGAAATGGCCCGGATGCGGTGGTTCTTGGAGTCGGACACAAACAACGTGCCATCGCCACCGAGCACCACACCGAGCGGTTCATTGAACTGTGCGGTGGCGCCCGGTCCATCGGCAAAACCCGCCACGCCGGTGCCAGCGACGGTGGCGACCGTTCCCCCGGCCGTGATCTTGCGAATCCGGTGGTTGAGGGTGTCGGCCACGTAGATATTGCCTTCGGCGTCGGTGGTCAGACCGGATGGCTGATTGAATTGAGCGGCGGCCACCGTGCCATCGACGAAGCCGGAGGCGGAGCCGGCCACGGTCGTGACCTGTACGCCGTCGAGTCCAGGGTCATTGGATACTTCAAACCATACCGTGGTGCTGCTGCCCATCGGATTGACGGTGGCGTTGAGAGTGGTTGATGCCATCGTGATGGGGTTGGCGGGCATCGTGGTGACCGCGGGCGGATCAAACACCACTCCCGTAAGCGGAAAGGTGAAGAGGGGCTGGTCCGGGTCGTCGCTGACAATTTCCAGGGTGCCAGCGAAGGTCCCTCCGACAGCGGCGGTCAGCGTCACATCGAAAGTGCGCGGACTGCCCGCAGGCACCACCCCGGTGCCCCCCGCGGAACTGAACCCGGCGGGCAGATGGATGGCACCGATGCTGAGCGGCCAGCCGCCGGTGTCGACAAGCGTGAGCTGCCGCGTGACGGGGGTGCCAAGCGGCGTGGTGCCGAAGTCAACCGGGGCGGTCTGGCCCGGGCTCAGTGCCACCGCCGGGGCACCACTGCCTCTGAAAACCGCGATGCGGGGTTCGGTGAACGTGGTGAAGGATAGGATATCGCCTTGCACGGTTCCGACATCATTCGTCCCCAACGCCCGGAAGTAATACGTCGCCCCCGCCAGCAACGGCGGCTCAATCTCCCCGCTGACCAACCGGTCGCCCGACCCATTGGAGTCCGGCGTCACGGTCAACACCGGCAACGCGACACGCGCGATTTGGCGCACCGCATCGTTGCCCGTTTGGGTGACCAGGAGACGGCCGGTGCCATCGATGGCAATCCCGGCCGGCAAATTGAACCGGGCCGCCGTGACCGGATACAGCCCGACGGCCGGCGAATCGACCCATCCCGCCACGCCCGACCCGGCCAAGGTGCTCACCTGGCCGTCCGCGGCGACGCGGCGCACGCGATGGTTGTCCCGGTCTGCCACGAAAACCACGCCGTCGCCATCGACCGCCACCCCGCACGGCGAAGCCAACAAGGCCCCAGCCCCCGGACCATCGAGAAACCCTTCGCCGCCGCTACCCGCGAGGGTGGTCACGCTGCCGCCATCAATCACACGAATCCGGTGGTTGCCGGTATCCGCGACATAGACCCAGCCTGTGCTGCCCACGGTCACGCCACGCGGTGAATGGAATTGCGCGGTCGCCGCCGCGCCGTCGGCAAATCCCGTCGCGCCCGAGCCGGCGACCGTCGTCACAGTGCCGCCCGGGGCGATCATGCGGATCCGCTGGTTGCCTGAGTCGGCGACATACACATTGCCGCCCCCATCGGCCGCCACCCCGGCTGGAAACAGGAATTGCGCAGTCCCCGAGGGACCGTCCGCAAAGCCCGCCACACCCGTGCCGGCGTACGTGCTTACGGCGCCGGTCGCCAAGACGATTTTGCGGATCACATGGTTGTACTCATCCGCGACATAGAGGTTGCCGCTGCCATCCGCCGCCACCCCCGCAGGGTGGTCGAATCGCGCGGTCGCGGGCGGGCTGGCATCGATATAGCCCGCAGTCCCTCCGGCGACGGTACTCACGGCGCCCCCGGGCGTGATCCTGCGGATGCGGTGGTTCAGGCGATCGGCGATGAAATATATTCCGCCGGAAATGGCAACGCCCTGGGGCATGTTGAACCGGGCACTGCTGGGCGTGCCCGCATCGACAAAACCCGCCGTGCCGGCACCCGCCACGGTCGTCACCGCGTACGGCGCCGATAGGTCGGGCTCCGTCGAATATTCGAAGCGAACCGTCGTCCGGCTGCCCTTCGGATCGACCATGGCATTGAGCCGCGCCGCCGTCCGGGTCAGGTCGGTGGCGGCGGTGGTGACCACGCTGGGGATCGGATAGGTAAAGCTGAGAATTTCCCCCATCACCGTGCCGCGCCCGTTGCTCACCACCACCTGGAAATAATCGGTCTGCCCCGCCACCGCCGGTTGGGGGATGGTCACCGACACCGGGACGCTGCCACTGCCACTCACCGGCCCGGCAGGCACCAGAACCGGCGACCCCATGGCCGGATCGGTCGAATACAGGAAGGAAACATTCGCCGCATTGCCCCGCGGATCGATGGTCGCATTGAGCCGTGCCGAGGTCGGGGTCAGGTGGTCGGCGGCGGTGGTCTGCACCGCAGGCAGGTCGATCAACGCAAAACTCTGCCCGAGCATCTGCGTGCTGCTGTCTAACAAAGCAACCCAGCGGAAGAAATACCGGGTGTTGGGATTCAGCCCGAGCGCGGCCACGTCGACCACCGCGCTGAACAGGTTGCCGTAAGCATTGTCGCCCGAGGGAACGGCCGTCGCCGTTACCGTGGGCGGTTTGATGTCGATGCGGCGGAGCAGGTCATTGTCGGTGTCGGCGACGGCCAGACTGCCGTCAAGAGCCACCATCAGACCCGTGGGGGCGTTGAAGCGGGCCACCGTGGAGTTGCCATTATCAGCACCGGCGGTGCCCGTCCCCGCCACGGTCGTGACGACGCCGAACGGGGTGACCTTGCGGATCATGTGGTTGTTCTGGTCCGTCACGTAGAGGTTGTCATTGCCATCCACTGCCAAGGCCACCGGATTGTCGAATCTGGCGCTGGTGCCGGTGTCATTGATGGCGGTACCGCCGTTGCCGCTGCCCGCAAAGGTGGTCACCCCGCCGCCCGCCCCGGCCGCCACCTTGCGTATCCGCTGGTTGTCACGGTCGGCGACAAACAAATTGCCGGCCCGATCCAAAACCACTGCGTAGGGGACGTTGAACTGCGCCGTCAGCTTGGGGGTGGTGCCGGTCGTGGCATCGAGGAATCCCGGTAGGCCCGCGCCGGCATAGGTGCTGACCGCCCCGCCAGTTGTCACCATCCGGACCCGGTGGTTGTAGGAATCCGCCACATAGACATTGCCGGAAACGTCGAGCACCAGACCATACGGATAGCTGAAGCGGGCCACCGTTCCCGCCCCCTCGGTGAATCCGGCAATCCCAGTGCCCGCGAGCGTCGCCACCGTCCAAGGCAGGCCGGCGATCGCTGGCCGGGTCAACTTGCGGATGCGGTGGTTGAAGGTGTCGGCCACATACACGTTGTTGTCCGGGCCAACCGCAATCCCGGAGGGAAAGGCAAACACCGCGACCGCACCCGGGCCGTCACCAAACCCGTAGGCACCCGTGCCGGCGATCGTGCTCACCTCCCCGGCCGGGCTCAACATGCGGATCAGGTTGTTGCCGGTGTCGGCCACAAAGATGTTGCCCAGCGTGTCCTGCGCAATCCCTGACGGATAACTGAAAGTGGCCGCCAGCCGCGGCCCGTCGCCCACGCCGATGGCCCCCGTCCCTGCCAGCGTGCTCGTGACTGCCAGGAAATTCGGGTCGGCGGAGATCTGGATCTGGACGCCGGAACCGCTGATGGCCGCAGGCACCCGCGCGAGCAGAGCGAGTCCCCCGGCACTGAAATTCACCGCGCCGCTCTCCACTGCCCCGAGGTCCATCCCGTTGCCCAGTACGCGCGAATACCCGCGCTGGTCGGTCACCGGTGTGGAGCCCGTGTCCACCCCGGCATCGACCGCCGGACTGTTGCCTTGAAACGCCCGCGTCAAAGTCGGCCCGCCGTTGTCAGCCAACGGCCCGAGCAACGGGTTGACGGGAGCGGCGGCGGTGCCGTGCAGCGGCCCGGCTGGAAACTCCGCGGTGACCGTGCTGTTGTCCCCGATGAGGTTGGCTCCGACGCTTGAGAGCGTGCCACTGACGCGCTGAATGTCAGGACCGCTTGGCGCGGTGTTTTGGGCGATGAGGCTGTTGCGCAGCGTCGCCGTTCCGCTGATGAAGGACATGCCTCCGCCGCCCGACGTGCCGGCATTGCCGGTGACGGTCGTTTGAGTGAGAGTCGATCCGCCCGCTGAATAGATCCCGCCACCGTTGGCGGCCGAGTTGTTGGCAATCGTGCTGTTGGTGGTCGTCAGGATCGCGCCGCTGGCGTTGTAAATCCCGCCACCGGAGCCGCCTCCCGTCGCGTGGTTGCCAGTTACCGTCGACCGGTTGAGATTCAGCGTCCCGGCATTGAGGATGCCCCCGCCATCGCCCACCTGCAGCCCCCCGCTGATCGTGAGGCCGTCCAGGGTCACCACCCCGCTGGAGATGTGCAACACCCGCGAGGCCCCGTTGCCCGACAGGATGAGGCCCTTGGGCAACGCCGAGGCATCAAGAGTTAGATTCTTGTCGATCAGCAATTCCGTGCCACCCAACACGATGGTCTGTCCGCTCAGCGTGGCGGCAAACGGCACCGTTCCGCCCGCCGGCGTCGCGGCGATCACGTCCCGCAACGAATTCGCCCCGGTATCGTTCGTGTTGGTAACTTGCAACGTGAGGGCCTGACCGATGCCAGTGAAGAGCGCCGCCGCAAGCAGCGCTGCGAGGATGCCGGCAAACGATCGGGGGGCGGACAGTGACGGGGTTCTCATCGGTGTGTCGGATAAATCTCCATTCTTTGCGGATTGGTTTGTGCACCCTAGTTGGCCCGCTAATGGGTGTCAACCTGTAGGAGGAATTTTATACCTTTGATTCTCGCAATCGGCCCGGCGCGCATCTGCCTGGGCATGGGGGGGGGCTGCCGAAAAAATCAAGGAGGGGCGGTTTGCCTGATGAATTCCAATGAGCCGTCGCAGAAAGGGTTTCTATTGCTTGGCAAACACGGATTCACGTGCAATCCTCCCCTATGTTTGACCCTGACCGTTACGACAACCGAATGCCATACCGCCGCTGTGGCGATTCGGGTTTGCTGCTGCCGGCCATATCCCTCGGGTTTTGGCACAACTTCGGGCGCAACGATGATTTTCAGGAGGCACGCAAGATCATGCACCGCGCCTTTGATCGCGGTATCACCCATTTCGATCTGGCTAACAACTACGGCCCGCCGCCCGGTTCCGCCGAGGAAAACGTCGGCCGCATCCTGGTCGAGGACTTCATCTGCCACCGCGACGAATTGGTCATATCCACCAAGGCCGGCCACGACATGTGGGGCGGGCCCTACGGTGAGTGGGGATCGCGCAAACATCTGTTAGCCTCACTCGATCAATCCCTCAAGCGCCTGCGCCTGGGTTATGTGGATATTTTCTACTCCCACCGCCCGGACCCCTCCACCCGCCTTGAGGAAACCATGGCGGCGCTGGCCAGCGCCGTTGAGAGCGGCAAGGCCCTCTACGTCGGGCTGTCCAAATACCCGCTCAAGCGCCTGAAGAAAGCGGTCCGCATCCTCAAGGACATGGGCATCCGCTGCCTGATCTATCAGCCGCCGTACTCGCTGCTCAACCGTTGGCCGGAAAGCGCGGGCATTCTCGATTGGCTGCAGGAGGAGGGCATCGGCTGTGCGGTGTTCAGTCCGCTGGCACAGGGCATGCTCACGCCCAAATACCTTGATGGCATTCCCGATGGCTCGCGCGCCGCCCGCGCCGAGGGGTTTCTCCAACCCGAGCAGGTGCTTGCCCAGCAGCAAAAAATCCGCACCTTGAACGAGCTGGCCGTGGCTCACGGCATGCCGCTGCACCACTTGGCCCTGCAATGGGCCTTGCGTTCGCCCGCGGTCACCACCGCCGTCATCGGCGCGCGCAGCGTCGCTCAACTCGATGACTGCCTCGATGCCCTGCGGGCCGCGCCGCTCAGTGAGGCGCTGCTCGCCGTCATTGACAGCATTGCCCCGCCCGCCGCCGGAAAAGACACTGATGCCTGAAATCTAACATAACACACCCCATGATCTGGAACGACTATTTTCTCGCTCTCTTCGACAGTTGTTGCGCCACCTACCGCAGCGGCGTGCGCGACCTGGAAAAATTCTACAGCGGTGAAGACATCGCGTTTCTAACGACCATTGGTTGCCAAACCCGCGAGTTTTTCGATTTCGTCGAGGATTGCTGCGAGGAAGGTGTGCCCGGTGCCTCCACCGCCCTGTTGGTGGCCGCCGTGCGCCGTGATTATTTCCTAACAGTCCAGCACGGCATCACCAGCCACAAAACCCTCACCCGCGATGAGCTTCCGAGCTTCGGCCACGAGCTGGAGGGCATGGCCTATCTGCCGCGCATCCTAACCAAAGCCCGCGCCAAGCTCTGCGGCGAGCTTGATCCGGACATGATGTTTGGCTGTGGCGGCGACCGCAATTTCCTGCGCAAGCACGGCTCGATTCATCCTGCGGATTTCCTCCGTCACGTGTGGGCCGCCGGCGCCGATGATGCCAAGCTGGCCGCCTGGGTCAAATCCCAGGCACTGTGAGGGGGGCGGCCATCAGTCTTGCACGACTTTCACCCGCATGAAGCGCTGCGCCTGGGGGGGCATCGCGGCACTGTCCTTGATGGTGACCACCGTCCGGTCGGCTTGGTCCAAGGCGCTGAGCACCTGGGCAGTGCCAAAGCCCTCGGACGATTTCCACACTTCGCTCCAGGATCCGTCCAGTTGATTGTTAGCCTCCACGACATAACCCAGTCCGGTGGCGAATTTGCGCACGGCAAAGGTCAGGGTCAGGTAGTGTGCGGCCGGGGCCGCGCCGCTGATCCCGAACGTGGGCAGCGGGGCCATGCTGGAGACGGCGGGATCCCCGAAAAACGCGTACTCCTGCAAATTGGTTAGAGAATCGCCATCCGGATCCTGCGGTGCCGCATTCTGCCCGCCGGGGAAGGTGTTGCGTGCCACCCAGGCGCTGTAGCTATCGCTGAGGTTGACCACCACGATTTGGGTGGTGGTGAGATTGTCCAGATCCGTGGCGGTGACGGTGAGGGTGGTTTGGCCACCGGACAGGCCGACGAGATGGAGTTGGCCGTTGACGATGCTGGCGGTGGCGACGTCCGGACGGGTGTTGCCGGTGATGCTATAACTGAGGGTGGGAATGGTGGCGACGGAGTTGATCTTCACCAATTGGGTCTGATCCATCGGGTCGGGTGCGCTGGCGGCATTCATCGGAAAATCACTGAAAGGCGTGGCCGTGGCACTCCCATCCAGCAATAAACTGTAGGTGGCGGTGGGAAGATTGCTGATGGCATCCGCCACCGTCATGCCATTGCCCGCGACCCGTCCGAAAACGCTGAAACCGCCATTTTGATAATCCAGATTCGACCGGTTGTCACCCAGGCTGACGAAGAACTGGCTGGTGGCACTGTTAGGATCGCCGCCCAGCTTGGCCATGGAAAGGGTGCCGCGTTCGTTGGCAATGCCCGGCTCATTGGTCACCGGTGGATCGGTGACCATGCTCAGGAAATTACTGCCGGTGCCCGCTCCCTTGAAGCCGCCGCCCTGGATCACAAAACCCGCGACGCTGCGGTGAAAGGCGATATCCGTGTATTTCCCGGCATTCACATAGTTCCTGAAATTCGCCACCGTGGCCGGGGTCGCGGTGTCGAA
Organism: Verrucomicrobiota bacterium; assembly: GCA_037132955.1. Classification (GTDB taxonomy): domain Bacteria; phylum Verrucomicrobiota; class Verrucomicrobiia; order Verrucomicrobiales; family Akkermansiaceae; genus Luteolibacter. The sequence continues at coordinate 20,375 of JBAXPF010000005.1, read as the reverse complement.
CAGAATGAAATCCATGCTGCCAAGGGTGGTGCTGACCCGCACGGCGGATTCCGCCTCCGGATCGCTGAAGGTGCCGGCCAGCGGGGTGTCGCGGCTGGCACCGGCCACGCCGGTCCATGCCGGAATGAGCGTGCCCACAACGGGCGGCCCTGCCGGTGGCCGGACACGAAGGGTGAAGGTTTGGGTCAGGTTGCCGCCATTGCTGAGGTTGACCGTGTAATGCAAGGCGTAATTGCCCGCTGCCGGAAGCACCCCGCCGAGCACGCCGCTGCCGCTGTCAAAGGTGAGAGTGGACGGTGTTCCTGTTAGACTGTGGGACGTCACCGACGCCGCGGAAACATGGGTGAAAGTGTGGGTAAACGCGCTGCCGGGCGTGCCCGAGGCACCGCTCAGGCTGGTCATGCCATCAAGGGTGACGCCCGCCACGCTGGACTCGCAGATGATGTTGGCGCTGGTGCCACTGAAGGCTTCAATGGCAAACGAATAAGTCGTGGCCGCCGCAAGGGTGGGGGTCGTCGCTTGATAGGTGGTGACATTCGCGGCGACCTCACCCAGAACGGCATACGAGGCATCCGCCTCCGCCTTGTAAACAATCTGATAGCCATCCTCGTTGGTGAGGTCCGGCCATGAGAGATTGACGGTGGTTTGGCCGGGCACCGCAGTGGCCGTCAGGGGGTAGGCATCAAGAGTGACGCTCGCCACGCTGGACTCGCAGATGATATTGGCACTGGTGCCGCTGAAGGGTTGCACGACAATGGAATAAGTCTGGCCTGGCCAAATGTAGGGGGACTTGGCCTGATAGGTGGTGACATTCACCGCGGTTTCACCCAGAATGGAATACGAGGCATCCGTGGTTTTCTTGATGAGAATTTGATAGCCTGACGCCGCCGCCAGGGCGGGCCATGAGAGATTGACCACGGGTTGGCCGGAGACCTTGGTGGCCGTCAGCGTGTAGGCATCAGTGGTGACGCTCGGTTCGCTGGAAATGCCCATGATGCCGGTGGCGCTGGTGCCTTTGAACGGACGCACCGCAAAGGTATAGGTCTTGGCCGGCCAGATATACGGGGAGATGGCTTGATAGGTGGTGACGTTCTTGGCGACCTCGGCAAGGATGGAATACGAGGTATCCCCTGCGGCCTTGACGAGAATTTGGTAACCATCTTCGCTCGGCAGGTCGGGCCATGAGAGGTTGACAACAGGCAGGCCAGAGACCTTCACGGCGCTCAGCGTGTAGGACGCGGCGGTGAGGGGGGCGGTGTTGGAATAAACAGAAACATTCACTCCTACGGTGCCCGCGCCGGGTGTGGTGGGAGCTCCTGTCTTGATGGCCCGGACGCGGAAGCTGTAGGATCCGAGAGGGGCGGTCAGGTTGGCGGTCAGAGATACCACATCGCGGCCCACGGTGCCCAGATATTCCCAGGCGCCGCTTCCCACCTTCCGTTCGATGGCAAATCCATCTTCAGCCACCGAATTTTCCTGCCATCGCAGCGTCACGTTGAAGGGGTCATTCGGAACCGCAGCGGCGCTCAGGTTGACTGGCGCGTTCAGATTGTAGGTGCCGACGGTGGCCACATCGGAGGGGGTCGAGGCGATGGTGCCGTCCATGGCAACAATGACGAAATTGTAAACCGTATCAAACGCCGCCGCAGTCCACTGAACGCTGACGATATTGCCGGTGGCGGCGGTGGTGCCGGAATTGTAGGTGCCGAGCTTGCTGTAGCTGGTGGACCCGGCGCCGGTGCTGCGCCAAACGACCCACTGTGTCTCATTCGTCGAGTTGTCCACCCAACTGAGGGTGATGACCGCCGCGGTCGGTGAGTAACCGCTTGCCGCCGCGCTGCAATAAATCGGTGCCACCGGGGTGGACGCCGCACCGGCCACCGGCGACATGCCAAAAACGACCGCCAGGGCCAGCAGCCAAATGCGGGTGGGGTCGAACGATATCATGCGGAGCAAGGCGGGAAAATGGGTTTGTCCGCAGGGAACCAACAATGCATGAGCCGACTTGTCAAGGGGCGGGCTTGGGCGGGAAGTCGGTCCTTGCCTGCCACAGTTCTCAATATTGAACCATCTTCAGCCGCATGAAGCGCGACCCGGGGTGGGCGAGAGCGGCGCTGTCCTGGATCGTGACCACGGTGCGGTCCGCTTGGTTCGTGAAGCTGAGGACTTGGGCGTGGCCAAAGACGGGATCATTCGCCGAATTCCACACCTCGGTCCAGGTTCCGCTCAATTGGTTGTTGGCCTCCACGATGTAGCTCAGGCCGTTGGTGGCTTTGCGCACGGCAAAGGTCAGGGTCATGAACTGTGCGGCCGGGGCAATGCCGGTCCTCCCCGACGCAGGCAGCGGCCCCTGGCTGGCAACGGCCGGATCCCCCAACAACGCATACTCCAGCAAATTAGTTAGAGAATCGCCATCCGGATCCTGCAGTGCCGCATTCTGTCCGCCGGGGAAGGCGGTGCGGGTGGCCCAGGTGTTATAGGTGTCTTTGATGTCCACTTCCACGGTCTGCGTGGCAGTTAGATCATCCAGATCCGTGGCGGTCAGCGTGAGGGTGGTGTGGCCACCAGAGAGGCCGACGAGATGAAGTTGGCCATTGACGATACTGGCCGCGGCGATATCCGGCTGAGTGTTGGCGGTGACGCTATAAGTGAGGGTGGGAATGGGGGTGACGGAAGTGATCTTCACCACCTTTGTTTGATCCATTGTGGGCGGCGCGGTGGCTGCGGCCATCGGGAAATCACTAAAAGGCGTGGCCGTGGCACTGCCATCCAGCGACAAATTGTAGGTGCTGGTGGGAAGATTGCTGATGGCATCCGCCACGGTCATGCCATTGCCCGCGACCCGCCCGAATACGGTGAATCCGCCATTTTGATAATCCAGATTCGACCGGTTATCACCCAGGCTGACAAAGAACTGGCTGGTGGCGCTGTTGGGGTCGGTGCCGAGCTTGGCCATGGAAAGGGTGCCGCGTTCGTTGGCGATGCCCGGTTCATTGACCACCGGCGGATCGGTGACCACGCGGGTGAAGCTGCTGCCGGTGCCCGTGCCTTTGAAGCCGCCAGCCTGAACTACGAAATTAGGGATGCTGCGGTGAAACACCACATCCGTGTAGGCTTCCGTCCGCACATAGTTCATGAAATTAGCCACCGTCGCCGGCGTGGCAGTATCGAATAAGATGAAATCCATGTTGCCAAGATTGGTGCTGACCCGCACCGCGGATTCCGCTTCGACGTCGGTGAAGGTGCCGGCCAGCGGGGTGTCACGGGTGGCCCCGGTCACCGCGCTCCATGCCGGAAGGGGGGCACCGACGAGCGGGGCACCGGGCGGGGGACGCACCAGAATATCAAACGTCTGGGCCAAGCTGGAACCATCGGTGAAATTGACCGTGTATAGCACAGGGTGATCCCCCAAGGCCGGGGGAAAGACGCCGGTGATTTCGCCGGTGGTAGCGTTGAAAGAGAGCGACTCCGGCGTGCCGGTTAGAGTGCGGGAACTCACCGTGGATCCGGAGACATGGGTGAAGGTATGGGATAGCGCGCCGCCCGGATTGCCGGCGATGCGGCCATTGCTGGTGATGCCGTCAAGGGTGACGCTGGCCACGCTGGAGGAGCCGATGTAGTAGTCACCACTGTATGGCATAACGTAAAATCGGCAGGTTTTCGTGGGCTCGATGGTCGGCGCTATCGCTTGATAGATCGTGACATTCGCGGCCGTTTCGCCAATGAAAGAATCGTTCCGATTGCCATTGCTGTCATAGAGAACTTGAAATATATGGTAGCCGTCTTCATTTTGGATGTTCGGCCATGACAGGTTGACGGCTGGCAGGTTTGGAACTTTGGTCGCCGCCAGGGTGTAGGCACTGGCGCTGACCGGGGCTTCATTGGAATAGACGGACACATCCGCCGGGGTGGTTGGCACGCTGCCGGTAAAGGCCCGCACGCGGAACGCGAAGGTCTGCCATGGCCAGATCCAATTCTGGGTGGCTATTGCCAGGCTGTTGCTGGCGGTATTACCGATGCATGTCCACTCCCCGGCACCGGTCTTCCTTTCAATGACGAATCCATCTTCAGAGTAGGATTGTTCTTCCCAACTGAGCGTTACATTGAATGGATCCACCACCGCGATTTTGAGATTGATGGGGGGATTCAGTGGGTAAGTGCCAACGGTGGCCACATTCGATGCGCTTGAGGTTGTTACACCACTGTTGGCAATGACTTTAAAGCGATAGACATGATTGGCCGATGCTGTGGACCAGGTGACGACAATGTTGCCCGTCGTTCCCATGGTGTTAGAGTTGATGTTGCCACCATTGAGGGCGTATTCTGTCGAACCATTGTCGATGGTGTATTTGACTTGCCACGCCGTCTCATTCGTCGAGTTGTCAGTCCAGTTGATGGCTATCGATACATTGGTGCCGTTGAAGCTGCTTGCCTTGGCGCGGCAGTCCGTCGGTGCGAGCGGTGCTGCCGCATGGACGGACCCGGAGATGCCTGGGATTATCAGCAGCGCGAGCAGCCAGGAGTGGATGGATTGGAATGAGGTCATGCAGGAAGAATGGAGTTACCCGCGGGAAAGCAATATCACCTGACGCCCTGCGTCAAGCCGTACGCTTCGGGATACCCATCGCGGAGGGTCGTGCGGACCTTGGTCGGAACCGCCTTGCGGGCGGCGGCGCGCCCCCCGGAGTGTCTGGCTGGCTACATTTGCTGGATGAAGGTAGCCCGGGATTGGCCCGATGGGTGGCTTCTTAGGTCATCCCGCGTGCGCGCCGCAAACCCGCCAAATCCTCGTCGGAGATGCAACACGGGTCGGCGGCAACCCAGTGGCCGGCAGCCACCTCACCCAGACTCAGATCCGCGGCGATGGATTCGTTATAGCGCGGGTGGTTCATGCGCTGGCCGAAGGCGCTGCCCGGCGGTGGGTCGAGCGGCGATGGCACGTCCCCTTCTAACAAAATCTTCGCGCGTTTCACCCTGGGGTCGGGGGAGGGGATGGCGGAAAGCAGCGCCTTGGTGTAGGCGTGACGCGGGTCACGGTAGATGGTTTCCGCGGCGGCGAGTTCGACGATTTTGCCGAGATACATGACGGCGACCCGGTCGCTGACATGTTTGACCACGGATAGATCGTGCGCGATGAACAGATAGGACAAGCCGAAATCGCGTTGCAACTCCAGCAGCAGATTGAGGATCTGGGATTGCACGGAAACATCCAGCGCGGAGACCGGTTCGTCACAGACAATGAGCTTTGGCTTGAGGGCCAGGGCGCGGGCAATGCCGATGCGCTGGCGCTGGCCACCGGAAAACTCAAAGGCATAGCGCTCACCGGCGGCGGCCGGCAGGCCAACCCTGTCTAGCAGAATGTCCACCTGGTTACGGCGGTGGTGGCGGTCGCCGATGTTATGGATGATGAAGGGCTCCTCGATGATCGCCCGCACGCTCATGCGCGGATCGAGTGACTCCGCCGGATCTTGGAAAATCATCTGGAAATCCCGCCGCAACGGCCGCAGTGCACGCTGGCTCAGGCCGGTGACGTCGGTCGCTTCAAAGTGGATGCTGCCGGAGCTCGGCTTGAGCAGGCGGACGATGGCTTTGCCCAGGGTGGACTTGCCGCAGCCGGATTCACCGACCAAGCCGAGGGTTTCGCCTGGTTGGATGTGGAGCGTGACGCCATCGACTGCTCTAACGAACCCGGCACGGCGCGCAATGATTCCGCGGCGCACCGGGAAATAAACCCGCAGGCCGCGCACGTCCAAGAGTGGAGGATGAGTATTCAATGTTGGATGTTCAATGTTCAATGTTTCCCCCCCATGCACAGCGGACAATTCTCCACCCAATGGCCGGGGGCGACTTGCTCCAACTGCGGACGCTCGTTGCTGGCACCCGCGCTGCGGCCCATGCGCTGGCAGAAGCGGCAGCCATGGACGTGATTGGCCAGTGACGCGACCATGCCGGGAATGGTCTTGAGGATCGACTTGGAGGGCGTGGCCAACGTGGGAATCGACTCTAACAACCCGCGGGTATAGGCATGGAGCGGCTGTTCAAACAGGACCTCGGCCGGGGCGCGTTCCACCACCCGTCCGGCATACATCACCACCACTTCATCACACGTCTCCGCGATCACGCCCAGATCATGCGTGATGAGAATGATGGACATGCCGATTTCCGCCTGCAGGCGTTGCATCAGATCGAGGATTTGCGCCTGCACCGTCACGTCCAGCGCGGTGGTCGGTTCGTCGGCAATCACCAACGACGGCTTGCACGCCAGGGCCAGCGCAATGACGATACGTTGGCGCATGCCGCCGGACAGATGGTGGGGATAATCCATCATGCGCTTTTCCGGAGCCGGAATGCGCACGCGCTGCAACATCTCGGTGGCCGCATCCCAGGCGTCACGCTTCGAGATTTTCTTGTGCACCCGGAACACCTCGGCCACTTGGCGGCCGATGCGATGGACCGGGTTGAGTGCGGCCATGGGCTCCTGGAAAATCACGCCGATGTCGCCGCCACGGATTTCCCGCATCTCCGCATCATTGGCGCGAAGCAGATCGCGACCTTGGAACCGGACCTGTCCGCCAAGAATGCGACCGGCCGGGTGCGGCAGCAGACGCACGATCGACATGGCGGTGACGCTCTTGCCGCAACCGGATTCTCCCACGATGCCCACCGTCTTGCCGCGCGGCACCGCGAAGGACACCTGATCCACCGCACGCAGCATGCCGCCCTCGGTCTCAAACGAGGTGATGAGTTTGTCCACCTCAAGGATGTTGGCGTCGTCGGCTGTCATTGTTTGTTAGATTGGCCGGGTTGCGGTCCGGGGTCGGGCGGCGGGAGGCGGTAGGCATCCACGACATGGGTGGCTTCGCCGAACGACTTGCCGCTGTTGCGGGCGGCGAGGGTTTCCTGTCGCATGTCCTCATCGATCCAGAGCACGAAAACTTCGTGAGGGTCGAGCACCACCGGCGGGCTGAAGCGGGTGGTTTCACAATCCGGCCAGCGCACCCAGCGCCACGACCCGATGCGGATGAAATCCACCGTGTAGCCCGGTACGAAAAACCCCTCGTCATGAATGATATGTTGGAGCTGCCAGGCGGCATCGCGGACTTCCTCCGCCGTGCGCCCGGTGCGCACAATCTCACACAGCCGGTCGGTGTCCGCCCGTCCCCACACGAACAAATTGTTGGTCTGGGGTTTGGGGTTGCCCTTGGCATCGAGGGCGTTGACCGAGTGGAGGAACTGATAGAAATCCGGCACGGGGGGCGTGATCGCCCAACTGCCGAAAGTCATGTCATATTGTTTGAGCATGTCCTTCTTGTAGGCCACGGTGGCCTCCATTCCGTCGAGGCGCAGGTCCAGGCCGCAGGCCTTGGCATCCTCGCGGAGGATGGCAAACATCCGGTCATAGCGCGGCATGTTCGGATAGGAAATCGCGGTGGACAGCCGGGTGCCGTCCTGTTTGGTTAGAATGCCATCCTGGCCCTCGGTCGTGTAGCCAGCGGCGCGGAAGGCGGCCCGCGCGGCGTCGATCGAGTAGGGACGGGCCTTGATCGATGGGTCGCTGTAAATCGCATAGCCCTCGTTGAAGGCGTTGAGGCGCTGGTAGTCGCCGCGGAACATCACGTCGATCACTTTCTGCCAGTTGAGCGCAAAGTGGATGCCGAGGCGCACGTTGCGGTCGTCGAGCGGCGGCTTGCGGACGTTCAGATAGAGTCCGCGGGGGGTCTTTGGGTAGCGGTTGTAAAAACAAGTCCGTTCGATCCAGCCGTTGTAAACGGGCCCGATCTCGGATTTCTCATACCATAACTCCGGGCGGAGCATATAGAACGTGTCGAGTTCGCCGGCGCGGAACAACTCGAAGGCCTTGGATTCATCGCGGACGACTGTGTGGACCAGCTTGTCCGGGTTGAAACGATAACGATAGTATTTCAGGTCCTTGGCCCACCAGTCTTTGACGCGGGTCTCGGTGATGGAGACGCCTTTGAGGATGTCTTTGGGCAGCACCTCATAGGCGCCGGTGGTCGGTGGAAAGCGCCATTGGTAACGCTCGTTGTAATCCGGCCCGTAATCCGCGTAAAAATGCGGCGGGGAGGGGGTCAGGCCGCCGGCAATCATCGGCGCGTTAATCTTGGTCTCCGGCAGCGAGATGGAAAGCGTGCGCTCGTCATACATGGCGATTTGCGCGATTTCCTCGCGGAAGAATTGTTTGGCATAGGGATTGAAGACATTGTCCGAGACTCGCAGATAGACCGCCACCAGGAAATCCCGCGCGGTGACCGGCACGCCATCCGAGTAGGTGGCCTTGGGATTGAGCCGGAAGTAGGTGGTGCGGCCATCCGCCGAGAGTGCCCATTCCATGGCCAACCCGGGAATCAAGGCCATGGTTGCCGGGTGGATGTTGACCAATGGGATGTCGATATAGTCATACATTTCGCCGCGGAATTCATTGTTGGAGTTGTCGCCAAACGGGCTGATGGTCGAGGGAAATGTCAGAATGAAGCGGCGCAGCGTCCCGCCTTTTTTGGCGCGCGGGTCGCCGATGTCCGGTTGCTCCATGCCATTTAGCCACACCAGTCCGGCGGGAATGTCACCAGGCTTGCCGAGTTTCAGATAGTCGCCCAGGCCGAGGCGGTAGCTCCATTTCTCGAGGTCGTGGCGGACGCCTGCGGCCTGTGTCTCCAAGCGGGCCTTGGCCTCGCCCTCCGCAGCGTTGAGCTTCTCCTGGATGGCTGCGGTCTCCTGTTGGGTGGCGGCTTGTTGCTTGAGCAACCACTCATGGATGTAACGGTTGTAGGTCGGGATAAAGCCATCAAACTCCAATTTGCGGCCGGTTTCCTGCGCCTCATGGCGGCATGCTCCAAGTGTCAGCAGCAGCATGCCGGCAAGCAGGATTTCAAGGATGGCGAGGGGGCGGCGCATCAGCGGTAGTAGGTGAATTTCTTCGGGTCGATGGCCTCGCGGACGGCTTCGCCAACAAAGGTGATGAGGACTAACAAGCCGACCAGCACCAGGAAGGTGGAGGTGACCAGCCACGGCGCGGAGAGATTGGCGAGGCCGTCATTGAGCAGGCGCCCCCAGGTGGCGTATTCGGGCGGCAAGCCGAAGCCGAGGTAATCGAGTGAGGTCAGCGCGAAGATGAGTCCGGACATGGTGAACGGCACCAGCGTAACGAGGATGGCGACCGTGTTAGGCAGGAGGTGGAAAAACAGGATGCGCGGCGTGCCGGCCCCCAGCACCCGCGCGGCGGCAATGTAATCCCGCTCGCGGTCGCGGTAGGCCGCGGTGCGCATCAGGAAGGTCATGCCCATCCAGCCAAACAGGATGAGGATGGTCAGGATCACCGGCAATCCCTTGTAGCGCTCCGGCACCATGCTCGAGAAAATGATCACCACAAACAGAAACGGCATGTTGGAGAAAATCTCTATCAGGCGCTGGACGATGAGGTCGAACCAGCCGCCGAAAAATCCCATCAACATGCCGATGGAGATGCCGATGAGATAGATGATTGGAAGATAGATGAGGGCCGCCTTGAAATTGACTTGCAGGCCGCCGTAGAGATAGGCGAGCACATCGTAGCCTTGGGTGGTGGTGCCCAGCCAGTTGCCTTCCATTGGCATGGGTGGCGTGGGGTGGAATTTCACCGCACGCAGCTTGCTGGTTGGCAGCGCGAGAAACGCTTCCTTGCTGCCGGCACCGCTGTAGCGGTCGTCGACCAGAACGCCATGCTGGCAGTCACCACTATAAACCGGCACCCCCCCCGCATCATAGCCGTCGCAGGGGCCGGAGCGCACGCCGTTGCGCATGGCATATCGGAGGTGAATGACGGATCGGTGGACGTCATGGTATTTGGCCACCATCCCGGAATACGGCGAGGACGCGCCGGATTCGTAGTAGATTCCCTGTTGTTGGACGAGTGGACGCGACCGTGTCGGCAGCGTGTCACCCGTCGGGTCATAGGGGATTGGCGGCAGAATCACCCGTCCGCGGCCGCTTTTTTCAAAGTTGCGTTTCAGTTCGCGGTAGTCGGCCGGAGCATTGGCCAAGTCGCCGGTGATGCCGAAGTGCGCGTTTTTCAATTCAGTGCAGAGGAACGCCGGGAAGCTCCATTTGCCATCGTATTTGACGGCGAGCGCGCGTTTGCCCACGACGACTTGATCGAGCGCCGCGAGACCGCCGAGCAATATCAGGATGAGGAGTGAGACATAGCCGCGATGGATCGCACGGAACCGGACGAGGCGTTGCTCGGTCACCGGATTGCGCGGTCCGCCCGACCACGAGCGTGCCACCATCAGCACGCCCGCCACCACCAGCAGCGTGGCGCTGAGCCAGCCAAACCACGGAAAAACCATCCCTCCATGCCACTGCCAGTTGAGCCATGGCACATCGCGGCTGGTGGCAAAAAACCAGCGGGCCGTCGGCAAGGCGAGGCCCAGGGATTCGCCGGTGGCGGCCAGTGCGCCGAGCGCCGTTAGAAGGAGTCCGATGCTGCGCATGTTTATTCAAATTTGATCCGCGGGTCCACCATCGCCACGATGATGTCTGAAACCACATGTCCTAACAACATTAAAAACGCCTCGATGACCAGGGTGCCCATGATGACCGGCACGTCGCGGGCGATCAGCGCCTGGTACTGCAACAGTCCGAACCCCTGGATGTCAAACACCGTCTCCACCAGCAGCGAGCCGCCGATGAATATCTCCAACAGGCTGCCAAGGCTGGTCGCCACCGGGATCATTGAATTGCGGAAGGCATGGCCAAACACCGCTCGCCTGAAGCTCACCCCCTTGGCCACCGCCGTGCGCACATAGTCCGCGGCCAGATTGTCCATCAGGTTGTTCTTGGTCAGCATCGTCAGCATCGCGAACGAGCCGATCGCATAACAAGTGAGCGGCAGCACCGTGTGATGCGCCAGATCCTTGAGCTTGCCCCAATGGTCGAGAGCGTCGAAATCCGGGCTGGTCAACCCGAACAACGGGAACCAATGCATCCGCGCGCCGAGGTGCACCAGCAGGATCGCGCCCAGCGCAAACCCGGGAATGGAATAGCCGAGGAAAATCAACACCGAACTCGCGCTGTCGATGAAAGTCCGGTGCTTCAAGGCCTTGAGCACCCCCAGCGGCAGGCACACCGCGTAAGTTAGAATCGCGGTGAGCAGCCCGAAATAGACCGCAATGGGCATGCGGGCCAGGATCATCTGGTCCACCGGTTCGTTGTAGGATGTGGAGCGACCAAGGTTGCCTTGCAGCAATCCGGCAAAGCGGGTTTGATAGGCCAGCGCGCGCGGCGCATAGGACGGGGCCTCGTCGCTGCTGGAATTGCGGTGGCGGTATCTGGCTTGGCGGTCCTTTGCCGATTCATAGCGGATTTTCCAGCCGTCGTTGGTGATCGGTTGCCCGGACCCCGCTTGCCCGGATTCTGCGAAGACGGCCGAGACCACCTGCTCGCCCTGGCGTTTCACATGGATCCTCCGGCCGTCGCCGCGCAGCACGATGACGGCGGTGCTGTCCGGGTCGATGCCGCCGCCGATGGCGTCGTCGTCAGCGCCGCCGAACTCGCCCTTGGAGATACGGGTTTCCTTGGGGAGGATGCCCAGCCACTGCGCGTATCCTGTGAGGACGGGCTTGTCGAGGCCGAACTGTTCTTCCACTTCCTCGAGTTGTTCTTCGCTCATGCCGCCTTGGGTTTGCGGTGACGACGAGCGTTTGCCGCCCTGATCCGCGCCGCGTGCCGCTTGTTGCAGCATGCGCTCGCCGGGGCCGCCGGGCACGAAGCGGGTGATGGTGAAGACCAGCAGCGTGATGCCAAGCAAGGTTGGCACAATCAGCAGCAGGCGTTTGAGGAAGTATTCTTTCACTCGCGTATCAGAGGGGTTTCTTGGCGAAGACCAGCCCGGTGCGCGATGGCGCATACACACTCATGATGCCGTCGTCGGTGACCGGATAATCACACGCCGGATCGATCCGGCCGTGGCCGCCGAAGGTTACCGCATCCGTGTCCATCACCAGCGTGCGGACCTCCTTGCCGGAGACTTCCAGCGGGTGGCCGAATGCCGATTGACTGGCGGAAAAATTGAGCACCACCACCAGATTCGCCCGTTCCGCAATCAGGATTTTTTGCTCGACGTCGATGGCTAACAAGCGAGCCGGTGCCGCGGCTAGGATTTGGTGTTCGCGGGCCAAAGCCATGAGGCTGCGGTCAAATGCGGCCAGCCACGCGTATTTGAGATCCGGCTGATCCACCAGCGACCACTGGCGGCGGCAGTAATGATAGGACCAGTCATTGCCTTCGCGCGGGAAATCGAGCCACTCCGGGTGGCCGAATTCATTGCCCATGAAGTTGAGCCAGCCCTCGCCGCCAAGCATCAGCGTGGCCAGTCGGATGAGTTTGTGCAACGCAATGCCGCGTTCGATGATCGGGTTCGGGTCATCCTTGCCCATGTGCCAATACATGTCCTTGTCCATCAGCCAGAAGGCGAGGGTCTTGTCGCCGACCAATGCCTGGTCGTGGCTTTCCGCGTAGGCGATGGTGGCCTCGCCTGCGCGGCGGTTGGCCAGCATGCTCCAGAGATCTCCCAGATTCCAATCCTCGTCGCGGCTGTGCTTGAGCAGTTTGATCCAATAATCCGGGATGCCCATGCCGAGGCGATGGGTGAAGCCGAGGCCGCCTTCCGCGTGCGGTCGGCACAGGCCCGGCATGCCGGACATGTCTTCGGCAATAATCAACGCGCCGGGCTTGATAGAGGCCACCAGGCGGGTCGCCAGTTGCAGATAGAGAATGGCATCCTCATCGGCATCCGCGTCGAAATAGTCGGCATAACTGCCGAACGCCTTGTTGCCATGCGAATGATAGAGCATCGAGGTGACGCCATCAAAACGGAAGCCATCAAAGCGGAACTCCTCCAGCCAGTAACGCAGGTTGGACAACAGAAACTGGCGGACTTCCGCGCGGCCGTAGTCGAAACATTTGGAATCCCATGCCGGATGCTCGCCGCGCGGGCCGGGATGGAAATACTGGTTTCCCGAGCCATCGAAATCATTGAGCCCCTCGGCCAGGTTTTTCACCGCATGCGAGTGGACCACATCCAACAACATGGCCAGCCCCAGACCATGGGCGGTATCGACGAGGTATTTCAAATCCTCCGGCGTGCCAAAGCGCGAGCACGGTGCGAAGAACGACGAGACATGATAGCCGAACGAGCCGTAATACGGATGCTCCTGCACGGCCATGAGTTGCACTGTGTTGTAGCCGGCGCGGGCAATGCGCGGCAGGATGTGGTCCGCAAATTCGCGATAGCTGTGAACCCGCGGTTCCTCGCCGGCCATGCCGACGTGTGCCTCATAGATCAGCGGGCTGGTGACCGTGCTTGGATCCAACGTGTGCTGCCATTGGTAGGGCTGCGGTGGGTGCCAGACCTGCCCCGAAAAATCCTGGCTGTGTGGGTCTTGCACGGCGCGCCGGATGCAGGCCGGGATGCGGTCCCGGCACGAGCCATCGGCACCCACGATGTGGAGCTTCACCCGTTGCCCGTGGTCGAGCGTCGCCGCCGGAACTTGCAACTGCCAAATCCCGTTGCCCGCCGGGGTGAGCGGGTGGCGCTCCCGGTTCCAACCATTGCAATCCCCGATCAGTGACACCGCGCGTGCCGCCGGGGCCCACTCGCGAATACTCCAGAACCCGGCCTTCGGGTTGCAATGAATCCCCATGATCTTGTGCCCGCTGGCATAGGCGGCAAGGCCATTGGGTCCCGCCCCGATCGCCGCCATGGCCTTGTGGAAGCGCTCGCTGCGCCGCACGATGTCCCCCTCATAGGGCTCCAGCCACGGATCGTTGCTCACCAGAATGGGTTTGTCCAAAGTCACGCCCGATGCTGTCTGCGTCGCCGCCCCTGGAAAAGTAAAATCCTCTCAAATATCCCGCCGCCCCGGAACCCAACCCGCCGGATTTTGCGAATTTGCGGTGGACAAGCCCGCGCCTAAACGCTACTCCGTCCCTTCGCTCGTGCGGCCAGCCGCCCCGGCAGAACTTGGCAGAGTAGCTCAGTGGTAGAGCAGAGGACTCATAAGCCTTTGGTCGGCGGTTCAAATCCGCCCTCTGCTACCAGTTCTATTTCAACGAGTTATGACTTAAAATCGGGTGTCGAAATCTGCTAGGAATTTGGATCTTTGCCACTTCTTTGCCACTTTTTGTGGCGTGCGCCGCGGCTGATGACCAGATCGACTCGCGGCTAGGGTAGATTTCTAATTGAAATATTGATCCGATACCAAGCAGATACTTTGATCAGGCATTTGATCCGTCTCGCGGAAAAAGCTCCTCGGCACGGGCACACCGCTTGGTCCCCCTTTGTTCCGGTTTTGATCACCTATTTGATCCAAGCCGCCTGTGATTGGAAAAAATCCTTGGGCGAACACTGCCATAGCGTCCCCTGTGCTGGCAAGCACCTCCTAATTTCTTCCTTCGGCCTTTGTATGTCATTGCATGCTGGGTCCATGCTCCACTGAGGTGCCACTGGTGCAAATATCAGCTCTATCTGCCATAATCTATGGGAACTCCCACCGGTTAGATCTCGGACATCTGGTTGACTGGCTCTTCCACCAACTCCGAATCGGCGTTTGAGCTCCGACCGTCAGCACACTCACCGAAACTCAAGGCCCGGCACCACGCCGGGCTTTTTGTTTCAATGCTCAAGAACACAGAACCAAACCAATAACCAATCCTAACAAAATGAACATCAACCTGATTTCAAATTTATCAAAGCGTCCCAGCCAGAAACTAACGGAAGGGAGGCGAACCAGATGCACTGGATAATCGTGATTGCCGCAGTGCTCCTGTTGGTCACCTGCCACGATAATGAACGGGATGCCAGGGCGGCCAGGGCCGCCGAGGATGCCCGTATAGAGCGCGAGGTGGCGCGGAGGGTCGAAATTGAGCGCAAGAGATTGGCCGGGCGTGACACCCTGCTGCACACAGTGAGCTGGGTTGTCATTCTTGGGCTGACTGGCGGCGTGGTGGTCAGACTCCTGTGGGTCCGGCGGGCCCGAAACGCAGAATCCGTGCTGCCGGTCGACCGGACTATCCAGACCAACCAGGTCAGTGGCATCATCCAACAGCCCCGTCCGCAGTGGAATGACTATCAGGCCCCGCGTGTCGGCCGGGTGATTGACCTGAGGACGGTCACGCGTCCGCAGCCAATCCAGCAACCGCTCCAACAAGAGCAGCCCGTATGGAACCGCCAGCGCCGTCGCCGCCGTTGGAACCGCGATCCAGGCTGGCAACCCAATCCACCCCGGAGAAGCCGTTAGTCCGCGCCCCGTTCTTGAAATGATCGTGGTGGCGGAAATCACAGGACTCCTGCGGTACCAACCCCAATCAGCGCCCGCCCGGTCCTCGTGATCGCGGCGGGCTTTTTCATTCCCCATTCTCCCCGGCCCGCCGATGGCGGTTGTCCGGAACCCACTCTGGCGACCGCCACTTCGGCCGGTCCCGGGTGGGGCCGTCTTGTGCCCGGTCGCCTTTCAACAACGAACCGAAAGGAAACCACGAAGATGAGCCCTATGATGGATGAAATGTTGGTCGGGGAAGTCATTCCCCGCCTGCGAAGTGCAGTGCGGTCGATTCCCAAGATCGGCTGTGAAGACGATGAGGAGATTATTGCGGACGCCACGCTGGTGGCGGCCCGGATGATGGACAGTGCTGAAAAAGCCGGACAGAAGTTCAGCGGTGGCAACATCGCGTATTACGCCGCCAGAGCCGCCCGCAGCGGACGCCGCAGCTACTACAGCGGTCGTTGCGACGTCATGAGCCCCGGCTGTCAGATTGATGGCAAAGCGCGTCAGGAATCGCTGGACGATGAAATTGAGTTTGAGATTGGCGAACCCGGCACGTTGCACGATGTGATCTCGCCGTTTGGCGGTAATGACCGGGAGTCGGACCCTGCCGAGGAAGCCGCCCGCAACCTCGACTGGCAATCGTTCCTCGCTGCCCACCCTCCGCGTCACCGGCTGGCGATCTTGGTGCTGGTGGAAGGTGGAACAATGCGCGAGGCCGGCAAGCTCTTTGGTATTGGTGACAGTGCCGCAGCAAAGCTCAAGCGTCGGATTGCTGCGGACTTGATTGAGTTCTTCGGCCTGGATGTCATCCGCCGTCTCCTTGATGGCAAGCGGCCGGGTTGGGAAAGCGACCTGCGCCAGTCACGCGAACGGCACCTTTGCCTTTGCCATGCCAGCGCCGGGCGGGAGACAGCTATGCCCGTTCCGTGCTGATGGTTTCCTCCCCGGTGCTCCGCATGATGTTGGAGTGCCGGGGAGGATGCGGAGGGGTGCAGACGACGGTGACTTCTTTTTGTTAGCTATGACCCGGCATGCGCACCAACCCCTAAGCACCCCGGCCGAGTGGGATATTTATTTCCCACTTGGTTGTCGCCCTCGTCAAGCCGGCTTCTTCTTCATCCCCATGAATCACAACCCCCTTCGGCAAGGCACAGCCAGAGGTAATTACCCGAATTACCGGCAGGTGATCCCGCACGAGTTTCTGGTGGATGCCAGGGGCTGAGCAAGCAGCACAAGCCGCGGTCCCGGCCATCGCCGCGTGACCCATCAAGCCCTCCCGTCAGTCCCATGGTGGATTGGCGGGAGGGGATAGGATAGGTAATCGCTGGCTCATTTTTTAGCTCGGACTTGGCCGACGGCGTCCAACAGTTCCTGACGCTGGGCTGGGGAGATGCGCAACCGGCCGTCGCTGCCGGCGCGGATGATGGAGGAGTCGGAGGGGGCGGGCTCGGATGTGGTGGATGATGTGGATTGCATACGCGGCTATGTATGCTCTATGGCCCCGTGTGGCTAGTGACCGCCGATTGAGCGCTTTCGATATGGCGGCATGGTTGCTGCTATTGGTTTGCTCGCGGGTTCATTGAACTTGCAGCGAGGACGGGGACAGTGCTGCCGCAACACGCAGACTTTACTGCCTCTGCTTATCCGATTTTTTGTGCAAATTATGATCCTCCTCTTTGCTGGTCATTCTGACCGTGCCATCGCGCTCAATGACGAAACCCGGAATTATGTCGCCAAACTCCCTATGTGTTCCGCCCTTGTATTCTCCGGGAATCGCTTGGTCAAAAACGCGGATTCCAGACAAGGGAATGACTACGAAGACCCATGTCCCGGGATTAACAACGATTCCACGCACGGCATCTTTGGTGTCACCGCTAGGACTCAAACCTCCTGATACCTTGTCATCAATCTCCTTTCCAAATGAATCGAATATTGTTATATCCCTACTCGGATTATATAGTGCGACAGAGGGAATGAGCACAGGCTTCTTAGTCGTATTTGCGACATGAACGATTAGACCGAATTTTGCGAAGTCTAAGTCTTCACGGATTATTCGCCCTGGATCCAGGGTCAGGCCATTCCACCTCTCAGCTTTGCACATTGCAGTCAAGGCCATAAGCAGCAACGATAATAGATGAATTACTTGCATTTCTCACCCTTTCTAACGATCCGGCAGTTGGCGTTTTTTGAATTCAACGGAATCTCAGAAAAATGCCTCGACTTGGGCAGGCCGGTCTCATCAAACATAATGTTGTCTTTGTTGGTGTCCTCCACAAATGGATTGTTTGGGCCAGTTCCCTTCCTTCGGTCACGGATCGGACCGTTATATTCGTCAGGACGTCCTAATAAATGGCCAACTTCATGTGGCAGTGCAGGTAGCCATTTGTCGTTGATGTTCCAGCTGCCCTCGTCGGACTTTTTCACGTCCTGATTGTAAAGCGCAACAGCGGACCCTTGGGCATCACGCTCGATGAAAATATTGAGCTTTATTCCGTCATTGCACTTGGGGCATCCATCACAGCACATCCTGAAATCGTCGCGATTCCATTTCTTCGCGATTTCGGCGTTGATCCTAATTACAAGTTTCGCAAGCATGTCTGCGGGTTCTTTCACATTCTCGTTAACGCTTACAGGTGTTAAACCATACCGGTTATTCCCCGAGATGAAATGAACGGGGATTCTTACGTCAACAGTGCATCTTTCAGCGTCGACAGGAGACACCTCGAAGGCGACATGTGTTTCCACTTTTTTGAGCTTCCTCTTGCCATTTTTGTCGGGAGGCAGTTGAAGATCCCATTCGAGTTTATTACTAAGTATCCTCAAGCCGACAGAATCCACCTCATTTATCCCGTCATTCCCCACAAACCCATACAGGTTCACTCCGCCTTCCTCTTCAATCGGATCCTTGGATGGCCAGCGGCCTGTTAGCGGGTCATAGTAACGATACCCGTAAAAGTGTAGTAACGACAGGTGGCGGTTTATCGGCGCAGACTCCCCGCCCGCCTGCATTGCGCCACCCTCCCTGCTTGTCGCCCGTCCCCTGCGAGGTCCGCCCTGCTGTCGTCGCGGCCGGGGCGGTTGCGACGCAAACACAGGGTACGACGGTCGGGGCGTTGTCATGCCATCCAAAGGAGCCGGAGGTGTGGCGGTTCGTTCCATCTGCAGCAGTTCTAGTCACCCGCCTCGTCTGGAGCAAGGAGCAAATGGGCCAATCCGCCTGGCTCCGACTTGTATCAATTGTCACGGCGCAGCGTCTAACGTTGTGTCATGAGCGAGAAAGCAACCCTCATTGGACCGCTCTGCAAAACTGCTGGACCTTCAAAAACTGTGCCTCGATGTCACCGTCGAGCCCGCACTCGTCCGCAAGTCGCGCGAAGACGGGTTTCCAAAACGCCGGCGGTGCTAGCAACTCTGCAGGAACCGGATGGGTCTTCCTGCGGCCGAAGGTGTCCTCAATGTCCCGTTTGAGTCGCGCCGGCTCAAGAGCTGCGGAATTGATGAGCAATACGAGATCCACCAGATCCTTCACGCGGGTGTTCATCCTGTCGCTTCGTGGAAGCGTGTAGGCATGCAATTTCTGGGCGAAATGTTCCTCGCGCGAGATGGATGGAAAGCGCCCCGCCTCAATCCCCGCAAAGCTTAGCCAGTCGCGCGGTTCGATCCACTCGCAGGGCTCCCTTTGCATGTCACCCAAGCCAAGATCCAAGTGGAACCGGACGAATTGCCTCCCGTCCAGGCTTGCTTCCACCGGGTGGCGCGCACCGCCGTAAGGGGCCCCTTCAAGGTCCATGATCGGTTCGCCGATCACGAACCCAAAGAAGTCTCCCGCGTTCCTCGCGGCAGCCGTTTGCAAGGCCCCGAGAAGGGACACCGGATGGAGTGGCTCCGATGCCAGCCCCAGGTCCAGATCGCGCGTCGTGCGCGCCACCCTCAGTTTCAGTTCGAGCGCATAGCCGCCCTTCAACCTCCATGGTGGACTTCCCTCGGCAAACAAGCGCACCAGCAATCGGTCAAACGCCACCTGCCGCCGCATACGCTGAAGGTCGATGCCCTCCGCTTTTGACGCCGCTGCCAAACGATCTTCGAGGGCTCTGCGGAATGCCGAGGCGGTGGAATAGGTGTTCATGGAATCATGCGTCTCCCAAAATCCCAATCATCCATGACGACAGGTCAGGTCGCGACTTCGCGTGTTTGATTTCCGTCCGGGTGATCAGTCCCCGGCGCTTGCCCCCGTCGAATGCCTGGCGCAGCATCCCCGGATCGGCGTCCCCGGATTTCGCCGAGTCAAGGATTGCCCGCATCGGCGTGGTAACGGTGTAGGTGCGCTCGCGCACCATCTCGTGCGGTTCGAGCCGTGCCATGTGAAGTACCAGCCCCGACGGAATATCACTGTTGCGGCGGAACCCCGGTGGCACTGTCATGTGGAGCTTCGCCGGGTTGGCATCGGACAGATCGAGAAGGGCCAGCGCGGTGGTGTGCGAATAAACCCCCTGAATGTGCCCGTGACGATCCCGCGACCACAGCGACCACAGCGCGAGGTGACCCATTGCCGAGACGGGGAAGCGCTTCAGTCGGTAGATGCCCCGATGCTCACGCGTCCAGTTACCCGCCTTCACATGATAGCTATGGGTGCTGCGAGCGAATCCGGCCTCCATCGCTTGCGCCATGGTGAAATACCCGTCTTGGCTCTCCGCGATGGCGAAGAGCCGGTCAGAACTGGAATCGATCACTGGCGCACGCATGTTCAGGATTCCTGAACATACATGCGCAGGCTTTCCCGACAAGCCCGATTTTCAAACCGCCCGGAACTCCGCAATTCCCGACGCAACCTGAATGCTTCTCTTCCGGGCGCTCGGTTTGGTCCCCGCCTGGGTCAAGTCGAAGTCCGCTGATCGAAGTCCGCGGATTCACACGATTTCGAATGAATTGCGCGCCCGCGCCGCCGTCCAACCAGATGCCATGAGAAAGAAACCCAGCCGACTGGCAGACACCGTGCGGATGCGGGCGTGGCGGGACCGGAAAGGCGGCACCAAGCCCGCCGCCCCACCAGCGGCC
>JBAXPF010000004.1:0-35935 GCA_037132955.1 Verrucomicrobiota bacterium | reverse complement strand
GGCCGACGGCTCCAAGGTGTTGCTCAACGAAAACAACTATCTCAAATACCGCATCAGCAAGAATGCTGGCGATCGCAAGACTGTGGTGGAGGCGTATTGGAAAAACCTCGGTAAATACGCCAACACCTTTGCCGCTCTGTTAGACGGGGAGATGAAGAAACAAGTGGCGGTGTCGCGGATCTATCACTACCCGGGCTGCCTTGAGGCCACCCTCTTTGACAACAACATCAGCCCGGAGGTTTACCGCAATGTCATCACCACCGTGCGCGCCAACCTTGCCCCGCTTCACCGCCTCTTCAAACTCAAACAACGCATGCTCGGCCTGCCCGAACTCAATTACTATGACTTGCCGGCTCCCGCCGTTCCCAGCGTCACCCAGGTTTATACCTACGAGGAAAGCCAACGCCACATCCTTGCCGCCATGGCCCCGCTGGGCGAGGCCTACACCGGCGGCCTGCAACGCGCGTTCGACGGGCACTGGATCGACCTCTATCCAAACAAAGGCAAGCAGAGCGGCGGTTACAGCATGGGCGTCTATGGCATGCATCCGTTCATCAAGATGAATTACAGCGGACGTTATGACGACATGTCCACCCTCGCCCACGAGCTTGGTCACTCGATGCACTCGGCGCTCTCCAATGCCGCCCAACCGTTTTCCACCGCCGGCTACACCACATTCATCGCGGAGATCGCCTCCACCTTCAATGAGAACCTGCTCTTCACCGAAGCCCTCAACGCCGCCACCGACGACCGGGTCAAACTCCGGATGTTAGAGAACTTCCTCGAACGCATGCGCGGCACCATCTATGCGCAGACGTTGTATGCAGACTTCGAGCTGGCCATGCATGAACAAGTGGAGAGCGGCCAACCGCTCACCGCCGAGTGGCTCAAGGCCACCTTTGAGAAATCCTACCGCCTCTACATGGGCTGCGACCAGGGGGTGGTCAAGGCGGATGACACGGTCGCCGTGTCCTGGGCCGCCATCCCGCATTTCTACCGTCCCTTCTATGTCTTCCAATACGTCACCGGCATGGTCGCCGCCTCGGCACTGGCCGAGGCCGTCACCCGCGGCGGCAAACCCGCGGCCGACCGCTATCTAACCATGCTGCGCGCCGGCGGCAGCAAGTTCCCCCTCGACATCCTCCGCGATGCCGGCGTGGACATGTCCCAACCCGCACCCATCTAAGCCGCCATCCAACGCTTCGACCGCCTCGTCGCCGAAATGGAAACCCTCTACGCCCGCCTGCCACAGTGAGCGCTCCCGGCAACTCCTGTGTGGCGGCTTCCCATTTGGCTCCGTCACTCGGGACACACGGCACGCATGCTCAGCTCCATCCAATCTAACAAATCGGCCACCGGCGGGCGTTGGCGCATGTGCTGCGCCCGCTCAATTGCCTGCGCCTTGATGGACTCATCCTGGAGGCAACGTTTTAGAAGTGGCAGCAAGCGCTTCGCGGTGAGCCGCCCGATGCCGATGCTCAAGCCCACCCCGAGTCTCTCGACGCGGGCGGCATTGTCGGGTTGATCCAATGACATGTGCACGACGAGTTGGGGGATGCCTGCGGCCAAACATTGGGCCACGGTGCCGATCCCGCCGTGATGCACCATGACCGCTGCCCGGGGCAGCAACAGACTGAAGGGTGCATAGGCTGATACAAAGATGGAGGCAGGAAGGTTCTCGGGCACCTGCTCGGTTTTGGCGGTTAGAAAAACCGCCCGGCATCCCAGCGTGGCCACCACCCGGGCGGCAATTGCGAAAAATGCGGCGGCATGATACTGGCCGGTGCCTGCGGTGAAGAGAATGGGGCGCCCGCCCGCCGTGAGAAAGCGCTCAAGAGCGGGCTCCATGCCGCGCTGTTGCGCCATGTCCTCTAACGGGAAATCCCATTGCAAGGTATTGTCCGGATGATCCCGCTCGGTGCTGCCAAACCAGCTTGGGAAAAGCGCCAGCACACCGTCCGGTGAATGATGCCATGGCTTCCACAGGCGGGTTGGCGGCTTCACGCCATGGATGGCGCAGGCCTCGGCCACCGCGGGAATGGCATAACGGTCATAAGGACTCGGCAGCCCAAGGATGAACTTGCGCAGCGCCAGCGGCAGCATGCGCAAGAACTTGAATCCAGGCAGCACCAGCGGGACATCATCGGCGCTCATCATCGCTGCCGGATAGAAATGCACCGTAAGCAAGGGAATCCCGTGCTTCTCACGGGCGATTCTGGCACCAAACGAGATCATCGGCGCCAGCATCAGGTCGGGTTTGCCAATCTCACAAACGACCCGGTCGACGGCCGCAGCACAGGGCGCAGTGGCACAACCGGCGTAGGTGAATGCCACCCGCTTGAATTTGCCTGGCCGCCACAAATCCGCGTCGGCAAGCATCAGCGGCAGCACATCGGGCGCGGGCGCAAAGAACCCGATGCCCACGGCCTCCGCGGTCGATTGATAGACGGAGGAGGCGATCATCGAGACCCGATGCCCACGTTCTAACAGCTTGCGACCCAGCCACATGAATGGGAAAATGCTACCTGATGTGCCAAATGGAAGAAGGAGGATGTGACTCATGGCTTGGGACCGGACAATTCCGGCGGCCGGCTTGAGCGGCGGGGTGAGGCATGGCGGATGCGGTTCCGAGGGCGGTGTGTGACAACGGAAACCCTAAATTCGACCGCCAGCAATTCAATTCTTAACTCAATTGTCAAGTCTGCGGGTTTTTCCGGATTCTTTGCTTGACTTGCCGTCCATCCTCACCTACGGGGTCACCAACTCTGACGCCAAATCGTATCCGGGCCTCCATTGGGCCGAAGTCCGCAGACCGCCTCGTTGTTATGAAAACCCCCATCGCCTTCAAAAAATCCATCCTCGCGCTCTCCTTCATTCTCTCGTGCGGCCCCGGTTTCGGCGCGCCTGCCGATAATTTGGTCAAGCAAGGCGACGTTCAGGACTTGAAACTCAATCCGTCCGAAGCGCTCAAATTCTACCTGCCTGCGGAAAAATTGGAGCCGAAGAATGCGGGCATCCTGCTGCGCATCGCCCGCCAATACCGGCATCAGATGGCGGACACCTCGAATGTGAATGAGAAGATCCGCTTCTCCGGTTTGGCGCTCAACTATGCGGAGCGGGCGGTGACCCTTGCGCCCAAGGATTCAGAGGCGCAGCTATCGATCGCCATCTGCAACGCCAAATCGATCGAACTCCAAGGCAACCGGGAAAAAATCAATGCCTTGCGGCAGGTAAAGACCTGTGCGGACCGGGCAATTATTCTGGATTCCGATAATGACTTGGCGTGGTATATCCTCGGGCGCTGGCACCAACGGGTCGCCGATATGGGTGGCTTGAAGCGCAAACTCGCCGAAATGGCCTACGGTGACCTGCCCAAGGCCACCAATGACGATGCGGTCAAGTGTTTCCGCAAGGCGATCAGCCTCAAATCCAACCGCTCCGTTTACTACGTGGATCTGGGCATCACCTATGCGGCGATGGGCAACAAGGAGGTGGCCAGGAAGTTCATCGAAAAAGGACTCGCCCTGCCGAGCACGGGCAAAGACGATCCCGAG
Organism: Verrucomicrobiota bacterium; assembly: GCA_037132955.1. GTDB lineage: Bacteria > Verrucomicrobiota > Verrucomicrobiia > Verrucomicrobiales > Akkermansiaceae > Luteolibacter. The sequence continues at coordinate 32,381 of JBAXPF010000004.1, read as the reverse complement.
ACCAAGCGTCGGGGACAAGAAACGATGAAGGTCCTGAACTGAGCGCTTGCCCCACCCCGGAGACGCTGGGGCGTGAGCGGAAATCCGCCTGAATCCGGCGGTAGGGGAGTGGCGCTTTCGCTTGAAAAGCTTCTGCGACGCGGAAGTTTAGCTTGCCACGGCGCGCATTATCCGACAATACGCCAGTCCAGCAGAGCAACTCCAATTACAATATGCCAAAAGAAGGTATCGCTATCATCGGCATCGGCTGCCGGTTCCCCGGTGGAGTCAATGACACCGAATCATTCTGGAAACTTCTCGCCGAAGGACGCGACGCCGTATCCGAAGTGCCCGCCGACCGCTGGAATGTGGAGCGATTCTACGACGCGGAAACAGGTATTGCTGGCAAATCCATAGCCAAACGTGGCGGATTTCTTGCCGAAATCGACCAATTTGACCCCCAGTTTTTCGGAATTTCCCCGCGTGAGGCACCCTATATTGACCCCCAGCAGCGACTCTTGCTAGAGACGGCGTGGGAGGCGATCGAGGATGCCGGACAGGTTCTCGACTTTGAAGGTGGGACGGATATGGGAGTGTTCATGGGCGTTTCCCATAATGATTACCAAAACATCCAAACCGGCAGCACGGATCGCAAGGGCATCAGCGCCCACTCGCCAACGGGCAGCGCCCACAGCATCGGGGCCAACCGGATTTCCTATTGTTTCAATCTCAGCGGCCCGAGCCTCTCGATGGATACCGCGTGTTCGTCCGCGCTGACTGCCGTGCATCTCGCCTGCGAGTCGCTCCGGGCCGGGCGGTGCAAGATGGCGCTGGCCGGCGGGGTGACGGTCATCATCACGCCCGACGGGTTTATCGGCTTTTCCCAGGCGGGGATGCTCTCGCCGGACGGCAAGTGCAAGGCCTTCTCGGCTGAGGCCAATGGTTTCGTCCGGGGCGAAGGGGCCGGCATTGTCCTGCTGAAACCGCTGTCGCAGGCCATCGCGGATGGGGATCCGATCCAAGGCGTGATCCTCGGGTCCGCCCTCAACCAGGACGGTCATACCAACGGAATTTCCCTTCCATGCCCTGCCGCCCAAGCCCAACTGGTGCGCAACGCCTGTGCCGACGCAGGCATCCATCCGATAGATATTGGTTTCGTCGAGGCCCACGGCACCGGCACGGCGGTGGGTGATCCCATCGAGGCCACCGCACTGGCGAATGCACTCTGCGGCGAGCGGTCGGCGGACGCGCCGCTGCTAATGGGCTCGGTGAAAACCAACCTCGGCCATTTGGAAACGGCGGCTGGCGTGGTCGGCCTCATCAAGGGCATGCTCGTGCTCAAGCACGGCCAGATTCCGCCGAGCTTGCACTTCGAGAATCCCAGCACCCACATCGACATGGTGGGCTTGAAACTGCGCATTCCGACGACCTTGGAAGCCTTTCCGGACAATGGCAAACGGCGCATGGCCGGGGTGAACTCCTTCGGCTTTGGCGGGGCCAATGCGCACGTCATCCTTGCGGAACCACCGTCGCAGGTGCCGCATGTTCATGGGCCTGTCTGCGCGGAACGGTCATGGCCACTGGTTGTTTCCGCACGTTCCGAGGCCGCGCTCAAAGCCACCGCCGGACGTTTGGCGGAATGGCTCGGGGCGCATGAATTGGTCAATGGAGCATCACTCGTCCTGCCAAAGCTGACCTACATGCTCGGCGCGCGCCGGAATCATCACGCCCACCGCTTGACGCTGGCCGCCCATTCGCCCGCCGAGGTGATCGAAGAGTTTCAGGAATTTGCCACTGGCCATCCGGTGACCAAGGCGCGCACGTCGTTCACGCCGCGCCCGGAATTCGCCCCGCGCATCGGTTTTGTCATGAGCGGCCAAGGCCCGCAGTGGTGGGGCATGGGCCGCCAGTTGATGCGCCACGAGCCGGTTTTCCGGGAAGTGATGAAAGCCTGTGCCGAGGCAATGCGTCCTTACGCTCAATTTTCCCTGTTAGATGAACTCGCCCGCGACGAGGCGGTTTCCCGCATGCAGGAAACCGAGATCGCCCAACCCGCGATTTTCGCCATGCAGCTCGCGCTCGTGGCACTCTGGAAATCCTTGGGCGTGGAGCCGTCCGCCGTCGTCGGCCACAGCGTGGGCGAAGTCGCGGCCGCCTGCGTCGCCGGGATTCTCAGCTTGGAGGAAGGTGCCCGCATCATCGTGTTGCGGGCCCGCATGATGCATGAGTGCGCCCGGGGTGAGGGGACCATGCTGGCCGTGAGCCTGTCGGAAGAAGAGGCCTTGGAAGTCATCGCCCGCCACGACCGGACGGTAAGCATTGCAGCCTTCAATGGCCCCCGCTCACTCACCTTGGCCGGTGTGGCCGCCTCGCTGGAAGCCATCCAAGCCGAGTTGGAACCGCAAAACATCTTCGCCCGCTTCGTGAAGGTGCCCCATCCGTATCACCACGCGATGATGCAACCCGCAGCGGATAATTTAGTCAAGAACCTGCCCGACATCGCGCCGCAGGCGGAAACGCTACCGTTTTTCAGCACGGTGACGGGGGCACGCTGCGCGGGCAGCGACTGCGTCGCCGCCCATTGGGGGCGCGGCATCCGCCAATCCGTCCAATTTGTCAAAGCCGTCGATGCCATGGCCGACTTCGGCGTGGATATCTGGTTGGAAATCAGCTCGCACCCGGCACTTTCCATGTCGATCCAGGAATGCCTCAGCGCCCGCGGCCTCAAGACTCAGGTGACCGCATCGGCCCGCCGCGAGCGCGAGCATGAGTGCTTTCTGGAGGCCGCGCTCGACCTCCACCGCGGGGGCGTGGTGCTCGATTTCACGGGGCTGACGCCATCCCGCGAGTGGCTCACGCTGCCCGCGTATCCGTGGGACAAGAGCCGTTGGTGGCACGAATGCAGCGAGCTGCGCGACGCGCGCCTTGGCCCCGGTGGCAAAGGCCTGCTCGATGCCCGCCAACCGCGTGCCACACCCACGTGGACGACCCGCCTCGACAACCGCCACATGGCGTTTCTCAAGGATCACAAGGTGGACACGCACCTCATTTTTCCGGCCGCCGCCTTTGTGGAAATGGCGCTTGAAGCCGGCGTGCAGTTGTTCGAAGGCCGTCCCTTCGCGCTGGAAGATTTCGAGATCCGCCGCCCGCTGATTCTTCCGGAACCGGCGTCGGCCCTGACCCTCGAGCTCACCTACGAGCCCGCCGAGCGCACCTTCACCATCCAGAGTCGCTTTGAACAAACCGCCACTTGGTCGGTGCATGTCGTCGGCTCGATGCGCAGCGAGCGCACCGAATCCTCGTTCGGAAATTCCGTTCTCGGAGCAGTTGATGGCGATTTGGAAGCGGAAGGCGTGGGAGCATTCTACGGCCACATGAGTGATCTCGGTCTGCGTTACGGCGACGAGTTCAAGCCGATTCGCGAACTGGCGGCCGGGGGAGGAAAATCCGCTGGTCGGGTTGCCTTGTCGGAATCGATCGCCGCCCGCGCGGTGGAATACGCGCTGCATCCGGTCCTGCTGGACGGTGCGCTGCAAGTGTTTTCCGCGGGGGCCAAGACGGTCGAGGACCGGAAGGCTAAAATGAAACTGCCGGTGCGCTTCGCGAGGATTTTGTTCCTGCGCACACCGGGGGCATCGACTCAAGTCCGCGCCAAGGTACTGCATTTCAACGATGAATTGATCGAAGGCCGGATCAGCCTCTACGACGAAGCCGGTCACCCGTGTGTGTTGGTGGACGGGTTCCGTGCCATCAGCATGAGCGCCGCCCGCCGCCCCGGCGCGTCCGGTGGCAGCCGCGATTTGGTTTACCATGTCGATTGGGAACGCAAGGCACCAACCGTCGCTCCATCGACACAATTTCCGGTGCCTTTGGCCCAACTCCGGGATGTGGCCACGACCGCATTGGAGGAAGTCATCGGCCTGCGAGGGCGTGCCGAATTGGAAAGCGTGATGGCCGCCGAGGATCATCTGGCGGCCGCCAAAATCGCCAACGGCTTGCGTGATATGGGGGTGAGCGCCGCCTTTTCCGCGGATTCGCTGGGCGTGGCACCCGCGATGCGCATGGTTTTCGGGCGCTTGATGGACAAGCTCGCCAAGCGTGGACTGCTCACCGTCAAGGGTGACACCTACACTCCGACCGCGGCGTTCGCCGCAGCGGCGGACTCCGCGCGGGAACTCCTCCGCGCCTTTCTCACCGGACACCCCGGACACTTGCCGGAAGGCCTGCTCTGCGCGGCGTCGTGCGGAGAACTCGGTGCCATTCTGCGCGGGGAACAAGACGCCGTGCATGTTCTCTTCGGCGGTGCCAATGCCGAGTTGCTCGATCATTTCTACGGCGATGGCTTGTTCTCCAGCCACTGGATGGTAAGCATCGCCAAAGCCGTGCAGGAAGCCGCCCGCCAGCTGCCTGAGGGGCGGGGTTTGCGGATTCTGGAAGTTGGTGCCGGTACCGGCGGCCTCGCGGCGCAATTGTTGCCGTTGCTCGATCGCGGGCTGCACCGCTACACCTTCACCGACGTTTCCGCCGGGTTCTTCTCGGCGGCGAACCAAAAACTCGCGGCCTTCCACGAGGTGGAATACAAGGTGCTCGATCTTGAAAAACCATCGGCGGACCAGGATTTTGAGCTGGGAACCTATGATTTCATCGTCGGCACCAACGTGCTTCACGCCGTGGCCGATGTCCGGGTCACGCTGAGCATGCTCCATGAGTTGCTCGTCCCGGGAGGCACCCTGATGTTCATGGATGTGGCGACGCCACAGCTTTGGACGGAGTCGGTCTTTGGCCTGACGCAGGGGTGGTGGCATTTCAAGGACCGCGACCTGCGACCGGAACAACCGCTGATGCAACGCGCCCAGTGGGAATTCGCGCTCAAGGATGCCGGCTTCGACGAAACCACCTCGATGCCCGGACTGCAAGGCCCGGAAGGCGAAGGCCAAATTGGCATCCTCGGCCGGAAAGGCGGCCAAGCCGTCGCCGAGACGCCCGCACCGGAGGCACCGCTCGAAGCCTCGTGGGTCGTCTTCGCCGACGAAGGCGGACTTGGCAGTGAAGTCGCCGCGCAGGTGGCCGCCGCCGGGGCGCGCTGCCGCATCGTGCGCCGGGGGGGAAAATTCGCCCGCACGGGAGCCGACACCTTCACCGTCCGCGACCAAGCGCCGGATGACTGGAAACAACTCTTCGCCGCCTTGCTCGAAGACGCTCCGCCGGAACACTTCGTCTATCTCTGGACACTCGATGAAAAAACCGGCACCGGCGACAACGACGCGCTGATGGGCATCGACGCCCTGCTCCACCTGACCCACGCCTTGGAAGAAACGATGGCGGTGGCCAAGCTGCGCCTCGATCTGGTCACCCGCGGCGCCCAGCCTGCCGGCTTGCACATGGGGGCCACCCACGTGGCACAAGCACCGGCGCTCGGGATTTTCCGGGTCATCCTCGGCGAACATCCGAATTTTGCCTGCCGCGGCATCGACTTGCCGAGCGCCGTCTCGGCCGCCGATCGCGGTTTATTGTGGAGCGAACTGCTTCACGTGGACACCGAGCGCGAAGTTGCCCTGCGTGGCGAGGCTCGCTACGTCCAGCGCATCAGCCATGGTTTGGCGCACCGCGAGCAACTGCTTGATTCCTCAGTACCACTGCGGCTCGAATCCCGTGAGCGCGGCCTGCTCGACAGCCTGCATTTCACGCCATTCCGACTGCCGGTCTGTGGACCGGGCGAAGTGCTCATCCAGGTCAAGGCGGCGGGCATGAACTTCCGTGACGTGCTCAAGGCGCTCGCGCTGTATCCGGCGGAAACCGCCGATGCGCGGATTTTCGGCGACGAAGTGGCAGGCGAGGTCATCGCCATCGGCGAAGGGGTCACTCATCTGGCCGTCGGCGACAAGGCGTTCGGTCTCGCGGTTTTTGGCTTGGCCACCCATACGCTGGCCCGCGCTGCCGATATCCGGAAAATGCCGGACCATCTCTCCTACGAAGAAGCGGCGACGTTGCCGGTGGTTTTCATGACCGCTTGGTATGCGCTCAACAACGTCGCCCGGATGAAGGCTGGCGAAACCATTCTCGTCCACGCCGGGGCCGGGGGGGTCGGCATGGCCGCCATCCAAATCGCCCATCACCTGGGTGCGGAAGTCATCGCCTCCGCCGGCAGCCCGACCAAGCGCGCGCTGCTGAAAACGTTGGGCGTCAAGCACGTCATCGACTCGCGCCGCGGGGATTTCGCGGAGTCCGTCATGGAATTGACCCATGGCCGTGGCGTGGATGTGGTGCTCAACGCCCTGGCCGCCGAAGCCATCCCGATGGGGCTGTCCTGCCTCGCTGAGTCCGGCCGGTTTTTGGAAATCGGCAAGCGCGACATTTACATGAATGCCCGCATCCCGCTGTGGGGGCTGCGCCGGAATTCCTCGTTCCATGTCATCGCCATGGACGCGATTTTTGCCGGCGACGAAGAGCAAACCCGCGATCTCCTGGCGGAAATCGCCGAACGGGTCGAGCAGGGCGCGCTTACTCCGCTGCCATTCCGCTCGTTCCCTGCCTGCCGGATCGACGCCGCTTTCCGCCTGATGGCCGGTGGCAAGCACACCGGCAAAGTGGTCGTGGGCTTTGCCGATGCCTTCATTTTGAGAAAAGGTGAGCCGCCCTTGCCACCCTTCGAGGTGAAAGCGGACGGAGCCTATCTGATCACCGGGGGTCTTGGTGGATTCGGCCGGGTGCTGGCCGAGTGGCTGGTCGATGCCGGTGCCCGCCACTTGGTGCTGAGCAGCCGCAGTGGGGCCTCCACTCCGGAAGCGGTCGATTTCGTCGCCAGCCTCGTGGCGCGCGGGATTGAAACCACAGTGGCGAAAGCGGACGTCGGATCGCCGGCGGACGTGAAAGCACTCATTGCCGGGCTGCGTGCTTCGACAATCCCACTCAAGGGGATTTTTCACCTCGCGATGGTCATCGACGATGCCCCGCTTTCCGCACTGACGGCCGAGCGCCTGCGCACGGTGATGGCACCAAAAGCTCATGGAGCCTGGTTGCTTCATGAAAACACCCAGGGCATGGATCTGGATTGCTTCGTGATGTTCTCGTCGGTCTCGAGTATTTTCGGCAACCCCGCGCAAGGGAACTATTCGGCGGCCAACGCCTTCCTCGATTCTCTCGCCTACCATCGCCGCGCCCTCGGCCAACCGGCGCTCGCCATCAACTGGGGCGTGCTCGGTGGCCAAGGCTACGTCGCCCGCAATGAGCGCGTCGCGGAATTTCTCGCCCGTCAGGGAACCGGCGCGCTGACGCCTGCCGAAGTGACCTCGCTGATGGAATCTTTCCTCACCGCCCATGCCACCCAAGTCGCCGCCATCCGCGTCGATTGGGCAAAATGGCGGCAATCGTTCCGCGGCATGCAGGACAATCCGCTGGTCGAACGCATCTTCGCCGCCGGCGTCGAAGCCCAGGATACCAGCGGTGGCAGCCACGACTGGCGCGCCAAAATCCAAGCCGCGACGACGGAGGAACGCCATGCCGTCATCGGCGAAGCTGTGCGCGACGTCGTCGGCTCCGTGTTGCGGGTCAAGCCGGACAGCCTGCGCGAGGATCAGCCACTCACCGACCTCGGTCTGGACTCGCTCATGGGCGTGGAAATCGAGACCATGTTGGAGACCGCCATCGGCGTCGCGCTGCCACCGACCAGCCTGATGCGGGCACGCACGATCGGTCAGATCGCCACCTTGATCGCGGAGCAAATGGGCGCCGATGCCGACACTCCGGTCAAAGCCGCCGTGGTCGAAGCCGCGGTCGAGACCTCCGAATTGGATCTGGACGCGATTTCCGACGCCGACCTTGACCTGTTGCTCGGCGGTGTCTCCGAGGAGAAGCTCTTGGATGTGACACACTGATTACCTTAGTGGCTCAGGACCCGAGAGTGCAGTTCAAGCAATGGCTGGAAAGCGGGGAAGCCCGCCTCCAGCCGCTCACTCTGCCCCAGCGGGAATTGTGGGAGAACTCACCGGTGCCCGTGGCGGACCCCGCCAACCATATTTGTGGAGTCATCGAGATCAAAGGCCCGATCACCCCAGGGCAAGGTGAAGCGGCCCTCCAACGGGTGAGCGAGCGGCAGGAGGCATTGCGGATTTCGTTTTTGCCCGGCAAGGAACGCCCGTTGCAAATGATCCGTGCGACGGGCACCGCGGCGTTCGGTTTCCGCGAATTGAGGACCAACGACGTGCTCGAAGATGTGATGCAGGAAACCTACCGGCAACCGTTTGATTTGCTGCAGGGACCGCTCCACCGGGTTGAAATGATCCGGCGCGGACCCAATGACCATGTGCTGGCGTTTGCCTTCCATCACGCCATTGCCGACGGCTGGTCGTTAGGCGTGTTCGTGCAAGACCTTTGCACGGCCTACGTCATGGGCCTAACGGGGTTGCGCAAGACCGTGGTCGTGGGGGTGATGGGTCTGAAACACACGCTGCCGCCGGTGACCCAAACCTACAGTGAGTGGGCGGCGGCCGAACGGGCCCTCTGGCAGCCCGCGGACCTGGCCCGCCGGGCCGGGTTCTGGAAATCCCAGCTCGCCGGATCGAGGCGGATCTGGAGTGATGCCCCCGAGCCAGCGCCCTTGCAGCGCTGGGTCTCTGCGATCCCTGCGGACTTGGTGCGCGGCGTCAAGGCCTTGGCCGTGAGCCACAGCACCACGCTTTTCTGCACTTTGCTGGCGGCGTTTCAACTCACGCTTGCAAAATGGACCGGCAAGGATGATATCCTCGTCGGCACCCCGGTGGCCAACCGCAACAAGGAGGCGGTCCGCGAAACGATGGGCTACTTCGCTGGCGTGGTCCCCTTGCGCGGTCAGATCGATCCGTCGCGGAAATTTTCCAGGCACCTGCAGGCGGTGTCCGCAGCGGCGCTCGATGCCTTCGCCAACGCGATGCCCTTCGCGGAGCTGGCTCACGCCCTTGGCGAGAACCGCACAGCGGGCGAACATGCCATCTTTGATGTGCGTTTCGCACTGCAAAACCACCCGGTGCCGGACGTGGTGCTGTCCATGATTTCCACCAAGCTGCGGATGCGTTCCACCGGCACCGCCAGGTTCGACCTCGGCTGCGAGCTCACCGAAGTCGGCGGCGAGTTGGAGATTGTCTGGTTGTTCAAGCCGCAGCGCCTCTCCGCCGCAGAGATCGCCGGGCTGCACAATCTTTTCCTGGCGGTCTTGATGCAAGTGTGCAAAAGCCCGGAATCCCGGGGGGCCGACCTACCTCGCGCCTACTGACGGGTGACGAAGAGCACGAGGCTACGGCACCCACCCTAACAGAATCACGCCTCAATGAAGAAACCGCTGAATTGTCATTTGACAAAGGCCACGCTTGACATCCGGCATGAGTCACCTTTTTTTGCTGAACAAGTGATTGATCCGACTCCTGCTTGCGACGTGACCTCCAGCGGAGGTCGTCATGCCCACCGCCCGCATCCGCGCACGGTGGGCTGGTTTGGCACCACCTGCGTGGCGATGGGCGGCATCAATCAAAGTTTGTTTTTGATCGGCGCGCTCTTTATCGGCCAGGAAACGATCCTGGGCCAGGGGAGTGCGGCGGTGCCGTTGCTCATCGTGGGCTTGTTGTTGAGTTGGGCGGCCACCCCCGGCTGGACCGAATTGATTCTGATGTATCCCAACCGGGTTGGGGGGATCGCTGCGACCTGCGCGGAGGCGTTCCGGCCATACAGTCCGGTGTTGGCCAATCTCACGGGGGTGTGTTATTGGTGGGGTTGGGTGCCCACCTGCGGCTTGACCGCGCTGCTCTCTGCCTCGGCCATCAACCAATGGTACGCGCCGTGGTTTCCGGTGCCGCTCATGGCGGGCTGCATTGTCGCCGTTTTCACCGCGGTGAACCTCTGCGGCGTGAAATGGGTGATGCGCATGGCCATGCCCATCGCCACTGCCTCGGCGCTGTTGGCCTTCTTATCGGCCGTCATTCCAACCTTCAGCGGCACGGTGGATTGGCAGCAGGCATTTTCCTATCATCTCACGGTGCCCTTCCCGGGCGTCTTCGGCCAGATCACCAGCGTGATGGCCGGCATCTATCTGATAGGGTTCGCCGCGCCAGCCTTCGAACAGGCGTCCTGCCACGTCGGGGAGACCATCAATCCCAATAAAAACGTGCCACGGGCGATGCTGGCCAGCGCGGTGCTCGCCTCCCTCTATTTCATCATCCTGCCGGTGGTGTGGCTGGGCGCGCTCGGGCCGGAGCCGCTGGGCAAGGAGCTTGCGCTGGTGCTGGGGCCGACCTTCGCCCCGCTGCTGGGCGGCGCGGCCAGGGCGGCGGCGATTTGGTTCATGATCCTCAACATGTTCCATGGCACGATCGCGCCGCTTGCCGGGGCCGCACGCACGCTGGCGCAGTTGGCTGAGGACGGGTTGCTGCCGGAGTTCATGGCCAAGCGCTCGACAACGGATGCACCGTGGGTGACGACGCTGCTCACGGCGGTGATGGCGATTGCGTTTCTGCTCATCGGCGATCCGGTGTGGCTGATTGCGGCGGCCAATCTGACCTATCTGATAGGAATCGGCATGCCCAACATCGCCGTCTGGTTGTTGCGCAAAGACGAACCGGACATGGCGCGTCCCTACCGGGCACCGCGCGGCACGATCATGCTGGGGGTGTTCGCCGCGGGCATCTGGGGACTCTCCACGGTGCTTGGCTTCCAACAATTCGGCATGCGCACCGTGCTCATCGGGCTCGCCTTTGCCTACTCGGGGGCCGCGCTCTACGCCGTGCGCAAGATGGCGGATCGGCGCAAGCTGGGACTGCCGCTCATCGCCCGCACGCTGCATTTGAAGCTCACCGGGGCGATGCTGCTGGTGCTCGCCTTCGACGCGGTGGGTTACTTCATCGCCATTGAAAACGTGCCCCGCCACGACGCCGCCCTGATCACCGCGCTGGAGGATATTTTTGTGGTGGTGGCGTTGCTGACCTTTGCCATCGGGCTGATTCTGCCGGGCATGATCGCCCATTCGGCGGTGGAAGTTTCCAAAGCCACGGACCTTCTGGTTAAGGGCACCCTGGCTGATTTCACCCGCGCCATGCAGGCCTTGGCCGCCGGCGATCTGGAAGCCGCCAAGGCGCATTTCAAACTGGTGCCCGTGGTGGTGCATTCGCGCGATGAGGTCGGCGACATGGCCGAGAATTTCAACCGGCTCCAAGAAGAAATCGGACTGGCGGCGCGCGGCTTGGAGGGCGCACGCGAAGGCCTCTCGGCGAGCCGTGAGGCACTGACCGCCACCAACCAACTACTCCAGCAAGCCAATGCACAACTGACGTGCGAATTGGCCGAACGCAAAGTGGTGGAGCAGTCCTTGCGCGAATCACAACAGCACCTAAGCGAGGTTCAACTGGCCTTGGACGAGCACGCTTTGGTCGCCATTACGGATCAGACCGGCCGGATCATTTATGTCAATAACAAGTTCTGTGAGGTCTCCCAATATGCGCGCGAGGAGTTGCTCGGCCAGACTTTCAAACTGATCAACTCGGGCTTCCACTCGAAAGAGTTTTTTGGCCGGATGTGGCGGACCATCCGCAACGGTCAGATCTGGAAAGGCGAAATCCAAAACCGCGCCAAGAACGGCTCGGCCTACTGGGTGGAGACCACCCTCCTTCCCTGCCTCGATGCGCAGGGCAAACCGTATCAATACATTGCGATTCGAACCGACGTGACGGCACGCCGCAAGACCGAGTTTGAGTTGGCCAGTGCCCGCGATGCCGCGCAGGCAGCCAATCGCAGCAAGTCGCAGTTCCTGGCCAACATGAGCCACGAAATCCGCACGCCGATGAACGGCGTGATCGGCATGACCAGCTTGCTGGCCGAAACGGCCCTCGATAGCGACCAACAGGACATCGTGCAAACCATCCGCAAGAGCGGCGACCTGCTGCTCACCCTCATCAATGATATCCTGGATTTCTCCAAAATCGAGGCAGGTAAACTCACTTTTGAAATGCACGACTTCAATTTGCGCGAAGTCGTCGGGGATACCCTCGAGGCCTTGACGGAACTCGCCCACATCAAGGGGCTCAAGCTGCTTGGGCTGGTGGAGGCCGGAGTGTCTGCCGATGTGCGCGGCGACGCCGGGCGACTGCGCCAGGTGCTCACCAATCTGCTAAGCAACGCGATCAAGTTCACCGACCAAGGCGAGGTGGTCCTGCGGGTGGTGCAAGTTTCCGAGAGGATGCTGCGTTTTGAAGTCACCGACTCGGGTATTGGCATCAGCGCCCCCGATCAAGCACGCCTCTTCCAAGCCTTCAGCCAGGCGGATGGATCCTCAACCCGCAAGTACGGCGGGACCGGTCTGGGTCTGGCCATTGCCCGCCAATTGGTCCACTTGATGCAAGGTGAAATCGGCGTGACAAGCGAACTCGGCCAGGGCTCAACCTTCTGGTTCACCGCGCACTTCGCACCGCAGTCGGCCACCCCGCCACCCGAACCGCCGCCTGTGCTGAACCTCAATGTGCCGGAGGTCGACGCTTCTGCCACGGACCACAGTGGGGGGGAATGTCAGCCCGACAATCCGCAGATCATGGCTCATCCGACATCGCCGACCCCCCTGGCCCTCCGCTCGTCGGTCCGGATTCTTCTGGCAGAGGATAACGTGATCAACCAGAAGATTGCCCTCCGGATGTTGGCCAAACTCGGTTATCATGCCGCTACGGTGGCCGATGGCAATGAGGCTCTCGCAGATCTCCAACGCATTCCTTACGACATCATTTTCATGGATTGCCAGATGCCCGAACTCGACGGCTACGAAACCGCACGCCGGATTCGGCTGGCGGATGCCCGGCCCATCCACATCATCGCCATTACCGCCAACGCGATGGAAGGGGATCGCGAGAAATGCCTCGCCGCGGGCATGAACGACTATATCCCCAAACCCTTGAAAACATCGGATATCCAAGCCGCCCTGGACCGCTGGCATCTGGCCTGCATCTAACATCTAAACCTGCCTGGAAAAATGGCAACCCGATGCCACCGCTGATTTTGAATCAGTGGTGAAAAGAACCTTTCAAACCTTCCCCATTTCCCGGTGGATTGTCAGGCCTTGACGGCCCAGCGCAGCTTGGCGGAGTTGCTGCGCGGATTGAGCCTGCGCTCTTCCGCCCCGGCGGTGATGACCCCATCGCTGATGCCGGCATAGACCCCATCGCGCAGACCGGCTTGAAAAACTTTCTTCACCCGCCGGTCCTCGCCGGAATGGAATGTTAGAACAACCGCCCGCCCGCCCGCCCTCAAACAATCCGGCAACATCCGCAACAAGGCGTCCAAGGCGGCCAACTCCTCGTTGACCGCGATTCTAACAGCCTGAAACACCCGCCGCACCGTGAGCTCCACCAGCTCCCCGTCCAATCCGCGGACCGACTCCCGCACCGCCGCGGCCAGGGCCAGCGTGTTAGAGAACGCACGGCCGGCCAGCGCCTCCGCCAAGGCTGCGGCCCGCGGTTCATCGGCATGCTCGTGCAGCGCGACCTCCAACTTGGCGGCGGGGACTTTGGCCAACCACTCGGCGGCGCTCAGGCCGCGGGTCGGGTTCATCCGCATGTCAAGCGGGCCGGCTGCTTTGAAACTGAAGCCGCGCAACGGATCATCCAATTGCATCGACGAACATCCGAGATCCGCCAACACAAAATCCACACCACCGATGTCGCGCGCGGCCAGCACCTTGGCAATGCCGGCATAGTTGGAACGCAGCGCCTCAAACACATTTTCATCATGACCCAGCGCCCGCAAACGGGCGGCGGTCTTCGGCAACTCCACCGGGTCCACATCCAGACCTAACAATTTTCCGCCGGGCTTGATCTTTTCCAAAATCCTTGCCGCATGCCCGCCGTAACCCAGCGTGGCATCGATGCCGACATCCCCCTCCCGCAACGCCAGTGCCGCGAGGCATTCGTCCATCATAATCGGCAGATGCGATCCGGCCGGAGTTTTGCCCGAGGCCATCACCTTGGCCACAGTGTCCGGATAGCGCCCGGGATCGAGCTCCTTGTATTTCTGCGCGAAATTCCGTGGATTCCTGCCGCTGTAACGCGGGCGGCGCTTGGGTCTGTCTTCGTTATCGCTCATGCCGCCTTATCCAAGGTGATGGGAACCACTGATTGCACTGATTTTACTGATTTTTCAGTGAATCTTCTTCAATCTGTGGAATCAGTGAAATCAGTGGTTCAATTCCCCCGGAACCCTTTCACTCGCATTATTTCTTGAAGGGGGTATGAGTCGTAGTAAAAAAAGGCGGTCCTGGCATGGCGCCAAGACCGCCGGTGGTGAAGGGAGGTCAGACTGTGCCGGCGATGCTGCGACCGGTGGAACGCAGGTCATCGCAAGCGACCTTGAGGCGGTTGGCGAGGCCGATTTCGGCTTTCTTTAGATAGCCGCGGGGATCGTAAGCTTTCTTGTCACCGACTTCGCCATCGATTTTGAGCACCCCTTCAATGTTTTGACAGATGTGGGTGACGATGGGGCGGGTGAAGGCGTATTGGGTGTCGGTGTCGATGTTCATTTTGACCACGCCGTAATCAAGGGTTTCGCGGATATCGGCGAGTTCGGAGCCGGAGCCACCGTGGAACACGAGGTCCATTTCAGCGGCGGCGCCGTGTTTGTCGGTCACCGCCTTTTGGCCATCGCGCAGGATCTTGGGGGCGAGCTTGACCGCGCCGGGTTTGTAGGCGCCGTGGACGTTGCCGAAAGTGGCGGCAAACAGGAAACGGCCGAGCGGTTGCAGCGTTTCATACACGGTGAGCATGTCCTCGGTGGTGGTGTAGAGTTTTTCGGCAGGGGTGCCCGAGGTGTCATGGCCGTCTTCCTCGCCACCGACGACGCCAGCTTCAACTTCGAGGATGATGTCCAGTTCGGCGCATTCCTTGAGGAGTTTTTTGGAAAGTTCCATATTCTCCGCCAGCGGCAGTTCGGAGGCATCCAGCATGTGGCTTTGGAACAACGGGCCTTTGCCCTCGGCGATGCGCTTGCGTGAGGCGTCGAGCAGCGGCCGCAGGAACGACTCGACCTTGCCCGGTTGGCAGTGGTCGGTGTGGAGCGCGACGAGCACGTTGTATTTTTCCGCCAGCAGGTGGGCGGCTTCGGCTAACACGATGGCACCAAAGGCTTCATCGCCCACGCTGGAACCGGAAGCAAACTTGCCGCCGCCGGTGGAAACCTGGATGATGCCGTCGGATTTGGACTCGGCGAAGGCGCGGAGTGCCCCGTTGATGGTGATGATGGAAGTGACGTTGACTGCCGGATAGGCATAGCCGCCTTTTTGAGCGGCGTCCAACATGGCGCGGTAT
This sequence comes from Verrucomicrobiota bacterium, assembly GCA_037132955.1. Classification (GTDB taxonomy): domain Bacteria; phylum Verrucomicrobiota; class Verrucomicrobiia; order Verrucomicrobiales; family Akkermansiaceae; genus Luteolibacter. Next base: position 17,100 of record JBAXPF010000004.1, on the reverse strand, counting down.
TGTGCAGGGGTGGCAATTGGCATAACGGCCTCTCCGTAACCAAGGAGCGGACCAGCTGCAAGCGAGAATGCACAAGAATGCGCAGGAATTTTTCCCCAAGAGGCAGCTTGTGGCTTGCCAAGCCCGCGCGGGTGGGGTATGCCCTCCGGGACAACGATGAGTCCTCCCGCAACGATTATTTGCAAACCCACCCGCTGGTTTACCTTTCGCGCCGTGGTGATGCTGTTGATGTTCGGCGTCTTCGCGGGGCTTTTCTATCGGGACGGCGCCACCGGCTATCGCCAGAAAAACGAGGTTTTCTATCTGCACAAGGCGTTTCAAAAGGCCAATGCCGAATTCTCCGAAATGGATAAGGGCGGCACCCTCACCCCGGAAGCATGGAAAGATTACGCCAACCGGCAGTGGGTGGATCTTCCGCCGGACCACTCGGTCTTGCCCGCAGGCATGGCCAAGGCCGTGCCATGGCCCGCAATCCTCCACGACTACGCAAGCATGAAACCCCTGCAGTGGAATATCCTGTGGCGCGAATACACCAAAACCCGCGGCCTGGATGAGGTCGCCCCGGCGGAACCCTGCGATGCCCGGAAAATCAAGGAACAATGGGTGGTTTTCTGGTGCTGTGCCGCGCTTTCCCTGACCGCTGCGTTTTTCCTCATGCGCACCCTGCGCCGCACCATTACTGCCGATGCGGAGGCCATCACCGACCAGTTAGGGCGGCGGGTCCCCTATGCCGACCTGCAATCCCTCGATCTGCGCAAGTGGGACACCAAGGGGCTCGCCTTTATCGGCTTCGAGGGCACCGCCGGCAGCGGACGCCTCCGGATTGATGGCTTGACCTACGGTGGCTTCAAGCCAGCCGACGGTGAACCCGCGGAAAAGCTCATGCAGTTGATCCGTGCGCACTTTTCCGGGGAGGTGATCGAATACGCCGCGGTGCCCCCGGCGGACGCCGCTTCCGGGCCGAAAACCGGGTGATTTCCCGCTTCTTTGAAGTTTTTCGCCTCCGCGGCGTTTTTAGGTGTTGCCAAGCCCTAGTCCACCGCGTTAATCCACCCCCGACGCCAACCTCAACAACCACAGCAGCCTATGTCTGATAAAAGTATCGAAGCCCGAGTGAAGGACATCATCGTCGACCAGCTCGGCGTCAGTGCCGATCAAGTGACCACAGAAGCAAAATTCGTCGAAGACCTCGGTGCCGACTCGCTCGACACCGTGGAGCTGGTGATGGCTTTTGAAGAAGAATTCGACATCGAAGTGCCTGATGAAGAAGCTGAGAAGCTTCAATCGGTGGGCGATGTCATCACCTACATCAACAGTCAACAAGGCTGATTCCAGCCGGCGTTTTGCTTTTTAGAGGGCGGACTCCCCGGTGGCGTCCGCCCTTTTCTTTGCAATCCGCCAAAGCTGACGCAGATTGGATCCATCATGCATACGGCAGACGACATCCAATACGCCCTTGAAACGACCCGCGTGCTGCGCGAGCCGGACCGCCGCATAGAGACGTTTGGTGAGACCCGCTTTGAATTCCAGATCATCAGTGAATTGATGGATCAGGTCGGCCAGGTGCGCATTCGCACGGGTGCGGTCGAGGCGATGCGTCCGCGCATCCTGCGGCCGCAACCCTATCGTGAAATCGAGCTCGATGGGTTCGACGCATCGGCTCACGCGCGGCTGGACGCGCTGATAGAGAAATTCCGGGCGGAGGGCAAGAACCTCGCCTTCCTGCAATACGGCTTTCAATTCCGCCGCGGCGAGGTGCACGAGGAGATTATCCACGATTCACTGGATGCGGTGCGCGAGCGGGTCTTAGACGACATTCGCCGCAGCGGCAATCCCTCGCGCGCCGTCATCGAGGGGGTGGATGACGCATGGGAGGTGTCGATCCTGAAGTTCTCCTTTGAGATGATCATGCGCTCCCATGAGATCAACGCCTTTGATTTCAAACGGCGGGGTCTCCTCTGAGTCATGCGCCTGTCATGAGTGCCTGGACCTTTCTCAAGCTGCTTGCCGCCGCCGCTGTGATAGGGGCGATTGTCTTCACCGGGATGTTGGCCTACCATGTGGCGGTGCGTCCGCGCGGCGGGGTTTTTGAAAAAATCATTCCCCAGCCGAGCGGGGTTGCAGGGGGACAACCCGATGTGGATTTCGCAAAAATGGTGGATGCCGCGGAGATGCCGGACATTGATCCGGGTGAGAAGGCCTTTCAAAAGGCGCATGAACTTATAGCGCTGGGCCAGCTTCCGGCAGCCCGCGAAAAGCTCACCACCATCGTCAATGTGTTTCCCACCTCGTCCTCCGCGCCCATCGCCCGCCACATCGTTGGCGAGATGAATCTGGATGAGATTTTCTCCACCGCGGTGGGGGCGGGCAAGCAAACCCACCTCGTCAAGCGCGGTGATTCCTATCTGGGCATCGCCGCCCAACACAAGACCACGCTGGATTTGATCATCAACCTCAATGGCATGCAGGAACTGAAAAACCTCCAGCCTGGCGAGGAACTGTGGGTCATGCCGTTGGAATTCAGCCTCCTCATTGAACCCCAAAAAAAGTCCCTCTCCCTCTGGGATGGCGCACGTTTCATCTGCGAATTCCCGATTGTCCATCTCAATGCCGCTGGCAAGCTCCCCAACCTACGCACCTCCATCAACGCGAAATCCGGCCAAATCGACGGCCGCCGCCCGCAACCGGAGCCCCCCTCAAAAGCCAAATCAGGCACCAAGCCAAGTGCCAAGACCAGCGCGAAGCCCGCGACCAGGGTCACGACCAGGACCGACGCCAAGACCGACGCCAAGACCGACGCCAAGGGGGCAACTCCCGGCGGGAAAGCCATCCAGCTTGCCAAGCTGCCGCTGCAAATTCGCACCTATGCGGCGGACGACGCCGGAGCCCGTGGCATTTTTCTCAAGGCTGCGGATATCGAGGAACTTTTTCTGCTCACCCGTGTCGGCAATGCCGTGGAAATCCGCAACTCCGCCCGCTGATCGCCCCAACTAGCGGACCCATCCCGTGCAGCCCATGCGGGTAACTCCATCCGTAGCTCCGCCGTGATTGTTCCTTGAATCTCCAAAGCAAATACTGCAACCTCTCCCCCCATGCAACCCCTCGAATTCGAAAAACCCATCGTAGAACTCGAACGCGAGTTGGAAAAACTTCGTGCCAAGGCCGTCTCGCAGAATATCGATGTATCGGCCGAAGCCGCCGCCGTGGAGAACGTGCTCGAGGACACTCGCATTTCCATCTACAAGGACTTGAACCCATGGCAGCGCGTGCAGATTGCCCGCCATACCGAGCGCCCGTTCATGTTGGACTACGTCGCCAATGCCTTCACCGATTTCTACGAACTCCACGGCGACCGTCACATCGGCGACGACCACGCCATGCCCGGCGGCTTCGCCCGCATCGGCGGCCGGCGCGTCGTCATCGTGGGTCACCAAAAAGGCCGCAATACCAAGGAAAATCTCCGTCGCAACTTTGGCAGCGCCCACCCCGAGGGCTATCGCAAAGCCCTTCGCCTGATGAAACTGGCGGAAAAATTCGGCCTCCCCGTCATCACCCTCATCGATACGCCAGGGGCTTTTCCCGGCATTGGTGCTGAAGAGCGCAACATCGCCGAGGCCATCGCCTACAACCTGCGGGAAATGATGACGCTGCGGGTTCCCACCATTGCGGTGGTGCTGGGTGAAGGCGGATCGGGTGGAGCCCTCGGCATTGGCGTGGCCGACCGCGTCATCATGATGGAAAACGCCTATTACTCGGTCATCAGCCCGGAAGGCTGCGCCGCCATCCTCTGGAAACACCGTAAACACGCGCCCGAAGCCGCCGAGGCCATGAAACTCGTCGCCCCCGATCTCAAACAGCTCGGTCTCATTGACGACGTCATCCACGAACCACCCGGCGGCGCCCATCACGACCCCCACGCCGCCGCCAGCGCCTTTCGCGACTGCGTGCTGCGCCACCTCGCCGAATTGTCCGACCTGCCCCTCAACCAACTCCTCACCCAACGCTACGAAAAATTCCGCAACTTCGGCGAGTGGACCGGCAAGTGAATTGTTAGACCCATCAAACCCCGCGTCTTCTAACAATAAAGATCCTTTCACGGCGCTGTTGGCCAGGACATCGCAGCGCTCATTTTCGGGGTGGCCGGCATGGCCCTTGACCCAGTGCCAATGGATGGTGTGTGGCGCCATGGCGGCGAGCAGGAGCAACCACAAATCCTTGTTCTTCACCGCCTGTTTGGCGGCCGTTAGCCAACCGCGTTTTTGCCACCCGGCGATCCAGTGCTTGCTCATCGCGTCGATGATGTATTTGGAATCCGAATGCAAATCCACCAGGCACGGTTCGCTCAGCAACTCCAACGCGGCGATGGCCGCGCGGAGTTCCATGCGATTGTTGGTGGTCGCCCGGTAGCCGGCGCTGAGTTCCTTGCGGTGCTTGCCGCAGACGAGCACCGCCCCGTAGCCGCCAGGACCCGGATTGCCCTTGCAGCCACCGTCCGTGTGAATGGTCACGCGTTGCATCGGATCAAATCCAAATAATCAGCGTGGCAGCTCAACGCGCAGATGCACGATGCCATAGGCGGGCACCTCGATGGCGCCTGCGGCCGGGGTCAATGGCTTCTCGGTTAAATCCGTTAGCCAGATAGCGGCCGGCTTGAAGCCACGCCAGGCGAGGGTGGCCGCCTCCGCTTGGCCGGCGACGCCGAACAAGCGCACGATGAGCGCCTTGCCGTCTTCGCTGACCTTGATCGTTTCCACCAGCACCTTCGGGGTGGAGATGCTCAACAACGAACCGGTCGCATCGGCGCCACTCGCCGCCGCCACCCGCAACGGCCGCGTGGTCTCAAGCCCGAAGCGTGCGGCCTCAGCGGCGGAGTATGCCCCCCGGTGCGGCCGCAAAATATATCGGAAGGTGGTCAACCCCGGTTGGTCGACCTTGTAATTGGTGTGCCAGTGGTTGTTTTGCGCCCACGAGTAGAGCGTCTGTGAGTCGAGCGCGGCGGTCATCCAATCACCGGCCTTCATGCTGCCTATCAGATTGGCGGTCAGCCCGCCGATTTCCATCAGCGGCGCGTCGAGCGGCGCCCAGGTGATGCCGCAAGAATCGTTGGAAACATCCACCCAGCGCTGGACCGTAAACCAGTTGCGGCACGATCCGGGCAATTGATCCAGGTTCGGACGCACCACCGCCCACGGCGTCTCCATGCGCACCGTGCCTGCGGGCACGTTGAAGCCGAAGCCGAAGTGCACGCCGTCCTTTTCTCTAACTGATTTGCGATCGACATGATTGACCAACTCCACGCGGTCCATGCCGTCCACCACGCGGACTTCCCTAACCAGCCGGGTGCAGCCGGGGGCCTCCGCTTCGATGCGCAGCGAGGCAACCAGCGGGCCTTTTTCCAACACCTCAATGCGCACCGGGCCATTGCCTTTGGCGCCCTTGGCGGCGCTGCCTAACACATAGCGGTAATCGTTGAGCGCCACCGCTGCCTTGGCGTCCACGTAGTCGTGGTCGCCACCCGTCAGGCGCAGGCTTTTGACCGCACCACTGATAGAGTCCACTTCCGCGCTCAGCAGGGGGGTCCGCAACGTCAGGCCCTCCGCCCGTGCACCGCCCGTGACGGGGGGGGCCTGCTTGCCGAGGTGATAGCGCTTGGCTCCGAACGGCGGCACTTGTTGGGCCAGAAAAGCTAACTCGCCGGATGCCAGGCGCTGGCAGGGCACCGCTTGGCCTTGGGCGTCCATCACGGATTCCCCGCCGAGCTCACGCGGCACCACGGCCAAGTCACTGCGTTCCCACTGCGTCGTGTTATAGACATCGATGGCGTCCGTGACTTTGTTAGACGGCAGCGCGGCTTGCAACAACTCGCGGGATTGGCGGTCGGCATCCACCGCGAAACCGCCTTTCACCTTCCATTGGTCGAGCGTGAACGGCTTATCCGGCTCGGAAATGCTGCAATGCGCGCCCCAGGTGTGCTCGCTGTAAAGCAAGACGTTTTTCCACGCTTCCTCGAACTTGGCGGCCGGATAGGCGTGCGGGTCGCGCATCGCAAACAAGGTGCTCGCTTGCGCCAGGCGGTCGCCAGTGCCGCGGTTCATGGCGGTTTCGCGCGATGTGGAACCCGCGCCATCTTCCCAGTATGGGGTGAGGTCGCCGGCGAATTCCGGCACGCTCGCGCCGTGCTTGCGTTCAAACTCGCGGAAAAACTCGCGGGTCAGACCGATGCTGACTTTGGGCGCGGCATACTTGGCATTCCAGGCCAACACTTTTTCGACGATTTGCTCGTCGGGCGGGGCATTGTCCACGCCGCCGCCCGGCCAGCTTCCCACCCAGAAAATGAACGAGGTGGCATAGGGGAAGCCCTTGTTCTCAAGGTCGGCGACCTGATCGCGGACGCTTTTTTCGAGGTTGCCCAAGTGATGATAGTTGTCCACCACCCAACACAGCACGCGTTCCCTGCCGCTCTGCGACTTCCAGTAAAACGGTTGGTTGTCCCAGCGGTGGATGGTGCCCACCCGGTCGCCGCCATTCGGGCCGATGGCGAAATACTTCACGCCCGCCTGCGCCATCATCGGCACCAAGCCCCAGGTGTAGCCCGGCACATCGCAGATCGAGGCGGTCTCCAGCGGCACGCCGGTTAGATTCGACACCTGCGCGCCGATGGCCAGGCATTGCGCCAATTCCTCCGGGCGGCACAGGCCGGTGAGCATGTTGCCGTAAAGTCCATCCACTCCGATATCGCCGCGGCGCACCGAGTCTAGCAAAGCAGTGCGTTGTTCGGGGGTGGCCCGGCGCAAATAATGGTCGAGCGACCACACCGCCTCCGGGTTCCACTTGAAGCGCGAACCCGGCGGATTGGCCGCGCTCTCCCGGGCCAGCTTCATGCTGGTCTCGAGATTGGCTATCTGCAACTTGACGATTTCCTCCTGGCGGTGGGTGTAGCCGATGTCCACATGCGAATGGGGAAGAATCCACATGTCGCGGATGCGCGGCGGGGCGAGCTCTATGTTAGAAACGGCCAGTTCCTTGTCGGCAGCGGTGATGCGCAATGCCACGCGGCGTTTTTCCTCGGTCGCCGCCACCTTGATCTCGACGCTTTGGTCGCCGTTTTTCAGCGTGATTTTGGTGGCATCAGCACCATCCACCTGCAGGGTCGCCGCCACCTCCGCGCCGCTGTGCCGCACGTTGATGGTCAATGGTTGCAATGGTTTGCCCGCCTCCTTGAGCCAAACCGGCGGCACCTTCACCTCCAGCACGCGGGTTTCCGCTAGGGCCTTGGCTTCGGCGGCACGTGCCGGGTTGCCAGTCAAGCTGAGGACAAGAATCGAGGTGGCGAGGAGGCTTGAGGCGGGCAGGTTCATTGGCGCGGGTTTGCTGGATTCTCCCATTACGGCGGGCCAGCAATGTTTCTTGCGCCATCCCTTCACGGGGGCACCTTTGTTGTGGCGCCGGTATTGCCCGCAACCATGACGCGGAAGCCGACATGATAGACCCGCTGCCACGGCCGGTAGCCCAGGCGGCTCGTCGATGTCGCTTGCGCCGGCCGATCCGACCACGAGCCGCCGCGGACGGCCTTGCGCTCCGCGCTGAAATCGCCAGTGGTCCACTCCCACACGTTGCCACACATGTCGCAGAGGCCCCACGCATTGGGTGCGTACGATCCCACCGGCGCGGCTATCCGGAAGCCGTCGTTGATAGAATCCATGGCCGGGCGCCATGGTGGCACCGCCCCTGAGGGCAGGCCCCAGCCGAAGGTCGGCATGACCCGCAGCGAGTGGTCGGCCAGATTGGCGGATTTCGAGAAATCGGCATCCAGGCCGCCGAACCAGAGCGGCGTCGCGGTGCCGGCGCGGCAGGCGTATTCCCACTGCGCCTCGGTGGGAAGGGTGCAGGATTCTCCAGTTTTGTTAGATAACCAGCGGCAGAATGCCATCGCCTCGTTCCAGGAAACCCGGACCACCGGCTGTTTGGGGCCGTTGGCGGGATAGCCGCGTTCGGCTTCGCTGAACTGGAGGAAATCGCCGCGTTCGATCCGGCTGTCGTGGCTTGGGTCGAAGCACGCGTATTGCTCGTTGGTGATTTCGCAGCAACCCAGCCAGACGGGCTCCTTGATAGAAATTGGCACGGGTGCCGTATTGTTGTTAGACGAGCTCGTGAGGAAAGCTCCCTCGGGGATGTGCCGCATGTCCAGGTGCAGGCCGTTGCCGAGGTCGAGCTGGCGTTCGTAACTTCCGGCTGCGGCCTGGCGGCGGCGGGCCTCGCCGGTGTCGAACGGCCAGCCTGGCAGATTGGGAATCGCGGCGGTGGCAGGCACCGGTTGTTTGATAGGGGTCACGAACGCGGCGGGGGCAGCCGTATCGTTAGGAATGGCCTCGGGGTCTTCGTCCCGTTGCGCGTAGCGTTGCAGCATCGCGCGGCGGCGGTCGCGCTGGGCAGTGACCTTGTCCGCGCTGACAATCTCGGTCCATGTCCCGTGCGCCGGGGTGTTGAGGTCGATCCATGTGATGAGGCGGTCCCATGCCTCGGCGTCAAGCTTCACTCCGTGGTGGCCGGCGCGCAGCATTTGGATCAGCTCGGTGGTGTCGGCGCTGAACTCGCAGGGCGTGAGCACGTGCAGGTCGCTTTCGATTGTGTGGCCGCGCACATACGACCGCAGTGCCTGATAGGACGGCGTGAACTGGGTGGCGTTGTTATAGCCGGCATTACCCGCTTGGGGATGGACCGGCGGCGCGGCCCGCAAGTCGGGTAGGGCGCTGCGTCCCGGTTCGACCGTGCCGTCGTGGCAACCGGCGCACAAGCGGTCGAGCACCGGTTGCACCTCGCGCACGAAGGAAAACCCGCGCTGCGGCCCATACCACGGCGTGATTGCCGCCGGTGCCTTTGTTAGGGCCAGGCTCTTGGCGACCGGCGGGGCCGAGTTCTGCCGGTCATGGCAACCGACGCACGAGAGGGTTTCGCCCGGCATGGCCGTCATCCAACTGCGCATGAGTTGCAGGGCCTGACCTTCGGCATCGAGCGGCTGGACCGAGATCGGGGTGTTGGCCGGCACCCGGAAATACGCCGAGCCGTCGGCCTCCACCGGGACGGTGCCCATGATGCGCTTGATATCCCATGGGCCGTCGAGACCGACACGGTTGGTTTGGCCGCCCATGCCGTGGTAGGCGAAGTGATAGGTGAACAAGCGCAGTTGTTTGACGGTGCCGCGCGGCACTCCCGCCAAGCCGGCACCGGCATAAATGTCGAGAATGGATACCGCCGCGTCAGTTTTGTTAGGGACGACCTTCGAGGGCACCACTGGCGGCCGCATGACCGGCCGCAGCGGGATGGGCTCTAACAAAGCGCTGGCATCCGGACCTTCCTTGACCAGCACCATGTTGTCGAACACGTCCGCCAGATAGATCCCCCACTTTGAGCCGGCCGTCGGCTGGGCCGCCACCAGGAAATACTTGTCGCTAAGCGGCCACGGATGCAAAAACTTCGGCCAGCTCGCGTCGGTCAGGTTGTCGCGGATGACCGGTTCGATTGTCTTGCCGCGGCCGGGGATGCGTTGGAGCGCCCCATCCGCCTCGCAGCGGCCCTGGGCGGTGTCGAAGAGTACCAGTTCACCCATGCGCGGCTGGCCGTGATGGCCGCCAACCACCGCCGCAAACCGGGTGGCCGACCCGGGGATGGGCCGCGCATAAAACATGGCGTTGGGCCAATAGGAACCGCTGCCGTAATATTCCTTTTGGTCGGAGCCATCGGGGTTCATGTGAAAGAGAATGCGGGCCGCGAAGTGGGGGATGTCCGAATATTCCCAGCGCAGATAGAGCAACCGGCCGTCGTTCAACACCGTGGGACACCAATTATGGTCCTGATCAAAGGTCAGGCGGCGGATCGCCCCGCCGGCCCTCTCCAGCCGATAGAGATTGGCCACGTGGGAGACCCCGCCGACACAGGGCACGCCGGTGAACGGGGCGGTGGAGCCGAAGATGATGTTGCCGTCAGGCAGGTAGCAGGCGTCGTAATTGTCCACATCCGGCTCATGGATCAGTGGCAATTGTCGGGGATTTCCGCCATCAGCATCCATCTCAAACACCTGCCAGCGACCGTTGTCACCGGGCATCGAAAACACCATTCGTTTTGCATCGAAATCCAAATCGACATCCCCGACAAAGCGTCCGCCATCGGGGTGGAACAACGGGCGCAGTTCACCGCCCGGGCTAACAGGTGAAAGCACGGCAATCTGATTGTTGAAGCCGTTGCCGGGGAGACTCGAGTTGCCTTCCCAGTTTTGCGGCAGGCCGAGTTTGTTGGCATCGCGCTGGACCACCAGCAGACGCTCGAAATCCAGCAGTGGATTGGCCAGCAACGCGTCGCTGCGGAGTTGTGCCAACGCGGCGGTGGCCTCCACGCTCGTGCCGGACGCCGCGACGTTCCGCTCCAATTCCGCCAGACGCATGGCGAATGCCTGCCCCTGCGCGTAGCACGCACCAAAAGTCTTTGTCAGGTCGGCGATCGCGAGGCGCAGGCTCGTGACCTGTGCAGGCAACTCCGCCGCCCCGGCGCGCCCGGAGCATGACAAAATGACGGTGCAGGCCAGGAGCTTGAGCGCGGCTTTCATAAAAAAACCCCGCCAGCAGGGTTGCGTTGGTAACCATACATGCCGGCGGTATCGAGAAAGTTGATACCCAAGTCGAGGGCACCATGGATGGTGGCGGTGGATTCCCGGGCGTCACGCGCGCCGTAAAATTCCGCCATGCCCATGCAGCCCCAGCCGATGGCCGAAGCGGTGAGCTCTTGATTTCCCAGCGTTCTTTGTTTCATAGGCGGTTCTATTGTCCCGGGAACGGATGGACCGGGCGGGGCGCGGGGTCAATTGAATTGCCGGCACCCTGCCTAACAAAAAGTGCGGTGGATCATGCGGGTGATGTCCAAGGCGACGCCGAGGGCGGCGGTCCCCTGCTGGCCGCTCACGGCGGGGGCGGCGCCGGCGGCGACGCTGGAGACGAAGGCATCGAGTTCGAGGCGCAAGGGTTCGCCGGGTTCGACGGCGACGGCGGCGCGTTTGATTTCCATGCCCTCCTTCCAATGGACATGGCCGGATTGTTCCTGATAGTCGAGCGAGAGGTAGCAATCTTCCTGGAAGACGCGGAATTTGCGCATGCGCTCCGGGCTGATGCGGCTGGCGGTGACGTTGGCGACGCAGCCGTTTTCAAAGCGCAAGCGGGCATTGGCGATGTCCTCCTGGGCGGTGAGGACGGCCACGCCCACGGCGTCGATGCTGACGATGGGCGAGCGGACGAGGTGGAGGATGATTTCCAAATCGTGGATCATGAGGTCGAGGACCACCCCGATGTCGATGCTGCGGTTGGGAAAGGGCGACAAGCGGTGGGCCTCGATGAAGCGCGGGCGGGAGAGCTTTTTTTCCAATTCGCGCAAGACCGGATTGAAGCGCTCGATATGGCCGATTTGCAATACCCGGCCATGGCGTTGGGAAGTTTCCACCATCACCTGCGCATCTTCCACCGTGGGCGCGATGGGTTTTTCCATCAACACGTGAACCCCCAACTCCATCAAGCGGCAACCGACCTCGCGGTGCGCCACGGTGGGCACCGCCACACTGGCCACCTCACACAACCCGGCGAGTGCTTCCAAGCTCGCCACAGCTTGCGCGCCAAACTCGGCGGCCACTGCCGCGGCGCGTGATGGATCGGCATCATAAACGGCCGTCAGTTCCGCGTTTTCCAACAATGAATAGACCCTGGCGTGGTTGCGCCCCATGGCACCCGCACCCGCAACTCCGGCTCGAATTTTCCGCATGCCGCGAGTTTAGGACAAGCCTCCCCGTCCCTGCAAGCGCCTGCTGCAATTACTTCCAGGACACCACATCGCCGGACCCCTGGTAAACCGGCAGTCGTTTTCCCTTGGTGTCTCCGTTGCCCTTTTTCCCGTCCTTGCCGTAGGTCCAGATCACATAGGTATCGTCACCGGGCTTGGTATCGGAATACTCCGCCCAACCTTGGGTATCCAGGCGCGAGTCGTTCTTGCCGGGCGAGGTGGTGTTGAAGTCCACCAAGACCGCGGTGGCGTCGATGGCTCTGAAAGCGTTGACTGCCATCATCAACGGTCTGCCCCATGGGTCGTAAAAGACGCCGTCGGGGCCCACCCCGTGGACCTTTTTGTTGGCGAATTTGAAACTCATATACACCTCCTCCTTGGGATTGATTTCCTTGATTTTGAAGGGCACCACCCGGTAGGCGAGGTTGCCACCGTCACCGCCGAGCACCGCCACCACAATGCCGTTGGAAAATTTGCCACGCGGCAGACCATAGAGCGTGTCTTGGCCAGCGACCCGTTGCTCATAGGGAATGAGCGGGCGGTTGTTTTCGGCCTCGAACGCCGCAAAGCCCGCCGCAAAGTCCTTGAATTCCCCCAAGGCCTGGACCTGCCGCCCTTTGTCGATGAACCGCGGCAAGCCCACCATCGCCACGGTCGCCAAAACGATCACAATGGTGATCACCACTAACAATTCAACCAAGGTGAAGCCGGGCGTAGGGCGCGGGCACGATTTGAAAGAGGATCGCATGCGCTGAAGCCTAATGCGCCCGCCCCGGGATGTCCACCCACCCGTGAAAAAATTTTGCCGGCAGGCGGCGCCGCCCCGGGGCATCCGCAAAGAGAAGCATGAAATCCCAAGCATGAAATTTAGAATTTAGAATTTAGAATTTGGAATTTTCTCTATAGGCTTTTGCTTTCCCCCGTGAGTCCCTACCAAAAACTCCTTCTGCTGCTTGCCAGCACCCGTGTCGCCAACCTCCCCAGCGTGGTGAGCAATGTCTGGCTGGGTGTGGCCTTGGGCGTGTTGGTGGCACGGCGCTGGGCGCCCATTTCGCCATGGCCTGCCGCCGGCCTGCTGGCCGTATCCGCCATGCTCCTCTATGTGAGCGGCAATTTTCTCAACGACTGGCATGACCGCCACTGGGATGCACGGCATCGGCCGGAGCGGGCGCTGCCACGAGGCGTCTTTGCGCCGGCAATCTATCTTGGATTGGCCGCCGTGTGCGGCACGCTCGGGGTGGCCTTGGCGTGGTGGACCGGCCCGGGCTGCGCCTTGGTGGCTGCCGCCATCGTGCTGTGCACGGTGAGCTACACGCGCTGGCACAAGCAGACGCCTGAGTCGGTTCTTCTGCTAGGCATGTGCCGGGCCTTGTTGCCGCTGCTGTTTTTCATCGAGTGGCCGCTGGGCTGCGCCAAGCCGGGCCTGACCCATGCCTTGGCCGAAACCCGCCTGGAAATCATGGTGATCGCGCCCCATGCCATGGCGCTGCTGTTTTACGTGACCGGCCTGTCGTGGATCGCGCGCGGCGAGGCCACAACCGCGCCGCCTGGCATGTCCCGCTGGTATCCGGGCTTTCTACTGGTCCTGGCCGGATTTTTCATGGACTCGTGGTATGTGACCACCGTGCCGAGATTCGGGTTGCTCGGCTTGCTACCCTTTGGGCTTTGGCTCAGCCTGTGTTTCACACGCTTCGCCAAGTCCCCGCGTGAGCAAATATCCGCGCTTCTGGCTGGCATTCCACTCTTGGATTGGGTCGCGTTGCTGCCCTTGTCCCTGAGCATGCTCAACCACGGACAACCCACTCCATTGGCCCTCACCTGCCTGATGTTGCCACCGCTGGCCTTTATTGCCGGGCTCTTGTTGCAACGCCTGGCCGCCGCCACATGATCCGGCTTGCGCCGGAGCCCATCCCGCGCTCCACTGTCACCGCCCATGACGATCCCCGAAAAACAACAACAACTGCTCGAAGAACTCGCCCTCTTTCAGGATTGGACCGAACGCTATGAATATGTCATCAGCCTCGGCAAACGCCTGCCCCCGCTCGCTGAACCGGCCAAATCCCCCGGGCACCTGATCAAAGGCTGCCAATCCCAAGTCTGGCTCGATGCCGCCTGCGAGCATGGCCGGGTCCGCTATTTCGCTGATTCCGATTCCCTCATCACCAAGGGCATGATCGCCATCTTTGTCCGCATCCTCGATAACGAAACTCCCGATGCCATCCTCCAGGCCGACATGAGTTTCATTGAGAAGACCGGGCTCAAGGAACACCTCGCCCCCACCCGCGCCAACGCCCTCACCCTCATGACCACCCAGATGAAACAGCGCGCCCTCGCCTTCGCCACCGGCCAGGACTAACCGCAGGTAAAAAGCCGCCGCTGCCTATTTTGCGGGCAGGCTCGGCGGGTGACTTGGAATGGTTTCCGGCTGGCCGGCGATGAGTTGGGCCAGCAACTCGCCACCGCGCGGCAACACGGTGAGTCGCGCACCGCTGCCGATGACTTTCTGCGTTTCCAGAATCTCAAACATCGCTTCCGCCACATCGTTGTCTTCGGAAATCCGTTGCAGGGCTTCGCCCACGATCTGCGGCCGGATGGCGGCGGCCTTGGCGAATTCCACGGCGGCCTGGCGTTCGGCGGTGCTGGTGATGATGCTCACCTGGTTGGCGCCGTCCTGTTTGATGGCGGAGGTCACTTGGCGGAGGCGGTTGACCACCTTGCTTTCGATCTGGCGGATCATGCCGACGTCGCGGAAGTGAACCTTGCGGATGTAGATCGACCCGAGTTTGTAGCCCCATTCATGGGACTTCGGGGACACCTCGTTGCGGACGTTGTCGCTCATGGCGTGGCGGTTGATCATCATGGTGCCCAGCGGCATGTTGCTGAGGCAGCGCACGGTGGAGTTGCTGACGTTGGCGGAGAGCGAGCCGCGCGGGTCGCTGTTCTTAAACAGATAGGCGACCGGATCGCTGATGAACATCTCATGCCAGATACCAATCCCCATCGGCGCGCCTTCCTCGGAATTCACCGGTTGGCTGCGCAGGTATTCCTGGTCGAGTCGCATGTCGAGCATGTGGCACTTGCCCAACCAGTTGACGATCAACGCGGCGGGCCCGAGCCTGAATGGCAGAATGTGCAGGCCGGGCTCATCGATGGTGGCCAGCACCTTGCCGAAGAGCACATAGACGTTGCACTGGCGCTCCTGGATGATCGCATACAGCCCGAGCATCCGGGCGATACCGAAGAAAATGGGAAACGCGATAAAACACCCGATGAAGGTGACGGCGGCGGCGGCGAGGAAGTTGCTCATTTGTTGGATTCCACGAATACTTGTTGGGCCTTCTCGAAGAGGGCGAGGCGGACGTTGCGGACATAGGCGCGGAGCGCCTCGCTGCCCCGGCTTTTCAAATCCACGAGTTGCGCCGCCAGGCGGATGAGCGGTTCCACCTCGGCCTGGGCACGCAGCGTTTCAATCTCCACCGCGCGTCTGGATTGCACGATCTTCTGGTCGGCCGACGCCTGGGCCAGGCTGATATCGCTGGAAACCTGGTTGTAGGCGGTGTTGATCGCGGCGAGGGCCGACTCCACTTCCGGCGGCGGGTCGATGCCGGTGATGAGGGTGGCATCCAGGACCATGCCGTAACGGGCGGCGGAGGAGGCGCACTCGGAGTCCATGTGTTCGTTGATGTCGCGCAGGTTCTTGCGCAGATCATTGATGGAAATGCCGATGACCACCGCGTTGTCGGGCGTGCCTTCCGCCGCGGCCGCCGGCGGCGCTTCGAAGTTGGCGATGCGTTCGCGCAGAACCGAGACGAAGTAACCCATGACGTGGGCAAACGGATTCTTGATGCCGAAGAGAAAGGCATAGAGGTTGCGGTCCGCGACGCGGTAGCGGATCTGGCCACTGAGGCCGGTGTTGAGTTGGTCCTTGGTGACCGCCTCCAGCATGGTGCCGTTGCAGTTGGCGGAGGCATCCTCCGGATCCCAAGCCATGTTGACCGTCTCGGTGGCGATGGAGATCTTGCGAACCTGTTCCCACGGCCATTTGAAATACGGCCCTCCGGGCAGGATCACCCGCACCTGCGGGTAGCAGTAGCGGGCCTTCTGGTCCTCGCTGAGCGACTCCGCTATGGGATCGTTGAGGGTGCTTAGATTCCCGATGCGTTCGGCACGGCCGAAGCGGGTCTTCACCGCGCGTTCATTTTGATTGACCGTGTAGATCCCCGCCACCAGGTAGCGCATGAGAAACCAACCCACAAAACCGAAGATGCAGCCGCAAAGAATGGACATAACAGGAATTTCGAATTTCAGCCCTCAACTCTTCCGGAATGGCCTGGTTTGTCAAGACACAACCGAGGCAGCGGCGATATATTCCGTTGCCTTCCCCGGAATCGCGATTAGGATCGCCGCCAAATCCGCGTGAATCATTGTGTAAAGAAATTGCTCTCCAGATCCGTTGCCGCCGGGGCGAGGTGCTTGTCGCTGCTTGGGCTCGCCTTGTGGCTGGAGGCCGCAATCCCCTTGGCGGCGGCCGCCCCTTGGGATGTTAGAAAAATCGCCGGCGACGACTATGTTTCCACGGACAACATCAAACAGTTTTACAACTTCACCAAACTGACCCGCAACGGGTCGGCGATCACCTTGGAGAATGCCAAGATCATGGTGACTCTCAACGTTGGTTCCACCGAGTGCACGATGAACAAGGTGAAGTTCGTGTTCAGCAAACCGGTGGAAGAAGTGGACTCCAAAGCCTACGTATCACGCACGGATCTGGCCAAATTGATCGATCCGGTGCTGCGGCCGAATTTCATCAAGAACGCCGGCAATTTCAAAACCGTCGTGTTAGACCCCGGCCACGGCGGCAAGGATCCGGGAGCCACCAACCCCTACGGCACCGAGGCCGACTACAACCTCAAGGTTGCCAATCTAGTCAGAGCCCTGCTTCTAACAAAAGGGTACAAGGTTGTCATGACCCGCGACAGCGACCGCTTTATCGCGCTGCAGGAACGGGTGGAGGTGGCCAACGCGATCAAGGAAGACGCCATCTTCATCGCCATCCACTTCAACTCCGGCGGGCGGGGCGCGCGCGGCATCGAAACCTTCACGCTCTCCCCGCCTGGCGTGGCCCACTACGGGCGTGGCCTAGTGGATGCGGACAAATACCAACGTGCCGGCAATGAACACGACTCGGCCAACGTCGCCCTGGCCACCGCCGTGCACGGCCTCGAACTGCGCGCACTGGGCACCAACACCTTTGATCGAGGCATCAAGCGTGCCCGCTACACC
>JBAXPF010000003.1:0-37462 GCA_037132955.1 Verrucomicrobiota bacterium | reverse complement strand
GGTTCGGAGAAGAGCAGCGTGAAGGTGAGCGGCGAGCCCTTGGTTAGAGTTCCCGATGGTGAGACATTCACGGTCGGCGCCAGCGAGTCATAGGTTACCGAGGCCGTGTTGGAAACAGTGTTGGGATTGCTTGTGGCGTTCGTGGCCGCACTGGCTTTCACTTGACATGTCACCGCCCCCTGACCGGTTGGCGTCACCGGAATGGTGTAGCTCGCCCCACTGCCGGAAAGCGTGCCCAGGGTGCCGTTGGTCACCGCGATCCCGCTGGTCGTCAACCCGCTCACCGCTTGGGAGAAGAGCAGCGTGAAGGTGAGCGGCGAGCCCTTGGTTAGAGTTCCCGTCGGCGAGACCACCACGGTTGGCGGCGTAGATCCCGCCGCTGCCACAACGATGGAAAAGGTGCCTAACGCACTGCCTCCCGAACCGGTCATGGTCGTGTTGTTCCAGCTTTCCCACGCCTTGAGGGTGATTGAATAAGTGCCTGCCGTGGTGGGGGTGCCCGTGATGGATTGGGTTTTGTTAGAAATCGTGCTGCCCTTGGTCAGGCCTGGTGGCACGGATCCGCTGGTAAGTTGAAAGTATGCCGGGGTGTTGGTCGATGACACACCGTAGACAAAGGCAGTGGCTCCGGTTATGGCAACTCCCACCGTGGCGTTGAAGGTGGTTGAATTTGCCACGGGGGTCTTTTGCACCACGGTCGTGGCCCCGGCGACCGAATCAAACGCGCCGAGTCCGACAACGGTGGCGATGGCGAAGGTGGCCGTGTCCAGCACGGCCGAGCCGCCGAGGATTTTGGCTTCCGGGAAAATCAGTTGGATGATGGGTGAACGCTGGAACAGCAGCAACAGCGAACTGAGCCGGGAAAACCACAGTCGCAGCCGGGGATGGATTCTAACTGATTTCATGGTGGCAATCGATGGTTTCTTGGCGGTGGGATGGTATGACTTGAAGCGGGTGGAATAACCACGGATTGAACGGATTGAACGGATTGAACGGATTGAACGGATTGAAGAAAGGTGAACTAATCAATCTGTGTAATCCGTGTAATCCGTGGTTTCAAAAAACTGCTCACAGGTTTAGACTCGAAATCTCTGGCTGGCCGGATAAATTTGGAAATTCCCCTCAGTTGCAGCCGCAGCCGCCGCCGCCGACGCCACCGCCGCCGTAGCTCGCCTCGCGGGTGAAGTAGGCGTGCTCGGCCATGGTGTCGAGCAATGGCGCGCGGCTATTGGTCATGATGGGTTTGGCGAGGTTGCCGCGCTCGTAGGGTTTGACGCGGACGAGTTTTTCGGCGCAACTGCTGAGGCTGGCGGCCAGCACGGCGAACAAAAGATAGGAAGACAGTCTCATGAGGGGATTTGCTATTGTTAGATAAGGCGGGGGACGCTCATTCAGCGAGCAAGGCTTCGATTTCCTTGACGTATTCAGGCTCGGTGGTCGCCCGTTTGAAGCCTTTGTGGATGTGGCGGATGGTGCCTTTGCGATCGACCAGGTAGCTGCTGGGCATGGTGGGCGGGTTGAAGAAGCCGGCGGCCTTGTGGGAAACATCATGGACGAGGGTGAAGGCGGCCTTTTGTTTGGCGGCAAAGGTTTGGTAATTGGCGGCTTCCTCATCGACGCCGATGCCGATGATGACCAGCCCCTTGGCGGCGTATTTGTCGTGCAGGCGCGTCATGCATGGAAACGAGGCCTCGCAAGGGGCGCACCAGGAGGCCCAGAAATCGACCAGCACCACCTTGCCTGCGGTGGCCGGCAATTTGGCACCGGGCAGCAATTCGGTGAGTTTGGGCAAAGCCTGGCCGATGGTCGGTGGGTTGGCGGCGGGCAGCACGAGGGTGGAGCAGGCGAGCACGAGGGTGGTCAGGATGGTTTTCATGATGGATGTTGTTAGATTCAGGAGAGTCAGGCGGCTTGGACTTGGCGGCGGATAAAATTGCGGGTGGTCTCGATGCCGGAATCGGCTTGCAGGCAGGCGTCGAGGTCGCGGGCACAGGTGGCAAAACGCAGACCATCCTTGAGACCGAGGACGAAGAGGGCAGTGCTGTAAATGCCGGCTTGCAGGCAGGTCGGGGCGAGCACGGTGACGGCCCGCATGCCATTGGCGACGGGCCAGCCGCTGCGGGGATCGAGGATGTGGCCATAGCGCACGCCCTTGTGCTCGAAGCGGCGGGCAGAATCGCCGGAGGCCGCCACGGCGAAGTTGGAAACCGCCAGTCCACCCCGGCAGGTGCCGGGCTGGCGCCCGTCCTCGATGCCGACGTGCCAGAACGGGTGCTGGCCATTGCCACCCATGCCGAAGATGTCGCGGCCGAGGTCGATGAGCGCATCCTGAATGCCGTGTTGGCGGGCGAGTTGCACGAGTTGATCGACCGCGAATTCCTTGCCGAAACCGCCGAAGTCCAGGCCCATGCCTGGCAATGGCAGGAAAACCCGGCCGGGTTGGCGTTCCACTTTGGCAAAGCCGGTGAGGGCGAGGGCGGTCTTGACCGCTGCGGCATCCGGCAGCTTCGAGTGAACGGCTTTCCAGTCCCACACCTTGAGCAGTGGCAGCAAGGTCGGATCCAGTATACCGTCAGTTAGTTGGTGCAGATCCGCCGCAAGATCGAGCAGTTGCTCCATTTCCGCATCCACCGGCACCCATTCGCGCCCGGCCGCCGCATTGACCTTGGACACCAGCGAGTCCGCCCGGAAGCGCGAAAACTTCGCCTCAAACCCCTCCAGCCAACCGAGCGCGTCAGCCAGGAATTGCAGCGCGGTTTGGGTGTCGGGATGCCGGAATTGGATGGCGCAGGCGGTGCCCAGCGCGCGGAATTCCACCCGCCGGACGCCTCTGGCATCAGGTTGCATGGCGGATGTTGCCGTGGCCGGGGTCATCGGGTGTTAGAATTTGACATACGCGCAGCACGACCAGATGTCGGCGCTCGGATAGGCCGCCGATGGCGCGGCATTGCTGCCCACCCCATGCATCTGATAGCGCTCGTATGAGACGCTGGCGGAGAAATTGTCGCAGAACTGATAGGTCAGGCGCAGACCGAGGCTCAGCGAGTCAAGCGCGGAGAGTCGGTAGTCCGCGGCGTAGTTGGGACTGGAGCCGTTAGGATGGTCGGGAGGACTGACGGTGATGGGAATAAAGCCGTCGAGCGTGTTCCTGAAGAAATCCGCGGCAGTCTGGCGGTAGTAGCGGAAATAGGGCGTCACCTCGAATTTTTCACCGATGGCTTGCCGCCATTCCAATTGGATGCTTTGGGAGAAGACGCCGAAGTCATCGTTGGAGATGCGGTAAACCGCGTCGAGCGCGGCGTTGCACGGCTCAAAGAAATGCGTCCCTTGCAATTGCAGAACCTCCCGGAACCGGTGGTCGGGGCGGTTCTCCGCATAGAGGTTGAGGAAAGGATTGCTCATCGAGCCATCATCAAAGATGATAACGTCGGTCCGCTGAATGCCTTTGTAGGGATCATTGAGATAACCGTAGTTGTAGCCGAGGGTGAGGTTGGCGGAGACGACGGTGTTTTTGTCGAGGATCTGGGTCAGGCCGGTGAAAAAGTCGATGGAGTGTTTGTCCTGGGGAGCGATTCCCCGGACCGTCACTTCGTCTGACAGGTAGTTGATACCGAAGGCAAGCGTGGTGTTTTTCTGGTTGAGATCCCAAGTGTCGCTCAGGGCCAAGCCACGGGAAAGGTAATCCGTTTCCTTGCTTTGCGAGACTTCCACTTCCACCCGGTGGTCGCCGAACTGCCGCGCAAGGGCACCCAGAATGCCCTGCCGGATATCATGCATCGGGGAGAGAAACGGCAGTTCCGTTTGATTGTGAAGGGCACCGGTGGGCGACGATCCGCTGATGGCATCGTGGAGGTATTGGAAGCGCAAGGAGGTGTCGGCATTGATGTCGATCAATCCCTTGAAATAAAAGGATTCGATGTGCATGCGCTCGCCATCTTCCTGATAGACTTGGAAGCCGGAATCGTAACGTTGGGCTTCCGGCAGGGTGAGAGCCTCGGCCGGGCGCAGGGTGGGCAGGAGCAGCGGGGCAAGAACGAAGTGACGGGGTTTCATGAGGAAATGGGGAAGACTGGCGTAACAAAGATGCAGCGGTAAAGCGGCGCAAGGGAAATTTCCGTGGTAAATTCGTGACGAATGTGTCGCGGTTTCAACTACACGTGATGATTGGCAGGATATTGATTTGTTGGAATTTATCGCAGAAGAAGAACCAGATTGTAGGGCGCTGCTTCCGTCATATGGGATCATCATGTCAAGCATTTTTATCACAATAAAAGGTCAGAGATTCACCTTTCCCAAATATTCCCCCACAGATTTCTCGGCAACGCCCTGCGGGCGGGTTATCGCGGTTTACAATGTGCTCGGGTCCTTGGAAGGTCCGTCGCCGCGCTTCATTCAGGCGGAAATCATGACTCTCAAACAGGTGTTTCCTTATCTCTATGTCTTTCCCGGCGATGACGCGCAAGACAAGTTGACCACCCAGAACTTCATCCTGGTCGCTGCAAAAAAACCTCTCACATCCATCACAAACGAGGACGAACAATTGAACCGCATGCTCACCCCTTCCCTCATCCCTGAAGAATTGACCTACCACGCGCCCGTCTTCACCGATGATTACTTCCCCGCCAATTCGCTCCTCGACGCGTATTGAGACGCATTGGAAAGCGTGGGCGGGACGCCACGCTCCTTGAAGGAAGAATCCGCACAGGGGACGGTGCGGACTACTTCACCAGGATGGCGTCCTCGGGGCACACCTCGCGGCAGGCGTTGCAACGGGTGCAGAGGTCGTCGAGGATGACATGCTTTTGATAGGGTGCCATCGGGATGGCGCTGACCGGGCAATGTTGGGCACAGAGGGTGCAACCGATGCAGGCGTCGGTGATGGAGTAGGTGATGAGATCGCGGCACTTGCCGGCAGGACAATGGCCGTGGAGGTGCGCCTCGAATTCCTCGCGGAAAAACCGCAGCGACGAGAGCACCGGGTTGGGCGCGGTCTTACCCAGCCCGCACAGACTGGCGCGGCGCACCATGTCGGAGAGGGTCTCCAGATCGGTTAGATCGTGAACCTTGGCCGTGCCCTTGCAGATGCGCCCGAGGATATCGAGCATGCGGCGGGTGCCGACCCGGCAGAACGTGCACTTGCCGCACGACTCGCATTGGCAGAACTCGAGGAAATAGCGCGCCATCTGCACCATGCAGTCGTTGGAGTCGAGCACGATCAGGCCGCCGGAGCCCATGATGGCGCCCACCTCGGTTAGAGATTCGTAATCAATGGGCGTGTCGGCGAGGGCGGCCGGCACGCAACCGCCGGACGGGCCGCCGACGAGCACGGCCTTGAACGGCGTGCCGTCGGGCGTGCCGCCGCCGATGTCCTCGACGACCTCGCGGATAGTGATGCCCATGGGCACCTCGATGAGGCCGCCGCGGGCGACCTTGCCGGCGAGCGCGAACACCTTGGCGCCCTTGCTGGTCCCGCTGCCAATGGCGGAGAACGCCGCGCTGCCATGGCGCAGGATCCATGGCACGTTGGCATACGTTTCGACGTTGTTGATCAAGGTCGGTTTGCCGTGATAGCCCTGTTCGGCGGGATAGGGCGGCTTGAGCCGCGGGATGCCGCGCCGGCCTTCCATCGACTCCAGCATCGCGGTTTCCTCGCCACACACAAACGCCCCCGCACCCTCGAACACCTCGAGGTCGAAGGCGAAGCCTGCGCCAAAAATGTTGGGGCCGAGCACGCCGCGCTCCTTGCACACGCGCAGCGCCTCACGCAAGCGTCTGACGGCCGATGGATACTCGGCCCGCACATAGATGAAGCCCTTGCCCGCACCCACCGCGAAGGCGGCGATGGCCATGCCCTCAATCACCCGGAATGGAAATGACTCCATCAACATCCGGTCCATGAACGCGCCGGGATCGCCCTCGTCGCCATTGCAGATGACGAATTTTTCGTCGGAGGCCATCCCCTGCACCACCCGCCATTTGCGGGCGGTGGGAAATCCCGCGCCGCCGCGGCCACGCAGACCACTGTGGTCGATCACGTCAATGACCTCCAGTTGTGTCAGACTATCAAAGCACTTGCGCAGGCCGTCAAACCCGTCGTGGGCGAGGTATTCATCAAGGCTGAGCGGGTCGAGCTTGCCGTAATGCTCGGTGGCAATATGCATCTGGCGGCCGAAGAACGCGCTCACCCGCGGACTCGGGTTATCGGCGGTGCGGCCCGCGCCGGGTTGGCTATCGCGGGATTCGCCGGACAGCCAGTCGAGGGCGGCGGTCGCGCCGCGGCGCAGCCACGGCACGATACCGCGCGGCTTGAAGAACCTGCCGAGCAGGGCCTCTACGCGCTCCGGATGGATGCCGGAAAATTGGAGGGGTGCCTGCCCGGGGCGGGCGATCTCTATCAATGGGGTGCGGTCGCACATCACGACGCAGCCGACGCGTTTGATCGTGGCATTGAGGTGGCCGCGCGCCACGGCGGCCTGCAATGCCTCATGGGTCTTGCCACAACCGCGGGCGATGCAGCAGGAATCCAGACAGATGCGGATCTCGCCCGCGGCCGTGGTCGATGGCGGCGGAAGTGCCGGGACGGGGCGTTTGCGGCGCTTGCGTTCGCGTTCCTCGTCACGCAGGAACTCATCCAACATTTTAGGCGCCTTCTCGCGCGTCAGGTGGGCGTAACTGGATTCATTGATTTGCACCACCGGCGCCAGCGTGCAACACCCGACGCAGAACACCTTCTCAACGGTGAATTTTCCGTTAGAATCAGTGTCCTCGCCCTCGCCGAGGTGGAGGTGTTTGCACAACGACTCGTGGATGTCCTCCGCGCCATGGATGTGACAGGCGGTGCCGTCGCAAACCTTGACGTGGTGTTGGCCCATCGGCCGGTGCCGGAACTGCGCATAAAATGTCGCGACCCCGGCCAGCGTGGCCGGGGGAATGCCGGTGAGTTCGCAGACCCGGCGCAGCGCCGCATCAGGCAGATAGCGGTAGTGGACTTGCAGCGCCTGCAGGATGGGGATGGCCTGCTCATGATTGCCGCCAAGACGTTTGACGACCTCATCGACGTAGCTCAGGTCGATGTCCGAGGCCGTCAGGGGCGCGGTCTGTTGCTTACTTGCCATCCTTGGTGCCAATGCAGAAGAGGTGTTTTTTGCCGCGCAGATAGATGCGGCCCGGGGCGAATGCGGGTGAGGCACCGGCGCCTTCACCCAGGGCGCAACGGCCGGTTTCCTTGAAGCCGTCGTTGCCGCCCTCGCCGATGATCGTGACCCCTGTGGTTGTTAGAAGGTGCAGCCGCCCGTTAACCAGACTCGGCGAGGCCTGGAACTTGGCCTTGGTGTCGAGTTCCCACAGGTGCTTGCCAGTGAGCGCGTCGAAGGCGTGGAAATTTCCAAACACCAGCGTGTAGATCCGTGGCCCGTCGCAGAGCAGGCTGCACATGTCGGGCAGGCCGGCATCTTCCTGTTTCCATGCGATTTTGCTATCGGTGACGTTGCCGGTGCCATCGGGCTGGATGCCGGCAATGCAGGTTTGGTCGCAAGCGACATAGACGAGGTCGTTGGCATAGACCGGCGAGGTGGCCACGTCCCCCTTCATGCATTTGGCCTGCCAGAGTTCTTTGCCGGTGGCAGGATCATAGGCGATCACCAACGGATCGGCGGACGTGATGATCTGCTCACGGCCCTGGTGCTTGATGAGAATCGGCGACACCCACGAGTTGGCCACTTTTCTGGGTGTTGACCACACCGGTTCACCGGTGCCGGCGTCCAGCGCCATGATTTGCGACTTGCCGGCTTTGGCATCGGCTTGATCATACACGACGATCACGCGGTTGTGCCAGAGCGTGAGGGATGCGGCATGACCATAGGCGTTTTCCGGTGTGCCGAGGTTGCGGGCCCACAGCCGCTTGCCTTCGGCGCTGAAGCCGGCAACGTCGCCATTGGCGAAAATAGCGAACACGCGGCGGCCGTCGGTGGCTGCAGTGGATGCCGCAAACCCGGTGTCCTCCATCACTTCCGGCGCTTCGGCACTGTCGCTCTGCGGCACGCTCACCGGTTCCTTCCACAACATCGCCCCGCTAACCGCGTCAAAGCAATACACCTCGCGGCGCTTGGCGGTGGCTCCTGTTAGAAAAACCCGCTTATCCCAGACGACCGGCGAGTTTTCCCCGGGCAGGCCGAGTTCCGTTTTCCACAAAACATTCTTGCCGGACGCGCCGTCCCAGGTTTCCGGCAGGTCCGGCAAGGTGGTGCTGCCGGAACCGTTAGGCCCGCGGAAATACGGCCAGTTGTTAGCCACGTCCCCGGCGCCGGGGAACCAACCGGGGTCGATGGCCGCGCCGCCTGCGGTGGACAGCACGGTGGCGCCGGCCTTGATTGATAGATCGCCCTGCCACTGGCGGGCGGTGTCCCAAAAAAGAGCGAGGGTCAAACCGGCGAGGGCAAGGGCGGTGCCGGTCACCGCCTTGGCGGCGAGCGCCGCACCGCGCACCGGATCTTGCGCACGCAATGAAATGTTAGGCAAGGCAAGCGGCCGGCGGCGCAGGTGCCCAGCCAGCTTCAAGGCGGCCAGAAAGAGCGCCGCCGATCCTAACAAAAAACATCCGCCGCGGCTGGCGAGCGCTTCGCGGCGGAAATAATCCTTGCGGAGTTGTTGGTCGAGCTGGCGGAGTTGTTGTTTGAGTGGCTCGTTTTTCGGGTCGGCGCGCAAGGTGGTCTTGAGCGGTGCCAACTCGCGGGCCTCCACCAGGCGGACCTTGCCGTTGCCGGGTCCGCGGTAGAGATGGAACGTGTTGACGATGAGCAAGCCGCCGAGCATGAGCGAAAACACCCCGGCAATCAGCGCGATCCGCGAGCAGGTCCGCGCCCAGATCTGGCGGGACGGGACGGAATCGGGTGGATTGTTAGACGAGGCGCACATATCGACAAGGGACTCAGTGTGGACTTGAACCGATGGGCGAGGCTTTGGGAGATAGATCAGTCAGACAGCGCGCTGCTTTCCCCAAGGAGGGGCGGACTCCGATCCGCCCATGCCCGGGAAATGCCAATGTACGCTGGCCCGGCTCCATCTCTTGCCTTCGCATGGACCGCGGCGAATCGGAGTATCGCCGCTCCTTGATCCAGCCACCCATTTTCTCTCTGCCATCAGCCATTGGACTCTCCTTTCGCGGGCGCTGGCACCGGGAGACCTCGGCGCACCAGTTCATAAGGACAGGTGGAAAAACACCGGGCGCAGGAGACGCAGCGGCCGCTGTCAGTCTCGTAATCGTTAGAACTAGCCGGGAAGAAAATGCGGGCGAGCTTGAGGGCCAACACCAGCCCGAAGGCCACGCCAATCCAGCGCCCGAGGGTGACGAAGCGCGCTTCCAAAGCCACCGCCTTGGTAACGACCGCGTGGCGGTCCGCGCCGTGTTGGAGGTAGGCGGTGAGTTCGTCGGGGGGCGGTGCTGTCAGTTGGCCGCGCTCCTGCATCAGAACCAGCGTGGCCAGATTGCCGTCCGGATGCAGCGCCAGGCTGGCGATGCCGACCTTGCCGCCAAGCCAACCGAAAAGCAACGCGGCCAGCGGCACCATCAACGCCAGCAGGACAATCCGCTGGCGCCCGCTGGCGATGCGCTCCCGCCCTTGTTTGGCCGGCATCGGCGGATTCAAGGCACCAAACGGGCATGAGTTCTCGCACAAGCGGCATTGGGTGCAGGTGTCCGGTGTGACCGTCGGCCGCCATCTGGCAAAGCGCGCCGCCACTCCTAACAAGACACCATACGGGCAGAGGTAGCGGCAATACGGCCGGCCGACTCCCATCGAAATCCCCAACAACACGGCACCGGTGATGAGCATGCTGCGCGGCCCGGCCATGCGGAAGATCCCCACAAACGGGTCGAACTTGCAGATGATGAACAAGCTGCCGGTGGCAGCTAACAAAACCGCCAGCGCCAGATAGATCCACGGCAGCACGCGCAAAATTTCATCCAGCCATCCCGGCACCTTGTGCGCCTTGACCAACACCAGATCCTGCAGCGCCCCGTGCGGGCAGACGCCGGCGCAAAAGCTCCGGCCCCAGATGAGCGCGACCGCCAGCGGCAGCGTGAACAAGGCGATCACCGCGATTGGCACCGCATACCCGGGATCCGCGATGCCCAGCGCGACGTTCTGGATCGACCCGATCGCACATACGCAGCCGCGCCGCCAAAACCCGAAATAGGCCAGCGCCATCAAGGACAAAACGACAATCCCGTTGCGCGAGCGGCGTTTCAGACTCAGCCACGAGGCCACTCCCAGACCGAGCGCCAGCACGGCCACATCGAGCCAACCGCCACCGCGTGCCTGCGGCGCGGCCACCACCGTCTCCGGCAACGCGTGATCGGAAAAATCCGGCGGCGGAAACCGCTGGATACCAAAGGCGCAATCCATGCTCACTAACAAAAGCAGCAGCACCACCAGCGCGGGCAGGAAATAGGAAGATCCAGATAGGAAAACAGGCGTCCCGCCTGTCAGGGGAGACAGCGCGTCCCGCCTGTCCGCCGATGAAACGACAGGCGGGACGCCCGTCGGCCCTGACAGGCGGGACGCCTGTCCTCCTGTCGAACCGCCCCTATCGGGTGTCATTTGCCTGCCGCCCCCTTTCCGCGCAACAGGTAGGGCTTGGACACCGGCACCTGGCGGAATGCCTGCGCCGGACACTCGCGCGAGATCGCGCAAATGTTGCAATTCACGCAGCGGTCGTGGCTCACCTGCAAGTAGAGCGAGCCGTTGCCGAACATGTTGCAGCCTTTCACGCACTTGCCGCAACCGACGCAGAGGTCCTTGTTGATACTATATTCATAGTAAGGATCCTCGATGAACTTCCGCTGCAGCGCTCCGGTCGGGCACAATTGGTTCTCAGCCCCCTCGTCGAGGTTGATCGGTTCCGGCTCGAAGTAGCCGGTGCACAGCTTGCAATAGCCGCACATGCTGAAGGAATGCACACACTTGACGGCCGACACCTCAAGCACGCAGGCGGTCGCGCAACGGCCGCATTGGATGCATTGGTTGGGGTCGATCTGCCAGCGGGTGGCGGCCTTGCTCTCGCGGGTGGCGAGGAAGCCCGCCGCCGCGCCGAACCCTAACAATCCGGCGCCGCGCGCGCCGCCCTTGAGCAAGTCGCGGCGGCTGAGGCCTTGTCCGGAAACTTTGGCAGCGGGAAGAGGCTGGCCGGATGGGGGCGGTTCATTGATCGAAGAGTGTTCGGCGGGACGCCGGCGCTCCCCGCTGGAATTGGACGATGCGTCAGTCATGGGCTTGCGGCTTGCGTTGCATGATGCGGATGGAGCCGCCGACGCTGTCGAGAATGAGGATGCGGCCCTGCGGATGGATGGCGGCGTAGATGCCGGAGCCTAATGAATCGGGGGTGCCCGCGTTGGCGGCTTTCAGGTATTCCGGAAACGCTTCCGGCCCGGCCACCAATCCGGTGAACTCGCCGGCCGAGTTATACAATTTGACCCGTGGCAGACCTTTCTCGCAGGTGACAAAACCGCCGTCCGGGAACATGTCGAAACTCACAGGGTTGCAACAGCCGCAAAATCCCTCAACCGCGAACGAGCCCTTGCCCCACGCCAACTCGAGGTCGCCCTCAAGCGTGAAAGCCTCGATTTGATGTTCGCCGGGGTTGGTCACGCGCAGCAGACCGTCGGGTGCCATGCGGACGCAGAAATACGGGCTGGGAACGACAAAGCCCTTGAGGTTGCGCGCCGGATCACGGGCCCCAATGACGCCCACCGGCTTGCCCGCGGCATCGAGCACCTGCACCACCCGGTTGCCGGCATCGGCCACAAACACCTTGTCCCCGGCGACCGCCATCGCGGTGGGCAACAGGCTGGCAGGCAACCCGCTCCACACTGCCACCACCGCCCCGCCCGCATCCAACACCGTGATTTTACCAGGCTGGCCGACAAGGATTTCCCCGGACGGGCGCAACGCCACGGACACCACCGCTTGCTCTAACGGAATGCGGAGGAGCACATCCCCCGTGGGTGAGAATTTGCGCAGGCCACCGGTGCCGCCGACAAAAATCGCACCGTCGGCCGCCACCGCAATGGCGCGGGCGCGTTCCAGCCCGGACGCAAAGCGCGCGATTTCCTCATAGCGCAACAACGCCGGATCGGAAGTTTGGAAGCGCGAGACATCGTAGGTGAAATCCGCGCCCAGCGGCGGCTTGGCGCTTGCCGCTTGCGGCGTGCGCCGGGTGAGCCGGCTGAGGCCCAGCCCGGTCAAGCCGCCAAGGCCGGCGATCCCGCCACCCCACGCCGCCGCCCGCAACAGCGCGCGCCGCTTATGGAGCGACGGCATTCCTGGCGTCTCTTCCTTGCGCCCGGCATCCGTTGACGTTTCGCTCAATACTGTCAGGCTGGCAGGAGGACAGGCGTCCCGCCTGTCATGGCCGACGGGCTTCCAGCCTGTCGCTTCATCAGCAGACAGGCGGGACGCGCTGTCTTCCCTAACAGGCGGTACGCCTGTTTTCCTAGCAAGAGGCGCTAAGCTCTCAGTATTGGGCGACTCCCCGGTCAATTGTCCGTTAGATCCGTCGTCAGACATGGCTTCCAATGGGTTTGGCCGCGGCGCGGGTTGCGGCCGGGCATTTTTGGCTTTTCGCGTCCAGCGCCTTGGGCAACCCGCAAGCGGAAAACAGCGGGCACCCGCCGCATGGGTCGGTCCGCGGACACGTGACGTGGAGGCTGCGCCAGCCGAGGGCCGCCGCGCCGCCGCCGAGAGCGAGCAAGCCGCCACAGCGCAGACAACCCCGGAGGATGTCCCGACGATGAATCATGCGGGGGGTACTTTCGACGGAGTTCATTTCTTTCGCAAGTCCAAACAGACCACGTGGGTCAGATCTCTAACAATCAAACGCCCTCCCGCCATGGCCATCGGTCCCCAGGCATCGTGGCCGTCGAGCACCTTGGCATGGGCGAGCGGACGGAACCCGTCCGGGATGGCTTGTGCCATCGTCATTTCGCCGTCGTCGTTCATCACAAAAATCTTGCCGTCGGCCACCAGGAACGGGCCGAGGCCGAAGCGGTGGTTCATGCCGCTGGCCCAGCGCACCTTGCCTAACAGGTCAAGGCAGACGAGTTCACCGTTGGGGCGCACGCCGTAGAGGTGGCCGGCGTGGAGGATCGGCGTTTGCTGGGTGGCGCCAAAAGTGTCCGCATCGAGCCGGAAGGCGGGCTTGGCCTGCCATTTCCCGGCTTGTTGGGTCACCTCCAACATCAGGCTGCCCGCCTCGTAGCCGCCTGATAGAAAAATCCGGCTGTCAGACACCGGCACCGGCGAGGGCACCGTGGCGATGCTGATCTTCCACTCCGGGGTTTCCCACAGCAGCGACCCGTCGTCGGCCGCGATGCCGGCCACGCCGCGGTGTCCGCAATAGACATAGGTCTTGCGTCCGCCAAGCTCCATCGGTGTGATGGAAACATGGGTCATTTTCCAGTCGCGTGGGTTCGGGGTTTTCCACAGCAACTTGCCGGTGGCAAGCTCCACCGCAATCATCAGACTGCTGCCCGCCGGCGCCAATATCACCCGTTCGCCGTCAATCAACGGACATTGGCCCGCATACCAGGCCGGCACCGTGCTGCCGTATTCCCTAACCAAATCAATGCCCCAGACGTATTTCCCGCTCACCGCGTCGAGACAACTGACGTGGCACTTCGGCCCGAGACTCACGACAAATTGCCGGGTGACGGCCGGCACGGTGCGCGACATCCCGTGGTTGCGCTTGACCTTGAGCGGATAGGAAAATTTCCAGATTTCCTTGCCGTCCGCCAGCGACAGGCAGCGCAGGGCATCGCACTGGGCGGCGCGGTCGTAGTCCATCAGATAGACCCGGCCGTTGAGCACGGCGGCACCGGCGTGGCCTTCGCCCGCGTCCACCGACCACACGGCTGCCGGCTCCGCGCCGGCCCAGACATCAGCCAAGGGCGTGTCCTCGGGGCAAATGCCGTCGCGCTTGGGTCCGCGGAATCCGGGCCAGGCACCCGGCAGGTCGGCGGCGCTGCCGTTGGACACGCTGAGCGTGCCCTTTTCGAGGGGCGACGCGCCGCTGGTGTCGCCCGCGCCGTTACCGCCAAGCAGCGGCAACCGCAGCGGTGTCCAACCTTCAGGCAAACCCGTCCCCCAGATGTAGGCCAGCACGCCCGCCGCCACAAACCCGAGCGCCGCTGGCAGATATTCGGCGAGGATGACGCCGCCACGGTTCATGCGAAAGGGTGATATGAATTGAAAACCATCGGATATCTTTTCCGGAGGGGTAGGCATTTGTTACTCCCTTGTCAAGGGTATCGCGCGGGGCAATCCTTATCATTCTTTTAGGCTTTTCATGCAGATATGGCCATGACTCCCCGATTTCCTCATCATATTCTGCTTATTCCCGATTATTCATTGACTGCCAGCGGCTCAGCGTCAACCTTCCCGCCGCCTTCCCCCACCCTCACCGCCCATGAAATTCGCCCATTTTTATCTGGGAGTCCTGCTCCTGTCTGCCGTCGCCTGCAAGCAGGACCGGGAAATCAAGGTCCAGCGCGTCGCCAAGGAATCCACTCCCGCCGCCGCGCAAGCCCCCGCTGCTGACCCGCATGCCGGTATGCCAGGCATGACGCCAGTGGGGGCCAAGCCGGGTGGCAATGGTGCCGACCCGCATGCCGGCCTCACCGCCGAGCAATTGGCGGCGGCTGGCACCGCTGCCGCTGCCAGCCCGCAGTTCACCGACACCCCACCGGCCCATTGGAAGAAACAAGCGCTCACGCCGATGCGCTTGGCCAGCTATCGCGTTGAAGGCGAGAATGGAGCCACGGCGGATATTTCCTTCACCATTCTGCGCCGCGCGCCGGGTGGCACCCTCGCCAACGTCAACCGTTGGCGTGACCAACTCGCCCAGCCGCCGATTGACGAAGCCGCTCTCAAACAATCCGCCCTCACCTTCAAGTCATCGTCCGGTGAAACTCTCGCCGTGGATATCGAAGGTCTTGCCCCGGGTGGCGATCCTGCCAAGGACGGTCGCATGATCGGTGCCATTGCCGATCATGAAGACAACGCCTGGTTCTTCAAGATGCGCGGCAATGCGGCCCTTATCGCCGCCGAAAAAGACAACTTCATCAAGTGGATCCATACCGTCAAACCCTCCGCCGAGCCACCCGTTCCGACGCCCACCACCACGCCGCCGAGTCCTGCCGCACCGCCACCGCCTGCCCCGCCTGCCGCACCTGCCGCACCTGCCGCACCTGCCGCCGGGGATGGCAGTCTCACCTGGCAAGCCCCGGCCGGCTGGGTGCTGGCCCCTGCCGCCAGTGCCATGCGTTACGCGACTTTCACGATGGCGGGTGCTGATGGTGCCAAGGGCGAACTGGCCATCACCCATTTCCCCGGCGGCGTCGGCAGTGACCTGGACAACGTCAACCGCTGGCGCCAACAAGTGGGTCTGCCCGTTGTGGACCAAGCCGGCCTGACCCCGCTGGTCACCAAACTGAGCGCCGGCCCCAAAACCATCCAACTCATCGACGTCACCGGCGCCGAAACCCGCCTCACCGCCGGCTGGACCGGCCATAACACGGAGACCTGGTTTTTCAAATTCACCGGACCGGATGCGCTGGTGGGCGCGGAAAAGGCCAAGTTCACTGCTTTCCTCGAGTCGGTCCGGTTCACCCAACCTGAAAAATGACCGTCCTCCATCGATTGTTAGAAGGCGTCTCCTCGCTGCGTCTCACCGTCTTTTGTCTGGCGGCCGCCTTTGTGCTGGTGTTTGTGGGGACGCTGGCGCAAGTCAACCACGGCCTCTATTACATCCAGGAACAATACTTCCAAAGCTGGTTCATCAAGTGGTCGCTCACCCCCGGTGGCTTCAAAATCCCGATCTTCCCCGGCGGCCACCTGATTGGCGCGGTGTTGTTAGTGAATCTGATCGCCGCCCACATCCGCCGCCTCTCCTGGACCTGGCGCAAGCTCGGCATCCAACTCACCCACGTCGGCCTCATCATCATGCTCGCCGGCGGCCTGGCCACCGATCTGTTGTCCGTCTCCAGTTACATGCGCCTCAAGGAAGGCGAAACCAAAAGCTACTCGGAAGACAGTGACCACATGGAACTCGCCATCACCGAACTCAGCGCGCAGGACGGCGGCCAGGTCACCGCCGTGCCGGGCGTGCGCCTCGCCGATGGCGGCACCGTCACCCATGAGTCGGTGCCCTTCAAAATCGTCGTTAAAGGATTTTTCCGCAACTCGGATTTGAAAATGATCGGTGAGGGTAGCGGCGGCGCGACCCCCGCCGCCAGCAACGGTGCCGGCGCGCGCATCTCTATCAAATCCATGCCCCGCGCCACCAAGAGCGACGACCACGATGTGATGAGCGCCGTGCTGGAAATCCTCCCTAACAATGACGGCAAATCCCTCGGCACCTGGCTGGTTTCCGCGGCCATGGAAGCGCCCCAGAACCTCGAGGTGGATGGCCGCCGCTGGAGCCTGCAACTGCGCCCCGCACGCTACTACAAACCCTACAGCCTCTCGCTCATTGATTTCACCCATGAAACCTACCCCGGCACCCAGACCCCGAAAGACTTTTCCAGCAAGGTAACCCTAACCGACCCCACCCGCAACGAGACCCGCCAGGTGAAAATCTACATGAACCACCCGCTGCGCTATCAGGGCGATACCTATTACCAATCCGGCTTCGAGCCCGATAACAGCGGCACCGTGCTGCAAGTGGTCCGCAATCCGGGCGGCTCTGCCACTTACGTCGCCTGCGCGGTCATGACCCTCGGCTTGCTGATTCAATTCCTCTATCACCTCACCCGCTTTGCCCGGCGTGCCCAACCCGTCACCGCGCCATGAACCGCTCCATCCCTTATCTCGTACTGCTCGTCGCCGCCCTCTGGCTCGGCTCGTCGTGGATCAGCCCCAAGCCCAAGTCTAACGATTTTGACCTCGCGGCCTTCAGCCGCCTGCCGGTGCTGGCCGGCGGTCGCATCAAGCCGCTGGACACCGTGGCGCGCAATTCGCTGCTTATTCTGCGCGGCAAACAAACTCTGCGCCTCGCCAACGGCGATAAGATGGAGGCCTCGCGCTGGCTGGCCGAGGTGTTGTTCAATGCCCCGGTGGCCGACACTTATCCGGTGTTTGCCATCGCCAACCCGGAAGTCCTGGGCATGTTCGGCATGCCGCAGACCGACAAGAAATATGGCACCTATGCCGAACTCCAACCCCATCTGCAAAAAATCGATGAGGAGGGGAAACTCGCCGCGGACACCGATGCCAAACAACGCAGCCCGTTCCAATCCGCCATCTACAACCTGCGCAATTCACTCGTCCTCTATCAACACTTGAAGGAAAGCATCCATCCGGATGACGCCACGAATTTCACCGCGGAAATCAACACCTACGCCGCCGCCGTCGCCGCCTGCGCCACCGCCATCAAGCAGGGCAATGCCCAGCCCGACAAAGCCCAGATCGCCCTGCTCAAAACCTCCCTGGCCCGCTATGAATCCCAAGCGCAGGGGGCATCCATGCTCACCGTGGCCCCGCCCAAAGGCGGCAAGCCTGGCGACTGGCTGACCACCGGCACCGCCCTCATCCGCGTGGACTCGCCCGCATCCATCCCCGCGTCCCTCACCGCCTTTGCCGCAATGAGCGACGCCTTCCGCGCGGGCAAGTTCGACGCCTTCGCGCAGGCCGCCGCTGACTACGCCGAATCGCTCGATCGCATGCATCCCGACTGGAGCGGTCGCTCCGCCTATGAGCTGCGCTTCAACCGCATGGAGCCGTTCTATCAGAGCATGGTGCTCTACGTCGGCGCGTTTTTGTTAGCCTGCGGATCGTGGCTGGTGTGCCCCAAGGGCATGCGCAAGACCGCCTTCCTGCTGCTGCTGCTGGCCCTCGCCGTGCATTCCTTCGGCATGTTCACGCGCATGTATCTGCAGGGCCGGCCACCCGTCACCAATCTTTACTCGTCGGCCATCTTCGTCGGCTGGGGCGCGGTCGTGCTGGGTCTGGTGATCGAGCGCATGTTCCGCGATGGCATCGGTGCCGCCTGTGCCGGCATGGTTGGCTTCGTCACTCTGGTCATCGCCCACCACCTCGGGTCCAACGGCGACACCCTGGAGATGATGCAGGCGGTGCTTGATAGCAATATCTGGCTGGCCACCCACGTCGTCATCATCACCGCCGGTTATTCCGCCATGTTCCTGGCCGGCATGTTGGCGGTGGTTTATGTCTTGTTAGGCGTGGGCACCCGCCTGCTCACCAAGGACACCGCGCAAGCCCTCACCCGCATGGTTTACGGCGTGGTGTGTTTTGCCACCCTCTTCAGCTTTGTGGGCACCGTGCTTGGCGGTATCTGGGCCGACCAATCGTGGGGCCGCTTCTGGGGTTGGGATCCCAAGGAAAATGGCGCGCTGCTCATCGTGCTGTGGTGCGGGCTCATCCTGCATGCCCGCTGGGGCGGCTTCATCCGCCAGCGCGGCCTGATGGCCATGGCCATTGGCGGCAATGCCATCACCGCCTTCTCATGGTTCGGGGTGAACATGTTGGGAGTGGGTCTGCATTCCTATGGCTTCATGGACAAGGCGTTTCCGTGGCTGGTCGGCTTTGTCATCATTCAAGGCGGGCTCATTCTCCTCACCCGCCTGCCAGCCAGCAAATGGGCCAGTTTCCGCAGTGCCGAGCGCCGTGACCTCACCGCCGCCGGCTTCGGCCCGCCGGCATAGGATTCATCGGTCCTATAGGACTCATGAGACCCATAGGACTCATAGGACTCATGAATTCCTCCAGTCCCCCTACCCGCTTCGATCACTTCATGGAGCGGGCCTTGTATGACCCGCTCCACGGCTACTACGCGCGGCGCATCACCGGCATCGGCCGCCGCGGCGACTTCACCACCGCGCCGATGCTCTCGGCCGCCCCGGCGCGCGCCATCGCCGCGTGGGCGGCCCGCGCGTTGCGCGAGTCGGGTTGTCGTGACCTGATAGAGGTCGGCCCGGGCGAAGGCACTCTGGCCGCCGCCGTGCTGCGCCATCTGCCGTGGCACGTCCGCTGGAAAACCCGCCTGCACCTGGTGGAGACCTCGCCCGTTCTCGCCGCGCTCCAACAACAGCGGCTCGGCAGGCGCGCCTGCTGGCATCCCACCCTGCTAGAAGCACTTGCCGCCTGTGCCGGTCGCGCGGTGATTTTTTCTAACGAATTGGTCGATGCCTTCCCCGTGAGACGATTCCAACTCACTGCCGAGGGCTGGCACGAACTCGCGGTGTCATTCGGCGCGAACCAGAGCAGCCACGAATCCCTCCTGCCCGCGGCTCCGTTGCCACCCTCATCGGTTTTTAGGCAAGCCCACCCGCCCGGCCAATGGATCGAGGTTCATGACTCCTATCGCGAGTGGCTCACCGCCTGGCTGCCTGCGTGGCAGGCCGGTCGCCTGCTCACCATCGACTACGGAGCCACCGCCACCGACCTCTACCACCGCAGGCCTAACGGAACCATCCGGGCCTATCTCTTTCAGCAACGTCTCGAAGGCCCGGCCATCTATGACAATCCGGGCCGGCAAGATCTCACTGCCGACGTCAATTTCACCGATCTGACCGATTGGTCCGCGCCTTGGACCCTCTCTTCCAGCCGGCTTGCCTTCCGCGAGTTCATCCACCCGTTTGCCGATCCCCGCAACCCGTTGGAGCTGGCGCTGCTTGACCCCCACGGTGCCGGCGGGGCGTTCCTGGTGCTTGATCAAGCACCACTGCGGCAGTGATGTTCAATGCCTTTGCCAACGGCATTCGCAGACCGCCGCTGCAACGCTTTGAATGAGTGGCAATTTGCATATGCTACGCATATCCTCTGCTTCAACTGTGCGTATTCTGCTCATTCCTGCGCGTGGTTTGATATGTGTTTGTGTGTCACGGATAAGAGCAACAGATACCCCCGCATTGCTTTCCCCCGCAGCGTTTGCAGCCAATTTTCCGCAGTCGCTATAAAGCTCTTCCAACCATTGATCGCCATGAGATTTTTCCACCTGCCGCCGCAAATATTCCGCCTCGTTATCCTCATCTTTGCCATTGTGGTCAGTTACCTTGTGGCCCGCACGCTGCTGACTCCCGATTCGTTCCGTGACACCGGCTTCTATCGCGGTGCCGCTCTGGCGGAGCACACTGAGGCACACCAACCGGTGTTTGCCGGCAAGAAGGCTTGCGGTGAGCGCCACCCGAAGGTCATCGCCACCCTGACCAAGGGCGGACACAAGACACTCTCCTGCGAAGGTTGTCACGGCGTGGTCAGCCAGGAACACCTCAAGGATCCGGACAGCAAGATGATCAAACCCACCGAAAAGGTTTGCCTGCGCTGCCATGAAGCCAGCCCCTCGCGTCCGGCATGGTTCAAGCAAATCATCGTCAAAGACCACTACTCGGAAAAGTGCATCGAGTGCCATCTACCCCACGAACCCAACGAAGTCCAATGAATGATTCCATTCCACGCCGTCGCATGCTGGCCACCTTTGGCGGTGTGTTCGCAGGCCTGCTCGCGCTCCCTGCGGCACGGGCGCTCAAGAAAAAATTCCGCAAATCGCCCGCCCCGAACGGTTACGATGCCCGCCAGCACAAATGGCTCATGTGCATCGACGTGGACAAGTGCATCGGCTGTGGCCTGTGCGCAGATGCCTGCAAATCCGAAAACCATGTGCCCGAGGCCCCCCACTTTTTCCGCACCTGGATCGAGCGCTATATCATCAAAAAGCCGGCCCCCGACTCCACTGCCGTGCGGGGTGAGGTGGAGGTGGATTCACCTAACGGCGGGCGCGGCGGCTTCCCGCCAACACTCGTGCCGCGGGACGAAATCCTCAAGTCCTTCTTTGTCCCGAAGCTGTGCAATCTTTGCGAGGCTTCGCCTTGCACACAGGTCTGCCCGGTGGGCGCCACCTTTGACACGCCGGACGGCGCGGTGCTCGTCGATCCCACTTATTGCATTGGTTGCGGGTTTTGCATTCAGGCCTGCCCTTACGGTTGCCGGTTCCTGAGCCCGGTGACCAAGACCGCGGAAAAATGCACCCTGTGCTATCACCGCATCACCCGCGGACTCAGACCCGCCTGTGTGGATATTTGTCCGACCCAGGCGCGGGTGTTCGGCGATTTGAAAAACCCGCTGGAAAATGACCCGCTCCAAGCCTTTGTCCAGAAGAACAAGGTCAACACTCTCAAGCCGCACTTGGGCACCAATCCCCGGGTGCTATACGCCAACCTAGATAAGGAAGTCCGCTAACATGTCCATGCAACTCACCCAGATTCTCGCCGAGGTCGCACCGCACTTCGACGGCTACGTCTATCCGAATGAAGCCGGCACGCATCCGCTGTGGGGCGTGCTCATCGTCCTCTATCCGTATATCACGGGCTTGGTGGCCGGCGCGTTCATCATGGCCTCGCTGGTGCGGGTCTTCCGCGTCAAGGCGCTGGAGCCGGTCTATCGGCTTTCGTTGCTGACGGCACTGGCGTTCCTGCTTTGCGCCACCCTGCCCCTGCTGTGCCACCTGGGTCATCCGGAGCGTTCCTATCAAATCATGATCACCCCCCACCTCACCTCGCCAATGGCCATCTTCGGCTTTGTGTATGCGTGGTATCTGATGGCCGTGCTCTTGCTGGAATTGTGGTTCGACTTCCGCGAGGACTTTGTCAAGTGGGGACAAACCGAACCGGGCCTGCGCGGCTTTATTTATCGCACCCTCACCGTCGGCGTCACCGATGTGTCGGACAAGGCCATCGCGCTGGATCACAAACTGAGCTGGATTATTTCCATCATCGGCATTCCCTCCGCGTTTCTGCTCCACGGCTATGTCGGCTTCATTTTCGGTTCGATCAAGGCCAACCCGTGGTGGGGTAATGCCATCATGCCGATCATCTTCATTTTGTCGGCGATGGTCTCCGGTATTGCGCTCTGTATCTTCATCTACATGGTGTTGACTTGGCTGCGGCGGCGCGCGCTCGACGTGCGCTGTCTGGATGTCATGGGCATGTTTTTGTTTTACGCGCTCGTGATTGACGCCACGGTCGAAGCCCTCGACTTGATTCACCGCGCTTATTCCGCGCAGGAAGGGTTCTATGTCATGGAATACATGGCCCAGGAACGCCTGTTCTATACCTTGACCATCGGCCAGATGCTGATGGGCACCTTGTTTCCGCTGCTGGTGCTGGGCGCCCTTCAAGTCGCCCGCAAATTCATCGCTGGAACTGTCCGCACGACGCTCTATTTCACTTGCTCGGTGTGCATCCTGCTCGGGGTGCTGGCCATGCGCTGGAACGTGGTCATGGGCGGCCAATTCTTCTCCAAGAGCCTGCGCGGCGTGATGAGTTACAAACTCGAATTCGCCGGTGCCGAAGGCTGGTTACTGGGACTCATCCTGCTCAGCTTGCCCTTCATCATCCTCACGGTTCTGATCAAGTTGTTCCTGTCGGAATCCCTGCCCACCAGCGGCCATATCCCCCATCGCATCGACAACCCGTAAACCTCCGCCCACAGACCCAACCCACCCGCCACCCATCCAACTCCCTCAGAAAAATAACTTTTTTTGTCATTGTCTTTGCGAGGGAAATATGCACATTGAACAGACGATGGCAGCATCGGGTGGTGCCAGCCAGAGTGATTGAATCCACAACCTAACATATCCAACCATGAAAAAATTGTTACAACTGACGGCGGCCACCGTGTTTGCGGTGACCTTTAACGCCTATGCGGAAGATGGCAGCGCCATCTATGCCAAGGAATGTGCCAAATGCCACGGTGCCGACGGCAAGGGCCAAACCACCATGGGCAAAAAGCTCAAGTGCAAGGACCTAACAGTCGAGGCCGCCAAGCTCGGCGATGCCAAAATCGAGGCCGCCATGAAGGAAGGCGTCAAAGACGGCGACAAGACGGTCATGAAAGCCTTCAAGGACCTCAGTGACGCCGATCTCAAGGCGGTCGCCAAACACGTCCTCACTCTGAAATAACAACCCAATCCAACCCAACCTAATCTAAATATGAAAAAATTGTTACAACTGACAGCGGCCACTGTGTTTGCGGTGACCTTCAACGCCAACGCCGAAGATGGCAGCGCCATCTATGGCAAGGAATGTGCCAAATGCCACGGTGCCGACGGCAAGGGCGACACCGCGATGGGCAAGAAGCTCAAGATCAAGGATCTGACCGTCGAAGCCACCAAGCTCGGCGAAGCCAAGATCGAGGCCACCATCAAGGGGGGCGTCAAGGATGGCGACAAGACCCGCATGAAGGCGTTTGCGGATATGAGCGAAGCTGATGTCAAGGCGGTCGCCAAACACGTTCTCACACTCAAGTAATAGCCTGACCCCGCACTCCACAGGCCGGCGCGGCGCCCGGGGATCAAGATCCCCCGGAGTCGCGGCCGGCACCTGTGGCGTCCCGCCGCGAGGCACAGCCGAGAAGAGCACATGACTGATAACAAACAAACCCGTCTCGTCCTGGCGATTCTCCCCATCGCGTTCGTGCTGTTGGCCGTGGTGTTTGCGTTTGACCTGTTAGGCAAGGGCACCCGGGCGCGACAACTGCCCTTGGTGGACAAGGATTTTCTCAAGACCGAGACTTGGCGCCGTTCGTATGCCAACTTGGTCGAGTCGAAGGCGGACCTCGACGCCTTTGACTGTTATACGTGCCATGAGAAGGGCAAGAAACAAGAGTTGAAATACGATGCCAACCAGCAGCTGGTGATCCCCGACGAGCACTCGGACATTGTGATGGGACACGGCACCCACGGCCGCAACAACAATTGCTTCAACTGCCACAACGACGCCAACCTGCTGCGGCTGCAACCCCGCGATGGTCGCGAACTGAAGTTTGAGGAAAGCACCTTGCTGTGCGGCAGTTGCCATGGCCCGACCTATCGCGACTGGGAGGCCGGCTCGCATGGCCGCACCAGCGGTTACTGGGACCGCTCGCAGGGGGCCTTCAAGAAACAAGACTGCGTCAATTGCCACAACCCGCATTCACCGAAATTCCCGGGGCGCAAACCGGCACCTCCGCCCAATTATCTCCGGGAGAGACACCTCCCAGTTGAGTCATCCCCTACCGAACATTGAACATGGATCCTCAAGCTGATATATCTAACAACCAAGCGGCGCCCACAGTGAGCCGCCGTGGTTTTCTGCGCGCATCCGCCGTATTCGGCGCCGGTGCCGCGGCCTTGGCCGCCAGCCTCAAGCCACTGCTGGAACTCAAAGACTTCACCTCGATGGAGCAATTCCTGCAGAAATACTATAAGGAGATGACGCCCGAGGACATGCAGAAAGTCCTCACCCGAATCGAGAACGAGGTCGAGCGCCAATACGGGGTGCGTCCGCACGTGCGCGATCTCAAGCCGATGAACGGCGTCGAGTATGTGTATGCGCTCAATCTCACCCGCTGCATCGGCTGCCGCAAGTGCGTGCATGCCTGCGTGGGCGAGAACAACCAATCGCGCAGCCCCGAGATCCAATACATCCGGGTGTTGAAGATGCCCCACGGATCGCTCGATGTGGAGAAATCCACCCACGACTACAACCCGGAAAAGGTGCCCGAAAAGGGTTTCTTTTATATGCCGGTGCAATGCCAGCATTGCAAGAACCCGCCTTGCGTGAAGGTCTGCCCGGTGCACGCGACATGGCAGGAGACCGACGGGATCACGGTCATCGACTACGATTGGTGCATCGGTTGCCGCTATTGCATGGCCGCTTGCCCGTATGGCGCGCGCCATTTCAACTTCACCAAGCCGTCGCTGCCCAAGGACCGGCTCAACCCGGAGATGGCCTACCTTGGCAATCGCCCGCGCAAGATCGGGTGCACGGAAAAGTGCCACTTCTGCGTCCAGCGCACCCGTGCTGGCCGCTATCCGGCGTGCGTGGAAGTGTGCCCCGCCGGGGCGCGCAAATTCGGCAACATTCTCGATCCGGAAAGCGAGGTTTCCAAGATCCTCGCAACCAAACGGGTCTTCATCCAGCTCAAGGAGGAACTCGGCACCTCTCCACGATTCTTTTACTACTTTGACGTATGACGACGGCGATCCGCAACTATCTGGTTTTCCTCAGGCGCTGTGCCAGAATCGCCTTCGTTGGCGATTGGCGCTATTATCT
The DNA here is from genome assembly GCA_037132955.1 of Verrucomicrobiota bacterium. Classification (GTDB taxonomy): domain Bacteria; phylum Verrucomicrobiota; class Verrucomicrobiia; order Verrucomicrobiales; family Akkermansiaceae; genus Luteolibacter. The sequence goes on along the minus strand of JBAXPF010000003.1, from coordinate 12,360 downwards.
GTGGATGGGCGTCCTCACGCTCATCTGCCTGCTAGGACTCAATGCCTACTGCAAGCAGCTGGTCAACGGCTTGATCGTCACCGGCATGAGCGACGAGGTGTCGTGGGGGGTTTATATTGCCAACTTCACGTTTCTGGTGGGCGTGGCCGCCGCCGCCGTGATGATGGTCATTCCGGTGTATATCTATCGAAATGAAGAACTCCATGACCTGGTGATTTTCGGCGAACTGTTGTCGGTCGCCGCCATCTTCATGTGTCTATCCTTTGTGGTGGCAGACCTCGGCCGCGCCGATCATTTCTGGCATTTGATTCCGGGCCTCGGCCAATTCAATTTTCCGGCGTCGATGCTGAGTTGGGACGTGTTGGTGCTCAATGGTTACCTGCTGCTCAATCTGCACATCTGCGGTTACCTGCTCTACTCGCGCTACTGCGGGCGCAAACCGGCACCGTGGTTTTATATTCCGTTCGTGTTTATCGCGATTGTGTGGGCGGTGTCGATTCACACCGTCACCGCCTTCCTCTACGTTGGCTTGGGCGGCCGGCCGTTTTGGAATGCCGCGATCATAGGTCCGCGCTTCCTGGCGTCGGCCTTTACGGCCGGACCGGCGTTGATCATCCTGGCGTTGCAGGTGATCCGCCACGTCACCCTTTACCATATCAGCGACAAGGCGCTGCTCACGCTGCGCTCTATCGTGCAGGTATCGATGATCATCAACGTGTTCCTGTTGTTCAATGAAGTGTTCAAGGAATTCTACACCGGCACCGTGCATGTGGCCGCGTCAAAGTATCTGTATCTCGGCTTGCATGGCTATCATGCGCTGGTGCCATGGATTTGGACGGCCATCACCTTCAATTTGATCGCCTTGGTGTTGTTGGTGCTGCCGGTGAGCCGCAGTTTGAAATGGCTCAATCTGACCTGCGTGCTGGCGATTACGGGCATCTGGATTGAGAAAGGCATGGGGATGGTCATTCCCGGCTTCATTCCGACCACCCTCGGCGCGATGATCGAATACCAACCGTCCTCCAACGAAACCTTCGTCTGCCTGGGTATTTGGGCGTTCGGGTTGCTATGCTACACGGTATTCCTGCGGATGGCCGTGCCGATTCTGCTCGGGCAGTTGTCCCGTGCCAACGAAGGCTCCGATGCCACCCAGGGGGTGGCCCCATCCAAGCCCATGGCCGATTTGCATTCCTGAAAGCCAGACCCGGTTGGTTATGAACGCTTGCCCAACCGCTGCCGACGCCAAAAGCTCCCTCGCTGACCACGTCGCCGACAAGGGCGCGGAACTGCATGCCAAGTATGGCCCCCACATCGGCTGGAGTGAACTCCAGCAAGTGCTGCTGGATCGCTCGCTGGTCCGCTATCCGTGCGAGATCGCCTTCACCCCCGAGGGCTTGCGCGAGGGCGAGTTTGCCTATCCTCATGCGTTGGGCGAGAAGCCGGAGGAGGGTTTCATCATCCGCGTCCATCCGGTCTTCATGACGGAGCTCGAGCTGGTGCCATATTTGGTTTTCTATCAGTTGGTGGCGGTCAACTACGGTGATTTTGCCTCCACCGATGATGCCGAGGCGTTCGGCGCGGCGGCGCTGGGATTGGAGCCTGACGTCTACTACGACACGATCTGCCGCTTGGCCGACCAACTCGGCGAATGCGGGTGCGGATGAATACCAGCCGATAATCCAGCATGAATGAATCCAAACGCCGGGACGAAACCATGACGGACGAGGCCACCATGGCACGCTTGGAGCAACGTCTCGCTCAGGTTGAGAAAATGCTCGGCCTTGGGCAAGGCCCGGCAAAAGCACCGGCTCCTGCCAAAAATCCGGTGCCACCGCTTGGTTCTCCAACTGGCGTGGGTGAACTCGAGGCGGCGGTCGGCCAGAACCTTTTCGCCAATGTCGGCATCGGGGTGCTGGCCATCGGCGGGGCGCTGGCCTTGTCACTGCCGTGGCAAGGGTTGCCTCCGGTCTTGCCGTCGCTCGTCGGCTGGTTGCTCGCCGCCGGCTTGTTCCTGCTGGCCCGATGCCTGCACCGGACCTTGCCGCTGATTGGAAGGCAGTGCCGCGGGGTTGGCATGGCGCTGCTGATTTTCGCCACCTTGCGGCTGTGTTACTTCGGCGCTCCTAGCTTGTTAGATCCAGCTTCGTTGCCTGCTGCGGCGTGCCTCACTCTCGCGGTGGCCCTTAATCTGGCCATCGGGTGGTGGCGCAGGTCGGTGTTTTTGACGGGGTTGGCCATGGTGACGGGATACGTGGCGGCGCTGGCGGTGGGCACCCCATGGTATGTCTTTGGCATGGTGACGGTGTTGGCCGTGGTGGCGGGTTTGGCGTTAGTTCAGCGTGACTGGCCGTGGCTGGTGGTGTTTGCGACGCCCTGCGCATGGTTGACCTATCTGTTGTGGGCGCTCGGCAATCCGGTGGTTGGCAACCGGGTGGATGTGGTGGCTGGACCGTTTGCCGGCGTGTGCTTGTTGCTGGTGTGGATGACCGTGCACGGGCTGGCCATGACCTTGCGCCGTGATCACACGACCGAGGAACCGGTGGCCCAGGCGGCGTCGGTCCTGAATTGCGGCGGCTATTGCCTGTTCCTGCTGCACACTTTTATTTGTTATAGGGATTGGTTTGTCGTGGTCAACATCGCGGCTGCGCTAATTCTGTTAGGGATGGCGGTGATGTTCTGGGTGCGTGAGCGGAGTCAATTCGCGACGTTCATCTACGCGATGACCGGCTACGGAGCGCTGAGCATGGCGCTGATCAAGGCGGCCGAGGTGCCGCACTTGTTCGTGTGGTTGTCCGCGCAGAGTTTGTTGGTGGTGACCACGGCGATCTGGTTCCGTTCACGCTTCATCATTGTCGCCAACTTCCTGATCTATCTGGCGGTGGTCGCCTGTTACATGGCGCTGGTGCGGCAGGAGAACGGGATCAGCCTGGTGTTTGGTGTGGTGGCGCTGACCAGTTCGCGCAATCTCAAATGGCAGAAGGACCGGCTCGAGTTGAAGACCGAGTTGATGCGCAACGCCTATCTGACATGCGCCTTCATCGTGCTTCCGTATGCTCTCTATCATATGGTGCCGCAGGCATGGGTGGCGCTGTCGTGGGTCGGCATCGCCTTGTTCTATTATGTCATGAACCTGCTGACCAAGGCCCGCAAATACCGCTGGATGGGACACAACACCTTGTTGCTGACGGTGGTTTACATCCTGCTCATGGGCGTGGGGAAATTGGAAGGCACCCAGCGGATCATCTCGTTTCTGGTGCTTGGCACGGTTCTGATGGCGGTGTCCCTGGTGTTCAGCGTGATCCGCGCCCGCCAGCATCGTGGTGAATCCCATGCGGAAGACGCGGAGCGCGAAGTCCCGCCCTCATCCAACTCCTGAGCCTTGGCTGTCAGGAGAAATTCAGCGCGTCCATATCGAAGACGACGGTGACATCGGCGGGCAGCGAGGTGCGGGCCAGCACGGCCTGGACGTGGCGGGTGAGCGGGCGCGCGCGTGGCGCGCGGAGGGTGATTTGAAACCGGAATTGGCCGTGGGCGCGGACCAGGGGCGAGGGCAGCACCTCACCTAACTGGATGCCTTGCGGCAGGTTTTCACTGAGCCGCAGGTGCAAGGTTTGAAGGGTGAACTCGGCACGCCGCTCGTGATTCGAGCGGGCGGTGAGCACGGCGCAATGGCCGTAGGGCGGAAACCCGAACTGGTGGCGGAACTCCAGTTCCTGCTCGGAAAACCCGTCGAAGTCGTGCCGCCTCGCATATTGAATCGAGGGTGAGTGCGGCGTGAAGGTTTGGACGATCACCTCGCCGGTTAGAGCACCGCGACCGGCGCGTCCCGCCACCTGCGTGAGCAATTGAAAAGTGCGCTCGCCCGCCCGGAAATCCGGCACGTGCAGCCCGAGGTCGGCATTGAGGATTCCCACCAGTGTGACGTTGGGAAAATGCAAGCCCTTGGCAATCATCTGCGTGCCTATCAGAATATCGAGCTTGTGGGTCTTGAAGGCATGCAGGGTGTCGCGCAACGCATGCCTGCGGCGCATGGCGTCGGCATCGATGCGGGCGAACTTTGCCTGCGGCAGCACTTTGGCCAGGACTTCCTCGACCTTTTGGGTGCCATAGCCTTGCAGGACGATGGCCGGATCCTTGCACTCCGGGCACTTGCGCGGCACAATCGCCTGATGGCCGCAGACATGGCAGATGAGCCGTTCATCGGTGCGGTGATAGGTCAAGGCGACCGCGCAATGCGGACACTGGCAGACGTGACCGCAGAGCGGGCATTGCAAGGCGCGGGCAAAGCCGCGGCGGTTGAGAAACAGGATCGATTGCTCGCCCTTTTCAAGCCGCTGTTCCAAGGCGGTGCGCAACTTGTCGGATAGAATGGCCAGTCCGCCCTTGTGCTTGGCCGCCTCCAGGCGCATGTCCACCACCCGCACCATGGGCATCGACTGACCATCCACGCGGGCATCGAGGCGCAGCAGGGCGTATTTCCCGAGTTGGGTGTTGTGCCATGACTCGAGCGACGGGGTGGCGGAGCCTAACACAATGGCGGCAGGTTCGAAGGCGGCACGCAACACGGCCACATCGCGGCCGTGGTAGCGCGGCGGGTTTTCCTGTTTGTAGGAGTTTTCGTGTTCCTCATCGACGATGATGAGGCCGAGGTCCGGCAACGGCGCAAACACCGCGGAGCGGGCGCCGATCACAATCCGGGCGACCCCCTTGCGGATGCGATGCCACTCGTCGAAGCGCTCGCCCTGGGACAGATGCGAGTGGAGCACCGCCACCTGGTCCTGGATTGCAGCGAAGCGGGATTTGAAGCGGCGCACCGTTTGCGGGGTGAGGGAAATTTCCGGCACCAGGACCAGCACGGTCTTTCCCAGATCCAGCGCGCGTTGCGCGGCTTGCAGATAGACCTCCGTTTTGCCCGAGCCGGTAACTCCTAACAATAACATGGGCTTGGCCCCGGCGGGATGGGTCACCGCATGCAGCACCTGCTCCAGCGCGGCGGCCTGGCCGGCATTGAGGGTCAGCGGCTTGAATTCCAGAATCTCCTCCACCTCATCCGCATCAGGGTCGCGGCGCACTTCCTCGACGTCAATGCGCAGCAGTCCGGCCTTTTCCATGGCCTTGAGCGTGGCGGATGACCCGTCACCCAACTCGGCCACCGGCAGTCTGCCTTCCGCCGCATGCATCAGCAACAACAGGATCGCATGCTGGCGCGGCGCCCGCTTGGCGAGTTTTTCCAACACGGCAGGCTCCGGCGCGGACTCCAACACGGCGAGGCGCCGGGTCTTGGCCGAGTTTTCCTCGGTGCGCACCGCCTCCGGCAACAACGAGCGGATGACGGATTCAATACTGCATCCGTAGTAGTTGGCGATCCACTCGCCGGTGCGCAGCAGGACCGGGGTGATGAGCGGCTCGGGATCGATGAGGGATTCGAGTTCGCGCATGGCGAAGTCCGCTTGTGGCGCCTCGCCCAGCGCCAGCACGGTGCCGGTGGCGGCTTGGCGGCGCAGCGGCACCCGCACCCGGCACCCGGGCCGCACATCGAGCCCGGCCGGAATGGCATAGTCGAACACCAACTCAGAAGAGCCATCGATCAAAACACGGGCAGTCACGCCCGCCAGCATGCCTGTAAGCGCGTCATCGGCCAAGATTGAATTTGCGGCAGGCGGATTCACGGGACGATTTGGACATGATCGCCGACGCGGGCGATGGCAAAGAGTTGGGAGGCCTTGTCGGCGGGCACGCGGATGCAGCCGTGCGAGGCGGGATAGCCGGGGACGTAACCCTGATGGAGGCCGAAGTCACTGCAACTGAGGCGCAGGAAAAACGGCATGCTGGCATGATAGATCGTGGAAGTCCAAACGCGGTTTTTTTCGGTGATGACGAAATCCCCGGTGCGGGTGGCGAACCCTTGGCGGCCGGTGGAGACCTTGGTGTTGAAAATCTCAAGTCCCGACAAGTCGAACATGCGTGCGCGTTGTTCGGAGAGACTGATGACAATGCGGCGGTCCACGCGCTCAGGATCCTGCCCCAGCAGGGCGCGCAGCATTTTCACATCCTCCCGTTGCGCGGCGAAATTCAAGGGTCCTAACTGGCTGTAGCGGGTCCAGACATTTTTTTTCGCACCGGCGGCGAGCAGGTGCACCGCGGATTGCGGCACTCCAGAATCTGCGGCGAGCATCAGCGGGGTGATTTTGCGGTCCATGCGCAGTTCCCACTGCATGACGCCGGGGCGGACCTGACGAATAAAGGCCGGACTCACCGGATAACAGAACGGAGCATTGGGATCGGCGCCGGAATCTAACAACATTTTCACGCTCCGGTGACAACCCGTGGCGATGGCAAGGTGCAACGGCGACTGGCCTTCGGCAAGGCGGATGCGGGTGGTCGCGCCGTAGGCAATGAGGGTTGCGGCAAGCCCGTCGTTGGAATCACGCAGGGCCGCGCCAAGCGGGGAATCGACGGTTGGCACGCAGCTCGAGTCGGGTGCAACACCACAGGCAAGCAGCAGGCCTGCCATGGCGGTGTCACCCCGCGCACACGCCACATACAGCACATTGCCGGCGGGATAGCCATAATCTAACAATAACTTGACGGTCGCGCCGCGCCCGGCGGCGGCGGCGGCTTCCACCGCCAAGCGGCCGCGGGCGTCGCGGGCGTCCGGCCTGACCCGGCATCTGAGGAGCAAGCCGAGGAGCTCACTGTCATTCGCGGCAAACGCTTCATCGAGCGGGGTATGGCCATCAGCAAAGGACAGGTTGAAATCCGCCTGGGCGTGTGCCAGCAAATTCAAGCCCTCGGTCCAGCGGCTACGGATGGCCGTATGCACCGCAGTGGTGTGGGCTGCACCCCGGAGGTTCGGGTTGGCCCCGCCTTGCAACAACTGCCGGAGCAGGGAGGAATCGCGCGCGCTGATGGCCCGCTCGAGGGGCGTGAGCCCGGCTGGATTTGCCAGATTCGGGTTGGCTCCGCGTTTGAGCAACTGGCCAAGCGAGGTGAGATCGCGCGTGTTGAGCGCATGTTCCAGTGGCGTGAGTCCGCCGGGATTCGGCAGATTCGGGTCGGCCCCGCAGTTTAATAACAGGTCCAGCATGTGCGAATCGTGGGCGCGGAGTGCCAACTCCAGCGGGGTGAGCCCGGCGGGACTGGGCAGATTCGGATCGGCCCCGCCAGCGACAAGCCGCGGCACCGCATCGAACCATCCGCGACGCAGCGCGTAATGCAAAGTGCTTTCCCCATGCGCATCGACCGCGCCGGAGTCCGCGCCGAGGGCGATGAGGGAATCGACGAGATCGCGGCGGCCGCAGTCCAGCGCAATATGCAGCAACGGATTGCCCTGCTGGTCCTTGAGATGGGGATCGGCACCGGCCAGCATCATCGAGCGGACCAGCGCCCGTTGTTCGTGACGGATCGCCCATGGTAGAATCGTTTCGCCGTCCGGCATCCGGCCGTCCGCCCGCGCCCCGTTTGTTAGGAGTTGTTCCGCGATGGCTGGCTGGTCATTGGCAACGGCGGCACCCAAAATGCTCACCTCATCAGCGGTGGTGGCATTGACGTTGGCTTTGGCCTCGATGAGGTGGAGAGCCAATTGCGCTTGGTGGTCATCAACGGCGACGCGCAGCGGGGTGCGTCCGCGGGCATCGCGTTGTTCGGTATGCACGCCGGCATCCACCAGCAGGCCGGCTTGTTCCAAGTCATGCCGGAGCACCGCCTGCATCAGGGAATGGCCGGAAACTTCCACGCCCGCCTTGGCCAGTGCACGCAAGGCGCGCTTCTGTGGAGTGTCGCAGGACACCAGCAGCAGCGCGCCTGCCAGAGGCAGGCAAAATCGGCACCAACTGGAAATTCCACCATCCATTGCGATGCTTGCAAGCCTATTGGAAAACGCCGGGCATGCAAGCCCACGTTGGAACGCCTATTTCATTTCCTTGATCGACGTGCGGTCCTTGAGCAAAAGCTCGGGCCATTTTTGCTTGAACGCTTGCTTCATCTTAACCGCGCCGGTGATCTGGATGCGCTTGCCGAGCAGCAGTTTTAGGGCTTGCTCGGTCACGTCGGGCGGCAGGTTCTTGGTCATGAAATATCCCCTCACATCTTGCATCGAGCCGCTATCGACAAACTCCAAATACAGGGTCTTGCCGGAGTCCGAGGAGCGGATATTTTGCAATGTCCCCTCGACGGTCACCTCCTGGTTTTTCACATTCAAAAGCAGCGGGCTGTCCCTGACTTGATAGACCCGCTCGCCAGTGGCTGTCACCTTGCTTTCAACCGGCAATGGTGCGGTGGGAGGTGGCTTGCCAGCCACTGCGGGCGGGATCCTTGTGGTCTGCGCATCTCGTGTGGCCTGCGTTGCTTGTGCCAGCGGCGTCCTAACGGATGAGGCCGCCACCGGCTTGGGCTTGCGGAGATTGAACCGATGTTGGATGATCCACCATCCGGCCCCCGTCATGGCCACTGCCATTATCACGCCCAGTGGCAGCCAAAGCGGTTGGCGCTTGGTGGCAGGCCGCTTCAAGATGACCGGTTGGCGCGGTGCCGGCCCGCTTGCCATGATGAGTTCCGCGGCGGGTTCTTCCATGAAGCCGGCCAGGCTCTCGCGCACTTGGGAGAGGGTGAGGGTGTTGCTGTTAGCCCGCAAACATCTCAGCCATCCGCCCAGGCCGTAGCCGGCTTGATCGGGCACGCGTTTACCGCGCCAGCCGAGCAAGTCCTCGGCGAGTTCCGCCAGCGAGCGGAGGCTCCGCTTGGAGGCATCCGTGCCGAGCCATTTTATGGGCGAAATGCAAAACGAAACTTCTCCGGCCGGGTTCTCGTCATCCACGACGATCATGGCCGGCGAGGTGTCCACCCAGACCGCTTCTTCCCCCAGCACTTGGGACAGCGCGGCGGATACATCCAGAGCCTTGTCGATGATTGCGATGGCTCCTGCGGGGGTGAAAATCGAGTGTTCGAGCACGCTTGCTAGAGCCACTCCTTCGGCCCATTCGATGACCACAAAGGGAATGCCGTCCACCGGATCACAGCCACCGGCCAGCACCGCCCGCAACCCGGGGTGATGCACTTCAGTGAGACGTGCCACCGCCTGATTGTAGCGCGTGCTTTCCTCATCAAAAAACCCAACACCATTCGTCCCGAACGGAAAAAACCGGCTGAGCAGCACATCGTTGCCGGTCGCCACATCGAGGGCATGAAAGGTGACCCCAAACAAATCCTGGGTGACAATGTCTTGAATTTCGAACCGTTGACTCAACAACGCAGACCATACACAGACGTTCCACCTCCGCCAAGCCGCGATCCGTGGGAATCGGAAAAAATCACCGTGGCGGCAGCGGCACACGCGAAAGATTGGCAAACCGCTCCGGTCGGTGAAAATCCGGTTCCCCGTCGCCCAGCGGCGTGGCACTCAGGAAGCGTTGCTGCGGCGTGCCGAGGACGAACGTCACATTGGCCCGCGTTGCGACACCGAAATCCAACCGCGCCCGCAGCAACTCCAAGGGCAGTGACAGTGCGGCCACCCACGCCCCGTCGGCCGCCAATTCCGAGAACGTCGCCACTTCGGGCATGGCGACGTCGTGGGCCTCCGCACGCAGCCGTGGGCCGATGAATTCGCCGCACCACCAGGCTCCGTTAGGTGCCAGGTTGAATTCAAAATAGCGGCCGCTGTGTGGATCGGCCAGAAACAATTCCGCCACATCATAACGCCACAGTTCGGCCTGAAACCTGCCGGGCCGCGCCTGCGGATGCAATTGCGCCGGCCGCCGATGGCTTGCCACAAACCACAGGCGCTGTGCATCCGTGACCAGCGCAAACCCGGCCGCCGGTTCCACCCGCCCGCCCTGCCAATCCGTTCCCAAGCCAAACACAGGCACATCCAGTTCACCCCATGCCAAGGGCCGGTCACTCTCAAAAAGGGTCATGCCCTTGCCTGACAAATTTTTCCGCTCGTGTCCAGACCCGACCCCACCCATGCCCCGCACCCGGCGTTGACCTGACGTCGCTGGTGGTCCTACGATGGGCGCGTGGGGGGAAGCGCGCGAGATGGACGCTGGCAGCCGGACGGGAAATTTTTCCGGGCCGGGGCTGGGCGCGTGGTGATGCGGGCGGTGACCTACGGACCGTTTCCGGGGGGCGGGTCGGATGGGTTGGATGGGGATTTTGCACGCGTCGCGCAGGCCGGCTTCAACGTGCTGCGCCTCTATGAGCTGCCGGACCGGCGCGTGTTGGATGTGGCGTGGCGGCATGGCTTGCGGGTGTTAGGCGGGCTGCGCTGGGGGCATGGCGCGGATTTTTTCCGGCACCCGGAGTTGTATGCCGCGGCACGGGTCGCATTGGAACGGAGTTTGCGTGAAACCCGCGATCATCCGGCATGGGCGGGCATCTACGTGGGCAACGAGGTACCTGCGGATTTGGTGCGGTGGATGGGTCCGCTGCGGGTGCGGCGGGCACTCGAGGGTTTGATTGCCCTCGGCCGACGGCTTGCCCCCGGCTTGATGTTTGCCTATGCCAACTATCCGAGCACTGAATATCTGGAGCCGGAGAATGCGGATTTCACCGCCTTCAATATCTATCTTGAAGAGGAGTCGGCGTTGCGGAGTTATATCAAACGCCTGCATCACATCGCCGGGGACCGGCCCTTGGTGATTTCCGAGTTCGGGCTGGATTCCCGGCGCAATGGCCTGCACACCCAGGCGGCGGCACTCGGCTGGGCCCTGCGGGCGGCCGTCGAGTTGGAAACCGCCGGCATGACCGTCTATGCGTGGAGCGACCGCTGGTGGAATGCCGGTGCGGAGGTGCTGGATTGGGACTTCGGCTTGGTGGATCGCGAGGACAAGGCAAAGCCTGCGTTGGAGGTTGTTAGACAATGGCCGCAAGGCAACGGTGATACCAGCCCGCACCAGCCACCCCTGTTCTCGGTGATTGTTTGCACGCGCAATGGCCAACAGCGGATCGGGAAATGCCTCAGCGCCTTGGAAAAATTGTTGGATCAATGGCATGAGCTGGTGGTCGTGGACGATGGCTCAAGCGACGGCACGGCGGATTGGGTGGCTGCGAATTTCCCGCAGGTGGGGCTGCTGCGCATCGCGCCGGGTGGCTTGAGCGCGGCACGCAATGCCGGCGCGGCGATCGCGACGGGTGAGGTTTTTGCGTTCACCGATGACGATTGCGAGCCGGATTGCGAGTGGTTAGGACGGCTGCGGCAGATGTTGGCGGATGGCCGGTTTGCTGCGGTGGGCGGGCCCAACCTGCCACCGCGTCCGCGCACCTGGCGCGAGGCAGTCGTGTGTGCGGCGCCGGGCGCACCCAGCCATGTTTTGTTGGATGATGAGGAGGCGGAGCATCTGCCGGGATGCAACCTGGCCGTCACCCGGCCGGCCTTTGAGGCCATCGGCGGGTTTGATCCGTTGTTCCACACCGCGGGCGATGATGTGGATTTTTGCTGGCGGTTGCGGGACGCGGGGTTCAGGCTCGGGTTTGCAGCGGGCGCCTTTGTGTGGCATTGGCGGCGGCCGTCGCTGAGCGCGTTCTTGCGCCAACAAATCGGCTATGGCCGGGCGGAAAACCTGCTGCTAAAAAAACATCCGCAGCGGTTTTCCCAACATGGCGACGCGTGTTGGGAAGGGTTTGTTTATGGCGGCGGCCCGCTCCGGGCCATGGCGGAGTCCGTGATCTATCATGGCCCCATGGGCGCGGCCGGCTATCAATCCATCATCAATCGCATGTTGCCCCTGCGTGACTTGGACGATCGCTTCGCTTCGCCGTTGGCACGGCTCACCTTGCACGCCGTGAAGGTTCTCCAACCGCGCCTGCGCGCATGGGCCAGAAATCGCACCCTGGGGCTGGCACCACCTCATGCTAAAATGCCGGCAACTCCCACGCCCGACGCCGAATTTGAAGTGGCCAGCAACGAGGGCCGTGAGCACACGGAATTTTTGCAAATTATGTTAGATGACGGATGGACGCCGGGCGGTGCCTCGGCGGATTGGGATGTGGAAAAACACGCCACCCGTGTCCTGCTGGCCACCGAGCGCGGCGAAGGCATCGCCAAGCGCATTCTCGTCCGCGTCTGGGGGGATCGCTCGCTGGCGGCCGACGCCCTCGCCCGATCCCCCAGATAGCAGGTCAAGGCCCCAGCACCGCAAGCGGACGCCGCCCGCTCAGGCCTCGCCAGGGCCGTCAAAAAATATTTGTTCATTTGAACACTTTTTACTTGCAGCCTTTCAAAATTCGGGTTAAATGACCGATACAACCTAACCCACTAAACCAATGAAAGACACTGTCATAGAACCAGTCACTCCCACCCCCAGCAATGTCACCCCCAGCAATGTCACCCCCAGCAATGTCACCCCCAGCAATGTCACCCCCAGC
>JBAXPF010000002.1:0-37932 GCA_037132955.1 Verrucomicrobiota bacterium | reverse complement strand
AAGCCCGTCTCATCTGCTCCCCCGACTACCGCCAGCGGCTCGCCGTCGCCATTGCCTCGGCCATCCGCACCCAGGCGGCCATCGGCGACGCCGGCACCGGCCCGTTGCCACCTCCTCTAACGGAACCGCCGAGCCGTGCCAGCGACCGCCGGCAGTGACAACTCGCAGGCCATCATTCCGGATCCTGGTGCCACGGAATGCCGGCGCCGGCGTTGCCTTGGAGAGCGGCAATGACTTCAGTCTTGCATCCACAACCGCATCGTCCCAGCTTCAGACATGCACCGCAAGCAGCTCTATCAGTCGCTGTATTTTCAGGTTATTGTGGGCATTGTTGCCGGCATTCTGCTCGGATGCCTATGGCCGCAGGCCGGGGCGGCGATGAAGCCGTTTGGCGATGGCTTCATCAAACTGATCAAGATGCTCATCGCCCCGATCATCTTCTGCACCGTGGTGGTGGGCATTGCCGGTATGGAGGATATGAAAAAAGTCGGCAGGACCGGCGGCCTGGCGCTGGTTTACTTTGAAGTCATCAGCACGGTGGCGCTCCTCATCGGGTTGCTCGTGGTCAATCTGGTCCGGCCGGGCGATGGCATGAATATCGATCCCGCCACGCTCGATATCAAGGGCATCGCGGCCTATGCCGGGCCGGGCAAGCTGCAAAGCACCACCGAGTTTCTGCTCAACATCATTCCAACGACAATGGTGGACGCGTTTGCCAGGGGCGAGATTCTGCAAGTGCTGCTCATCGCCTTGCTGTGTGGATTCGCCTTGCACCGCTTTGGCGGGCGCGGAACCCTGGTGTTCGATCTGATCGAGAAAACCTCGCATGTGCTGTTCGGCATCGTGGGCATCATCATGAGACTGGCACCCGTGGGGGCGTTCGGTGCCATGGCTTTCACCATCGGCACCTACGGCGTCGGGTCGCTGCTGTCGCTGGGCAAACTGATGGCTACTTTCTATCTGACCTGCCTGATCTTCGTTTTCCTTGCCCTCGGACTCATTGCCCGACTGCATGGCTTTTCCATCTGGAAATTCATCAAGTATATCAAGGAGGAACTCCTGATTGTGCTTGGCACCTCCTCGTCCGAATCGGTGATCCCGCGCATGCTCGCCAAAATGGAAAATCTCGGCGCCGACAAGTCAGTGGTCGGGCTGGTCATCCCGACCGGCTATTCCTTCAATCTGGACGGCACCTCGATTTATCTAACCATGGCGGCGGTGTTCATCGCGCAGGCCACCAACACGCCGCTGACCCTGCTCCAGCAAGTCACCCTGCTCGCCATCCTGTTGCTCACGTCCAAGGGCGCCGCCGGAGTGACCGGCAGCGGCTTCATCGTGCTGGCGGGATCCCTTTCAGCCGTCGGTCATGTGCCGGTGGCGGGTCTGGCCTTGATTCTGGGCATCGACCGTTTCATGTCGGAAGCGCGTGCCCTAACCAACCTGATCGGCAATGGCGTGGCCACAGTGGTGGTCGCGAAGTGGACCGGCGCGTTGGATGAGGGGCGCATGGCGCGCGTGCTCGGCAACGACGATGCATGAATCTTTGCATTTCTCAAGAGTGAGCGTCCCGGAACTCACTCCCTATTGTCGACTTGCGCGGCGATGAAGCAATCCCTGGCGATGCGGGTGTAGGTGAGGGCCTCGGCGTAGCGGTCGGATTCCTCGTGGAGGGTGCCAGCGGTATCAGGGAAAGTACGAGCGTAATAGTAGCGGCGTGACAGCAGTTCGGGACAGACAACGAAAAAGTCACCGGGGGCGGCGGTGTTGAGGAAGCCGGCCATGGCTCGGGTCCAGAGGGTTTTGAAATCGGCGAGGTAATCGACCTCGCCCGTCGCTTGCGGCGGGCGGCCGGTGCCGTCGCCCACCGGCATCTGGATATTGCCCGGGCTGCCGATGCGGGCGTGCATGAAGCGGATCCGGTCGAGGATGGGTGCCATGAAAGCGATTTTCATGGCGAGTCCGCCATAGACGAGTTCCTGGCCGGTGTAATAGTGGCTGAGGTCACCGTTGAAACGGATGTCCGGGAAACGCTTGGTGAGTTGGACGGTGCGCCAGATGTCCTGGGTGAGGGTCGCGCGGTGGGTCTCGATGAACACCGGCAGCGCAAACTTTTCCGATGCGCTGAGGATGGCCTCAACCAGGCCCCAGACCGCGTCGTCATCCTCGATGCCCCAGCCGGCGTGGACGGTTAGACACTGGTGGCCTTTGTCGGCGTGGCGGGCCACGATGTCTGACGCCTCGGCGGCGGTGTTGATGCGATCGGAAACACAGCTTGCCAGTGGCATGCCGGCGGGTGCCGCGGTTTGTCCGTCGGGCAGTTGGATGCCGTGGAAACCGTCGGCCGCCAACCGTTCCAACATGGCACTCCCCTCCAAACCCGGCCACCTGCTGTCAGGCGGCAGCCCTTCGAGGTTGTTGAGATTGAGGTAGAAGCGGAGCTTGGGCGCGTCCTGCGAGCCGTCGTTGGTGTTGGGTATTCGGTTAGAATTCATCGTAGGATATTTGTCCGGTGGTGACGCCGAGGGTTTCGAGCATGGTGGTGCAAGCCTGGATCATGGCGGGCGGCCCGCACAGATAGAACTCGACGGCCTTGAGATTGGAATGCGAGAGAAGTTGGTTGTCGCGCACCACCTCGTGGATGAGGCCGGTGTGGGATTGCCAGTGGTCCTCCGGCAGGGGTTCGGATAGCGCGAGGTGGAAGCTGAAGTTCGGGTGCCTGCGGGCGAGGTCGTTGAAGTAGTCTTGATAGAACAGTTCCTGACGTGAGCGCGCGCCATACCAATAGCTGACCTTGCGGGCGGATTGCCCCGTTTCCAACAGGTGGGAGAGATGGGCGCGCAATGGGGCCATGCCCGCGCCACCGCCGATATAGATCATTTCCTTCTGGGTCGGCTTGAGGTGGAAATCCCCGAAGGGGCCGATGGCGGTGACGGTGTCGCCGGGCTTGAGGCTCCACACGTAGCTGGATCCCGCGCCGGCCGGGCAATCCTGGCCGCGGGGCGGGGCGGCAATCCGCACATTGAATCGCAGCACGCGTTCGAGTGCGGGGTTGCAGGCGAGCGAGTAGTTGCGGCGGCCTGCAACGGGGTTTGTGGCGACGTAGTCAAAGACATGGTTGGCTTCCCACACGGCGCGGTAGGGTTCGGGAATATCGAAGTCGCTGAACCGGATCGAGTCGTAGGCCGGGATGCCGAGTTGGAGGTAATCGCCGGGCGCGAAGGTGATGGGTTTGTCCATGGGCTCCAACACCAACTCCTTGATGAAGGTGGCCACGTTGTGGTTGCTCACCACGCGGAAGGTGGAAGTCGCTTGCTCGTGCGCGTTGCGGCCGCCGGCCGGGGCGATATTGAGGAACAACCTGCCTCCGCGGTTTTCCAACGGATAGGTCCGCAGCGCGACGCATACCGGCGGCCGTTGCGGCGAGCCGTCGGAGAGATTGAAGCGGCCGTTGTGTTTCGGGCACTCAATGATGTGCCCCTTCACCAAGCCGTCGGCGAGATGGGTGTTGCCATGGGTGCAGGTGCCATCGGTGGCGTGGTAGTGGCCGTCGGCCGTCTGATAGAGCGCGTAGGTCCGCTTGGCGTGGTCGAAGCGGATCACATCCTCTTTGGCAAGCAAGGCGGCGTCACAGGCATCGATCCAACCGTCGGCTGACGCCGGGGTGGCGGCGGTCAGGGGGGGGGCGGCGGCGGTGGCTTCGCGCGGCAGGGTGGGGGTGGGGAGTTTGCGTTTGACGAAGTAGCCGGGGTCCTTGACTTGGCGGAGGACTGCCGGGATGATCTCGCGCCATGCCTGCCACAGGCTGCGGTAGGGTGTGGGCATGTCGGCTTTGACGAGTTCGTGCAATGCAGGCAGGGCGTGGTAGGGAACCAGCGGGAACATATGGTGTTCGACGTGGTAGTTCATGTTCCAATACAGGTAGCGGTTGATGGGGTTCATATAAACCGTCCGGCAATTGAGCCGGTGGTCGAGCACGTTTTCCGCGAGCCCGGCATGCTGGGTGTCGCCGAAAACCGGCATCAGCCAGGCGCCGTAGAAATTGGGCAGGCCGATGAACATCAAGGGCAGAAAACTTCGCTGATAGATTGCGGCGGCGATCACGGCGGCATAGATGAGCAGATAGATGCGCGCCTTGAAGAAGACTTTGTGATGTTCGGATGCGGGAACGTAGGTTTGCTCTTCGCTATTAAGGCGGCCGCAGGCGTGCCGCATCACGTTGCGGAAATATTTCGGCGCGGTGTTCAGGTTGAAGAACACCAACCCCATCGCCAGCAGGTCCGGCGGACGCGGCACGGCGATTTCCGGGTCGCGCCCGACAATGATGGTGTCGCTGTGATGGCGGGTGTGGCTCCAGCGCCAGACGGTCGATTCGCGCATCACCATGAACGAGGCGAGCTCATAGAGCGTGTTGTTGAGCCAGTCGGTCCGGAATGCGGTGCCGTGGCTCGATTCATGCCAGCGCGAGTCCGAAATGCTGGCGTAAAAAACGCCGTAGAGGAGAAATGGAATGACCGCCCACCCACTGCCCCACAACAGGAATCCCGCATAGCCGGACGCCCCGAGCAACCCAAACCACAACAGCGTGTCGCGGAGCGCCGGGCCGTCGCGGCGCACCAGCAACTGGCGCAGTTCGGCTTTGGAAAGCGGGCAGGTATACCAATCCGCCTCGGCCAGTCCGTGTTCGATGGCGCGGGCGGAATTGGCGGCGCTGAGGATATAGCGGTTGTAGGGGGCGCTGCTCATGGAGGGGTGGCGGTGGCGAGACCGCACGCAACCCTCGGCGGATTTGTGCCTTATGCAAGAATGTTTATTCTTGCAGGCTAACAAAAAACACCCGGTCCCCTGTGAAGAGGGCCGGGTGTAGGGTTAGATTGATTGAGGAGACTTGGGCTTACCAGCCGCCGCCGCCTTTGCTGCCGCCGCCGCCGCCGCCTTTATAGCCGCCGCCACCGCCGCCGCCTTTATAGCCGCCGCCGCCGCCGCCGCCACCTCCGCAGCCGCCGCCGCCGCCGCCGCCGCTGCCACCTCGGTAGCCGCCGCCACCACCGCCGCCACCACCGCCGCCGCCGTAGCCACCGCCGCCACTGGGCCGGGCTTCCTTGGGCTCGGAGGCGTTCACGCGCAGTGGACGTCCGTTGTAATCGTAATCGTTGAGGGCCTCAATGGCCGCGTTCAACTGGGTTTGGTCGCCGAGGGTCACGAAGGCGAATCCTTTGGATTGCCCGGTTTCACGGTCGGTGATGATTTTGACCCGTTCGACAGGTCCAAATGCGGCAAAGAGACCTGTCACGTCCCCCTCAGTAGCAGTGTAGGGCAGATTGCCCACGTAGATATCCATTGTTTTTCAGTTCTAATAACGCCGATTCATTCCACACTTCCTTTGACCGCGGCGTCAGAGATTCAACAAAGCGCGATGCACAGCCAAGCGGCGTGCAATCGACCGGTAAAGTGGGGTTTCCTGCGCCAATAGCAAGAAATTTTAAAATTTTTCCTGCCGTCATACGCCGCAACCCTTGCGGCGTATGGGTTTGCCGCATAAAAAAACTTTCGGCCGGGGGCTTGCAGGTGGCCGGTTTCTTCGCGGGTGAGTGCGGGTTTCCGCCGTTTGTTACCTCGGCATGGGTGATTAACACCTGCCACCATGATGGTTGTGCCGATTCACTTGTCGCTCAGTTGCTTCAAATTGGGCGTCACCCGACGAACCGCTGCACAATGGGCATGCGGCGGCCAATGCCAAAGGCCTTGGAGGTCACACGCAAGCCGGGGGCCGCTTGGTGGCGTTTCCACTCGTTGAGATCAACGCGGCGCTGGATCCAACGGACGGTGCTTTCTTCAAAGCCACGGGCGACGATTTCATCGGAGGAGAGTTGGTGCTCGATGTATAGCTCGAGGATGGCGTCGAGAACAGCGTAGGGTGGCAAGGTGTCCTAGGCCTTTTGATCGGGCCTGAGTTCGGCACTTGGCGGTTTCTCGATGGTGTTCCAAGGAATTAGATCGCGGTCGCGGTTGAGCCAGCGGGCAACTTCATAGACGCGGGCTTTCGGGAGATCGGAGATGACGGCCAGCCCCCCGCACATGTCGCCGTAAATGGTGCAGTAGCCAACAGCCAACTCGCTTTTGTTGCCAGTGGTGAGCAGGAGGTGGTGGTCTTTGTTGGAGAGCGCCATCAGCAGCAACCCGCGAATGCGGGCCTGCATGTTTTCCTCGGTGACATCTTCAGGCTTGCCCGCAAACACCGGCCGCATCGCCGCTTTGACTGCCTCAAAGACCTCGCGGATCGGCACCTCGTCGCAGCCAATGCCAAGGTTGCGGGCCAGTGCCAAAGAATCCTCCACACTCCCAGATGAGGAAAACTCACTCGGCATGGTCAAGCCGTGAACCGATTCCGGACCAAGGGCATCCGCAGCGATGACGGCCGTGAGCGCGGAATCAATCCCGCCGCTCAATCCTAGACAGACGCTCGAAAACCCACACTTGGTGACGTAATCACGCAGCCCGAGCACCAAGGCTTGATAGAGTTGGGCCGCATCGTGGTCCTCAACGGCATAGGCCGATCCGCGGGATTTGAATGGATCGATCACACGGCAACTTTCCGCAAACCCCGGCAGTTGGGTCTGGATCCACCCATTGGCATCGACGACGAGCGAGTGGCCATCGAAAACGAGTTGGTCATTGCCCCCGACCGCGTTGCAATAAATTACCGGCACCCGCGCATGGCGGGCCACGCCGCCGATCATCGAACGCCGCTGTGCGGGCTTGCCAAGGTGAAAGGGCGAGGCGCTGAGATTGAGCAGCAAGTCCATGCCTTGTGCCATCAGTTCCTCGACTGGATCACGATCGTAAAAGGGCCGCAGCAGATAGTCCTCTGTCCAGATGTCCTCACAAATCGTCACGCCAATGCGCAAGCCGTTCCAGCGCACGGTTTCGCAGAGTGCTCCCGGCTCAAAATAGCGTCGCTCATCAAACACATCGTAGGTGGGCAGTAGTGTCTTCCAGATCCGGTGACGAATTTCCCCGTTTTCGAGCCAAGCGGCGGCGTTGCGAAAGGGTTTGCCAGGTCGGCCTGCCGGATGGTGATCGACATAACCGACTAACAGCGGGACCTCTCGGATCTCACCCGCGAGGTAATCGAGCGCCTGCAGGCACTGCGGAACAAATGGCGATTTGAAGACCAGGTCGCGCGGCGGATAGCCGACCAGCGCCAATTCCGGGGTGATGACCAAGTCCGCACCCGCATCCAAACATTCGCGGTAGCCGGCAAGGATGCGTTTCACGTTGGCCGGGAAATCCCCGACCACCGAGTTGATTTGTGCAAGACCGATTTTCATGAACGCGCTTAGACAACACCCGACAGCCGTTCAGGAAAATGGAAAAATTCAGCAACGGCTGTCAATCGTCCAAAAAATCCCGGAATTGGCCCAAATGACGGCTTGCCGCCGGGCTGGTTTCCACGTAGCTTGCTGGCGAACCCACAGTCGCTATGAAGATTTTCCGCATTTTACTGCCATTCCTGTTTGCCTTGGTGCCGGCATTCGCGCAAACCACGCCAACGCCCCCTCCCGCCAAGCCAACGCCCCCTCCCGCCAAGCCGGAAACACCGGGCGCTGAAAAAAAACCGCTGCTGCCCAATCAACAGGCGTTTCTCAACCTCCCGGAAGAACGCCGCAACGAGTTTGTCAAACAGTTGGGCGAGGCCGCGCGATTGTTCCAACAAAAACGCATTTTCGAAACCTTCGATTTCCTCGATAAAGCTGACGCGATCTTTCCTGATAGCCCGGAAAGTCTCAACTACCGCGGTTCATGCTACGTTGAAATCCGTAACTTTGACAAAGCCATGGCCACCTTCAACAAGGCCTTGGAACTCTCCCCGGATAATCCCAGCATCATTTTCAACACCGCTGAAGTCTTCTTTGTCACCAAAAAATGGCAGGAGTCTCATGACCTGTTTGTCAAAATCCTCAAGGATATTCCCGCCAATCAAATGGCCCTCGCCCGCCTCGTGGAGTTTAAAATCTTGCTGTGCAAAAAGAAACTCGGCCTGAAGGACGAGGCTCTTGCGCTGGCCAAAAAATACGACATCGATGACGACTCGCCATTCTACTGCTTCGCGCAAGCCGCCATCGCTTACGATGATAAAAACCTCGTCAAGGCCGAGGAATGGCTCGCCGTGGCGTCCCGCATCTTCCCGAATGCCAACGTGCTGGCTCCCTGGCAGGATACTCTCGTCGAGTATGGATATATCAAAAGTTTCTACGGCGGCGATCTCGGTGAGCAGTGAGCGACCGCAGCGGCTGTGCTACCTCTGAAATGTTGGGATGTCCGCATGACGTCGGTGCGTAGCCTCAGAGCACGGCCTCCCGCGCTTTGTCTAACAAACATGGCAGCATCTCAGGAGTCTCGATCACTGCATCCGGCGCGGTCGCGAGCAAGGCCTCGCGATCATGATAGCCCCAGGTGACGGCCACGGCCCGCATGCCCGAATTGCGGGCGGTTTCAAGATCCATGGTGGAATCCCCGATTATCATGCAGGCCGATGGCGGCACACCCAGTGTGGCGGCTATTTCAAAGGCACCCGCAGGGTCCGGCTTGTGCGGTGTCCCCGGTCGTTGGCCGAGCACGGCAGCGAATGATATGTTAGGAAACAACGCGCCCACCATGGCAGTGGTGAATGCATGTGTTTTGTTGGATAACACCGCCAGTGGTATTCCCCGGCGTTGGAGTTCCTCCAGCAACCCGGCCACTCCGGGGTAGACTGCGGAGCCCGTTGGCCATGTCCGATCATAATCCGCTTTGAACTCCATCTCAATTTGGTTGAGCAAGCCATCATCCGCCCCTTGCGGGGCTGCCCGGGAAATCAGCACACGCGCCCCGTTGCCAATGAAGCCACGCACGGCATGCAGCGAATGCTGTGGCAAACGCAGGCCCTCCAATGTCCGGTTGAGCGAGTTGGCGATGCCGGGCAGCGAGTCCACCAAGGTTCCATCCAGATCGAAAATCAAGCCACGAGTCATCACCCCGCAAGCATGGCCGAGGTCTTGGCCGCTGCAAAGCCCCGATGTTGGCAACCTCACCCCGGGGGCCTCAGCGAAGTGGCGGATAGAGAACCTGCTGCAAATACAGCCCGGCGGCGGGGGCACAATAGGGTGACTTGCCATGCGGCAGTCCGGGCACTTGGTCGAGCAAGGCACTGAAGGTGTCAAGATCGAGCTTGCCTTGGGCCACCCGCACTGCGGCCCCGGTGAGCAGGCGCACCATTTTGTAGAGAAACCCGTCGCCGAAATAGGTGATGCGGCAGCCGTCTATGAGGGTTTCTAGATCGGCAGCGTGAAGCGTGCGGTGATAGTCCATCTCCGCGGTTTCGTTGCCGCGATAGGCGGCGAAGGCGTGAAAGTCATGCCGACCCAGCAGGCGGCTGAGCGCCTCTGTTAGGCACCCCGCATCACCCAAACGCGGCACGTGCCATGCCAGTCCGGCTTTGTGCGGTGGCATCACCGGTTCCGTGCAGATGTCGTAATGATAGATTTTGCCAAGCGCGGAAAAGCGCGCATGGAAATCCGGCACCACTTCCTCGCAGGCCATGATGCGGATGGTGATGGGAAGGTGGGAGTTGAAGGCGGCAATCCAGTTGGAGGGTTGCATGGCGGATTGTGCCGGAGCATCAAAGTGGGCGATTTGCCCTAGCGCATGCACCCCGGTATCGGTGCGTCCGGAGCCTTGGATGGAAGCGGGTGTTTGGCGATTTGATGCAGTGCGGCATGCAGATGGTCCTGCACCGTGTTGCTGCACGGTTGTGATTGCCAGCCGTTGTAGGGGCGACCGTCATATGCGATGGTGAGCTTCAGGCGCATGGGAAAGTGGCTGGGGCTGTGGCATGGCGCAGGCGGCGCTTCGGTGATTTTTCTGTCTTGGATCTCATGTCTTGGCGAAAAGTTCGCAGCAGAGTAGGCAATGCTTTCCATCACAGCCACGCGCGGTGCAATGGTCCCGGCCATAATGGATGATTTGAAGATGCAGCCGGTTCCACGAGTCGCGGGGAAAAAGTTTTTTCAGGGCTCGCTCGGTGTGCTCCACGTTTTTTCCAGAGCTGAGTTTCCAACGGGTGGCCAGTCGATGAATATGGGTGTCGATCGGAAACGCGGGCACGGCGAAAGCTTGGGACATCACCACTGAGGCGGTCTTGTGACCCACTCCGGGAAGGGCTTCCAGCGCGGTAAAATCCGCCGGAACCACCCCACTGTGCTGTTCGACCAGGATTCTTGAAAGCTCCGAAATTGCGGCGGATTTCCGGCGTGCCAGACCGCATGCACGGATGATGGCTTGGATCTCATCCACGGGCACCCGCATCATGTCCTGCGGGTTGTCTGCGCGGGTAAACAGGACAGGAGTGACTTGGTTGACCCGGTTGTCCGTGCATTGCGCCGAAAGCAGGACGGCGACCAGCAGCGTGTATGCATTCCGATGCGCCAGCGGGATCGCCGGCTCAGGATAGAGTTGATTGAGACGAAGCAGGAGATGATCGGCGCGGTGTTGTCGGGTCATGGGCGGGCCGGGAAATTTTGTCAGACGAACGACCTTGCACTCAGGGCATGGCATTGTCGAGCCAGACTCGGACCTGTGTGCCCTGCCGTGTCGGGCGATGCTTGAAATGGCGCATCTTGAGCGCGCGCAGAAGCGGCTCATTCCACCACTCTCACTGCCAACTGGCGGGCCGTGAACAGGTGGCCGTCGGCGGCCTCCCGCAAGCTCCGGGCTCCGCTCTTGCGTTTCGGTCCGAAGATCCCTCGATATTTCTGAAACATCCCTTCCACATACGATTTCGAACCCAGCACCAGGCCATCGGAAAAATACCGCACCCGGCAGCGCAGCAATTCACCCCGGCTCAATTTTCCTTGCCGCTTCTTCTCGGCCGCCACCACTTCCTTGGATATCCCGGCCTGTTTCGTCCTGGCTGGCGGGGTTGGGCCATTTTCATCTAACGAATCTCGGGCCTGGCCGTCCTCAAACAACCCGCATCGGTAAACCGCCGCGGCGCTCATGCCCTTGGTCCCGGTCGGTGCCGCCCATCCCGTCTCGCCACTTTCCCCGTGGCCCACCACATGGCACAGGCCCAGGCGTGCCGCCTTGCCCCCGCCCATCGCTTCCCCGTAGCCGCACCACCGGTAATCTTTCGGGTCTTTCACCATCCCCGCCCGCACCGGGTTCAGATCGATGTAGGCCGCCATGGTCCGCAATGCTTCCCCGTCTTCCACCAACACGCTCTTGAAGCGTTCCATCCACAGGGTCCCGCGCCGACTGTGGTGCTTGTTATACCACCGTGAAAACCTCTCTTTCAACTCCTTCACCAACACCGGCAGATTGCACATCCGCAGCAGGTAGCCGGCAATGAGCGCCTCCGCCTCCTCCGGCATCCCGCGCC
Organism: Verrucomicrobiota bacterium; assembly: GCA_037132955.1. GTDB lineage: Bacteria > Verrucomicrobiota > Verrucomicrobiia > Verrucomicrobiales > Akkermansiaceae > Luteolibacter. Next base: position 26,516 of record JBAXPF010000002.1, on the reverse strand, counting down.
GGCGCAAGTCCGCCAACTCCGCCCGCAGTGTCGCGAGGTAGTTCTTCGAATACAGCAGGCGCAGATGCTCCAGTAAGCGTGCTTCGCCTCCTTCGCCGCTGAATCTGGCCACAAATCGTTCCTGTGACGGAACCCGGGCGAGAATATGAAAATGGTTGTCCATCACCGCGTAGGTGCGGATTTCCACGCCGGAGAAACGGGCCATGCGCCACATCAAGCGGCGGAAGGCTTCTTTCTCTGTGTCTCCGAGTAGGCGTTCGCCGCCCGCCGTGCGGCTCATGATGTGGTAGGACGCCCCCTCGGCACCGCCCAGCACGATCCTGTGGCGCCCGCCTTTCCATCCCCGTCCAAACACCCGGTTCAGGCTGGCTCCTGTCGGCAATTCGATCCGCTCCAAGGGCGAAAGCGTTTTCCTTTCCGCCATCGAGACCAGGTCTGTCACACTGGCTCCAGCGGTTCCTTTTCCACTCACAACCTCGGCAGCAGCGCTCTCGTGGCCGCGGCCAGTCTTCAATGCTCTATCAGCAGGCCCGGCGGTCCCCCGATCATTCGCCCCCATTCCACCAGCAATCAGCGAATCGGCCGCCGTACCTATCAACTTAACACAACGACGCGGTGGGGTCATGCGCTGAGTAAATCATTTCAAGCGCCGCAGTCAACAATAAAATGACAGGCATTATATATTAAGTTGCTGTCACTGCTCTCAAGCTTCGCCGGCTCCCATCTTCCGGCTTGCTTCCTGTCGTGGAATGTCTTTCTCTCCTGCCACCATGTCATCACTTCCTACTGCCGACCTCCTGGCGCTCGACATCACCGGCTTGAAGAGCCGCCTGTCGAAACTCAGGAGGTATCTTTGACGTCCCGACCCTCATCAACGAAATCAACACTCTCGAGGAGGCAATGGGCGCTCCAGATTTTTGGAACGATGCGGATCAGGCCAAGTCCGTGAGTTCAAAGGCCAGCGCGTTGAAAAAAAAGCTCGAAGCCTTTCTCAAACTCGAATCACGGGTGGCCGACATCGAAGAAGGCGTGGTTCTGGCCAAGGAATTCGACGATGCGGAATTGGCTCGGGAGGCGATTCACAATGCCAAGAGCCTCGAAGGAGACATCCGCAGCTACGAATTGCTCACCCTGCTGGATCAACCGGGCGACAATGCGTCGTGCTTTGTCGTGATTCAAGCGGGTGCGGGCGGCACCGAAGCGTGCGATTGGGCGCAAATGCTCCACCGCATGTATTGCCGCTGGGCCGAGCGCCGCGGGTTCACCGTGGAAACCCTCGATTGGCAGGACGGCGACGAAGCAGGGTTGCGCTCCTGTACTTTGCGAATCAGCGGCGAATACGCCTACGGATTTCTGAAATGTGAACGTGGGGTGCACCGGCTCGTGCGGATTTCCCCGTTTGATGCCGCAGCCAAGCGCCATACGTCATTCGCATCGATGGATGCCAACCCGGAAGTATCCAAGGAGATCAAAATTGAAATCAACCCGGCTGACATTGAGATCACCACCACCCGCTCCGGTGGCAAGGGCGGCCAAAACGTCAACAAAGTGGAAACCGCCGTCTTGCTCCGGCACCTTCCCACGGGCATTCTGATTCGCTCCACGGCCGCCCGCTCGCAGGGCGCCAATCGCGAACTCGCGTTTGAAATCCTCAAGGGCAAGCTCTATACCATCGAGGAAGACAAGCAACGCGCCGAATCCGACCGCGCCTACGGCGAAAAGGGCGATGTTTCGTGGGGCAATCAAATCCGCTCCTACGTTTTCCAACCCTATCAGAAAGTTCTCGACCTCCGCACCGGCGAGGAAACCGGCAACATCCAGGATGTGATGGACGGCGACATCGATGCCTTCATCGAGGCGAAGCTCCGCGGCAAGGTCCGTGTCAAGGGTGCGAAGGATGAGGAATGATAACTAATGACCTATAACTGGTGCGCGGCCCCTCCCCCATGACCTCTGACCTCACCCTTATCAAAGCTGGAACCGGCGTTCTTACCAAAGCTGGCGACGGCACTTTGGATAGAGCTGCGCTGGTGCATCTGGTGGCGGCCATCGCCGGGCTGATGGATGCCGGCCATCGTTGCGTGTTTGTCTCATCGGGCGCGGTGGGCTCTGGCTTGGCGGCGTTCGGTCTTGCCGAGTATCCCCAAGACACCGCCACCCGCCAAGCCTGCGCGGCGGTGGGCCAGGCCAACCTCATGCAGACCTACAGCAGCCTGTTTGCTAACTTCGATATCACCATTGCCCAAGTCCTCTTGACCGCAGCCGACCTCGCGACTCCGAAACGTGCCGGCTACGTCACTGACACCTTTCGCCGATTGCTCGATGAGCCGCGCATCCTTCCGATCATCAATGAGAACGACTCCGTCGCCGTCGAGGAGTTGAAATTCGGCGACAACGACATGCTTTCGGTGCGGGTGGCGAAACTCACCCATACCCGGCGGATCATCCTGCTGACGAGCGTGGATGGATTGATAGATCCAGCGACCAACAATTTCATCCCTGAAGTCACCGACATTGACCACGCCCTGCAGCACGTTCGTGGCGACAAGGGGCGCTTTTCCATGGGGGGCATGGCCTCCAAGCTGGCGTCGATCAAATTTGCGCTGGAGGCGGGAATTGAAACACATATTGCCAACGGTCGTCATCCGGAACGACTCGCCGACATCCTCGCCGGCCATGGCATCTCCACCCGCTTTCTGCCCCAGGCAGAAAGCACTAAATCTTAAATTCCAAATTCTAAACCATGAACATTGCAGTCGCCTCTTCTACCATCTTCGTTTAGAATTTGATGCTTGGGATTTAGTGTTTTGACCTCCTCTAACCTCATGCCCACCATCCAAGAATCGATTCACCAGATGGGTCGCCAGGCCCGCGCTGCCGCATACCGTCTCGCCCAGCTATCCAGTGAGCGGAAAAGCGCCATCTTGAGCGCCATGGCCGCCGCCCTCCGCGAGGCCGCGCCGGAGATGCTCGCCGCCAATGCCGTCGACCTCGCCGCCGCCGCCAGTCGGGGGCTGTCTCCCGCGATGCTCGACCGGCTTCGTCTCGATGACGCCCGCATTGAAGCCATGGCCGCTGGCGTCGAGCAAGTCGCCACGTTGCCCGACCCGGTCGGCCAGTGTATCGAGTCATGGCAGCGGCCCAACGGCCTGCGCATCGAGCAAGTGCGCGTGCCCATCGGCACGATCGGCATCATTTACGAAAGCCGGCCGAACGTCACCGCTGACGCCGCAGTGCTCTGCTTCAAAACCGGCAACGCGACCATCCTGCGGGGGGGCAGCGAGGCGATCCACTCCAACCGGGCCATTGCCGCCGCGCTGCAAGACGGTGGTGCAGCGGCCGGCCTGCCCGAGCATGCGATCCAATTGATTCCGTTCACTGACCGGGAAAGCGTGGCCGTGCTCGCCCAAATGGACCAGTGGCTCGATCTGATCATCCCCCGTGGCGGCAAAGGCTTGATAGAAGCCGTGGTATCGCTCGCCCGCATGCCCGTCATCAAACACTATGACGGCATCTGCCACCTCTTTGCCGATGCCCACGCCGATCTCGCCATGGCCGTAGCCCTCACGGTCGATTCCAAGACCCAGAAATGCGGCGTCTGCAATGCCTTGGAAACCCTCCTCGTCCACCGCGATATCGCCGCAAGCTTCCTGCCTGCGGTGGCCACTGCGCTCCGTGCCAAGGGGGTCGAATTGAGGGGGTGTGCGGCCACTCGCGCTATTCTAACAAACATTGCAACCGCCACCGACGCCGACTGGCGCACCGAATATCTCGATCTCATCCTGGCGATCAAAATCGTCGCTTCGCTCGACGAGGCGATCGCCCACATCAATGACTACGGGTCGCACCACACCGACACCATAGTCACCCGCGACGAGGCCACAGCTGAGCGGTTCCTGCGGGAAGTGGATTCCGCCTGTGTCTTTCACAACGTCTCGACGCGTTTTGCGGATGGCGGGGAATTCGGGTTTGGTGCGGAAATCGGTATTTCCACCGACAAGCTTCACGCCCGGGGTCCGATGGGATTGCGCGAGCTCACCTCCTATCAATACCGAGTCCGCGGCAGCGGGCAGATGAAGGGAGGGAAGGGGTATTAGTTAATAGTTAGAGGTTGTTGGGAATACGTCTGACAAGTCCGACCGATAACCCACTCCTTCTCTCCCATGTCTGCTCTTTTCTTCGGTCTTGCGTCTCCAAGTCTTCCGTCTTTTTCCTATAACCTATAACCTATAACCAACATGTCCCCCATCCTTATCGGCGGCACCGTCGCCATCGACCACGTCAAAACCCCCACGGCCGAGGCGGCCAATCTCCTTGGCGGATCCGCGGCTTACGCGGCCATTGCCGCGTCCTATTTCACCAATCCCGTGCATCTGGTGGGAATCATCGGCAAGGATTTCCCGCAAGAGCATCTTGCTTTGTTGGAGAGTCGTGGCATCACCTTGCATGGTCTCGAACGCTCCACCGGCGATTCATTCTCATGGTCTGGTGAATACCACGCTAACATGAACGACCGCACCACCCGCCAGGTCGATATCAACGTGCTGGAAAACTGGAGTGTCAAAGTTCCCGCCGGCATAGCCGGCGCGCCGGTCGTCGTCCTTGCCAACATGGCCCCGGAGAACCAAATCCAGATGCTCGACCAATGCACCGCCGCCCGCCCCTTCGTCGTCGCCGACACCATGGACCTGTGGATTCACATTGCCAATGAGCGCCTTCACGACGTTCTCAAGCGCATTGATCTGCTCGTCATCAACGAAAGTGAGGCCCGCGAGTTCGTAGCTACTAGCAATCTGATAGTAGCCGGCCGGCGCCTGTTGGCCAAGGGTCCGCGCTTTGTGGTCATCAAGCTCGGCGAATTCGGAGCGATGTTGTTTGCGGCGGCTCCGGACGCGGAATCTCCCGCTTTGTCCGCTGTAAATTTCTTCCGGTGTGCGGCCTTTCCGCTGCATGAGGTGGCCGACCCGACCGGGGCGGGCGATTCGTTCCTTGGCGCGCTGGCCGGCTTCCTTGCCGCCACCGGGCGCAACGAATTCACCTTCGAGGACATCCGGCAGGCGGTGGTCGAAGGTTCGGTCGTGGCTTCATTCACCTGCGAGGCGTTTTCCACCCGCCGGCTTCAGGAGATCAGCCGCGCCGACATTGAGCAGCGCCTCGCCTTCCTCAAGTCCATCACCCACTGGCCTTGATAGAAACATGGGAGGGAGGGCTTGGAGCGTGGGCGTGGGGATTTTACACCCCGCTTTCAAGCCCTATCTGAACCTTTTTCCGAAGCTCAATCGGGTCGGCTGCGGCCTTGCATGCGGATACTCTCAAGGCGGGCCGTCATGGCAGCCACCCGTGCGGGCTCTTTGGCGGCGAGGTTGGTTAGCTGGGCGGGATCGGCGGCGAGGTCATACAGCTCGCAGGGCGGTTGCGGGATGTTAGCCGCTTTTTTCTTACCTGGATTTCTGCCGCCTGCCTGTTGGATGAGGATCCAATTGCCCTCACGCGATGCCAGCGGGGCCTCGCTGTTGTTTTGGAAGACAAGATGATCGCGGGCTGGTTGCGGGGTCTTTTCCCCCAGCCATGCGGGCAGCACGTTGAAGCTGTCGGGGCCGGCCACAGGATCGAGTGGTTGGCCGGTGAGCGCGGCAAAGGCTGCCAGAGCGTCGACGTGCCCTATCAACTCGCCCGATGTGCCGCCCGGCTTGATGTGTCCGGGCCAACGCACGATGAAGGGCACCCGGTGACCGCCTTCGTAGAGCGATCCCTTAAAGTCGCGCAACAGGCCATTAGGCGCTTGCAGGCCGTGGAGCGCGGTGGTGCCGTCGTCGTAGGTATTCTTGATCGCGCCGCCATTGTCGCTGGTGAAGATGACCAGCGTGTTGTTGGTTAGCTTGAGGCGGTCGAGCGTGGCGAGCACTTCGCCGACGCACCAATCGAGTTGGTGGATCGCATCGCCGCGCCAACCGCAGTCACTGGTGCCGCGAAACCGCGGGTGCGGCACCATCGGCTCATGGATGTCATGGGTCGCCAGATAGAGGAAGAACGGGACAGCCTGATTCGACTCGATGAACTTGACGGCTTTGGTGGTGAGCGTATCGGCGATGTCTTCATCCACCCAACGCGCAACGCTGCCGCCGGTCATGAAACCGATGCGGGATATGCCGTTGACCACGCTGTCCTTGTGGCCGGGACCACCCTGGATCTTCAGTTTGGCTCGCGGATCGGCACCGGTGGGCTCATCGCCGATTTTTTTGTCATAACTCACGCGGATCGGATCCGCTGGATCGTAACCGACGACGTGATGATTTTCCAGAAACACGCAAGGCACACGGTCCCCGGTTGCGGGAATGAAAAAGGCATAGTCAAAACCCAGCTCTAACGGACCCGGCTTGATCTCGGCGTTGAAATCCGTATGTGGCGGCGTGCCCAGCCCGAGATGCCATTTACCGACCAATCCGGTCTTGTAACCCGCATTCTGCAACATCGACGGCAGGGTGGTGGTCCCCGGCTTGATGAGCAACGGTTGGTTGCCAGCGGCGATGCCGGTGCCCGCCTGCCGCCAGGCATAACATCCGGTGAGCAGCGCGTAGCGCGAGGGCGTGCAGACCGATGCCGTCGCGTGTGCATCTGTGAACCTGCAACCCTCGCTGGCAAGGCGGTCGAGGTTCGGTGTTTTCACCTTGGTGGCGCCGTAACAGCCGATGTCACCGTACCCGAGATCATCGGTGAGAATGTATATAATGTTAGGTTTGACCATCTCGGCGGTGGTGAGGGACGACGCGCCGATGGCCGCAAGCAGGGCAAACAAGGTTAGAGGAAATTTCATGGTGGCGTGTTCCGGATCAGCTGCTGCGCGTTTTCCCTGTCAGCGGGTTGTGCCAGCGAATGCCGGGGAAGCGCAGAAAGTCGGTATCGTTGCTGTGGACAACGGCCTTTTCCTGTAGGGTGAGCGCGGCAATTTGGGCATCCGTGGTCAAATTGCCGGCCGAGCCCGTAATTTTCAGCAAGGCCAACACCTCGGCCAGATGCAACGGTGAGGGCTCAATCACCCGTGCCTGCGACCTTGCCAGCCAGGATTCCACGTGGCCGGCGGCCTCGGTCACCGTGAGCGGATTTTGAAAAACCCTGGAATGAGTACAGAGGCGCAGAAATCCCAATACCACCACCGTGGCCAGTCCAACTTCTTCCTTGCCGGTCATGCATTGTTTCCACCATGCAGCGGCGCCGGCGTGATGAGGCGAGCTGGAATCGTAGGCATAGACCAGCAAATTGACATCCGGGATAATCATGTACGGAATTTCTTGAGGGCACTGGGGCGGGTCTTGGCGACAAAGGCGTCGGCATCGAGATCATCCAACAGGGCGTTGAAACGTCCGGCATCCACGCCGGCCTTGAGCTGCATGGGCCGGGCCTCGATGGTGAAGGCTCGGGAAGCCCGGGAGTCCGGTCGCTGTCCCAAGCCCATCCGCACGGCGGTGTTCAGGGTTTCTTTGAATGACTTGCGGGTGCGCCGGGCCTGATCGTTCAATAATCGGGCCACGTCCGGTTCGAGTGTCACAGTGGTGCGCATGCAGACATCATGATGCTAGCTTTGCTTGCTGTCAAGATGCATGACAGGAAAAATGCCCATTGCCGACCCAACTGGCATGGGGGGTGTCTATGTTTAACCCGCAAACCGATAGTTGTACCATCGATGACTCAAATTTCTCAGTTTTCTCAGATTATGAAGATGTTGTGGAATCGTGAAGGCACGGCGGATTTTTGCGCGGGGAGATTCAGCGCGGGTATTCATATCCTAACCCGGTAGCGCCGTCCATTCTCGCCTCTGCCAATGCGCGGCAACTTAAGGCATACCCGCCCCATAGACTTTCAGTTGCCAGAACCAACCTCACAACGCGACATTCGGCTGGTCCGATCGGACCCTGGGATTGTCGCAATCACTCGGCGCTTGGCGACCTGACAGACTCGCTCCGTGGGCATCTGCATCCTGCATTGCGGCATTCTCATCAGTCTGAGGAAGTCGCCAGCTCAGGAGAGGAATGCGCCGGATCCATCCTAGCAGCGCGACATTCGGATGGTCCGATCGGACCATCCGAATGTCGCGCTGGCATGAAGCATAAACGGGCTATCACTTTCTCAAATGTTGTGGCATCCCAAAAATCGACTCATTCTTTCTGTGTAACCTGATTAATCTGCGGTTAATTCACAATCCATGACCCATGCAACTTCGGAGTTCTGGTTTAGCGACTCCACCTCAGCCCATGGACAGAGTCAAGTCATCATTCCGCCTGGCCATTGATCGCAAACACCACGTCATCTGCCTCCCAGAGATGTTTATCCGGGATGTAGCGTTTGGTGCGTGCGGGAAGTTTCGTTGATCCACCGGAGTCGGTCAGGTCCAGTCCCACGGCATAGACGATGCCTTTAGCCGGAGCATAGCGGAAGGGTTTCCCATCATAGGAATCCACGGGGATGGCGTCCAGATACCCCGGCACCAAAGAGGCCATGGCGTCCGGTAACCGGCCTTCCGCTTTGCGATAGGCATTGCATGCGACAAGAAGCCGTGTGGCCGCAATAATGCATTCAGCCTTGCATTTCGAAGCAGTAATTTTGTTCATTGCACGCTAAGTTCCAAAACTTCGCCAACCGTGGTATGCACGGTGATACGCGGTCCTTGCACCATCTCCGCGAGGCGACCGCTGCGGGTGACTTGCACCGGTTTGTCCGGCCACGGGTTGACCAGCGTGCAGTCGTTACCCTTTTCACTGACGATCTTCACCCCGGAGACCTTGCCGCCCTTGAGTTCGGCGGAAACCAGGAAGGCGCCGACCGCGCGCAGGAAACCGAAGCGGGCGTCGAGTTGTGCGGGCCAGCACGGGAAGACGCGCAGCACGCCGGCGTGGCTTTGCATGAGCATCTCGGTGACCGCCAGCGACGGCGAGACATTCTCGATGCCGCCGCCGCCGAATGTCAGAAGTTTGTTAGGCATGGCATGGCCGTCATACATGCCGCGCATTTCTGTTAGTATCACTTCCGGGTTGTAGCCGATGCGGGCGCAGGCGGCATACCACGACGAGCTGCCGTTGAAATCCTTCCAGCGGCCCAAGGCGTCGATCATGTTGCGGCTGATTTCCAACAACTTCGGGTCGCTGTCGAGGCCGATGGTTCCGGCGGGGAAGATGTGTTGGATGCCGAGGGTGTTGTCGTTCCACCATGCGGTGCCTTTTTCCGAGTAGCGGAACACGGTCTTGCCGTCGCGCTGCTGGAGGGGATAGGCGCTGAGTTTGGAGCAGATGTCGCGCCACTTGGCGCGTTTGTCGGCATCCACGCCCAGCGCCTCGCTCATCGGGATGAGGTTCTCAAACAACGTGCGCACCAGGCCTAGCGAAAGCAACGGGTTCATATCCGCCCCGGACCCCTCGTGGATTGAGTCGTTATAGATCACATAGCGGCCATTTTCGAGTTTGAGATAGTCTTCCCAGAATTCGGCGGTGGCACGCGGGAAGGCATAGCCGGTGGCGCGCAGCCATGCTGCATCGCGGGTGTACTGCCAATGCCAAATAAACAGCAGGGAGGAGAAGGCGGCATTGGAGCGCTGGCCCCAATCGGCGACATCGCCTTCCGGGCACATCCCCCACGGACCGATTGACACCGGCAGGTGAATGCCTTTCCATCCTCTTTCTTTGGCGATCCGCTGGCCGCGCGCAATCGACTGGTTCATGGCATCATAATACGGCAGCGTGGTCTCGGGGTGGTTGGCCGAGTAGAGACCGTAGAACGGCGCCTGGAAGTTGTAGTTGAGGTGAAAGTCGCCGTGCCAGGCGGGTCTGTCGGTGGTTTGCCAGTTGCCCCACAGGCCGGGGGAGACCTTGCCGGCGCGGCTGCAAGAGCCCATGATATACCATGATGAATACCAGCATTGCTCGATGACCTTGTCGGGTATCTCAATGAACGAGCGGTTCCAGAAAGCATGCCACCAATTGCGGTGGGATGCAGTTAGATCGACAAGCCTGGCGGGCGTGAGTCCAGCCACCAAGGCCTTCGCCACAACCCGCGGATCCTTGCCCGGCACATCAATATCAGTTAGAACAGCGGTGACCAAGGTAGCCGTCTTGCCGGGATCCAAGGTGAAATCGCGGGTGGCGGGACCGCCCATGAGGCGGGATGCAAACCCGAGTTTGCGACTGCCCGCAACCGAGTCATCCGGATCACAGAGAAACGAGTCACCATGGTCGGCGACCGCACCCGTGGTCATCTTCACCTTGCCATCCACCAGCAGCTGCATTTGTTTCCCATCGAAAACCGCCGCTACATGAGTCCATAGGTCCAGTGGTATCGGATCGTCATATTGCAATATGAAATCCCCGACAGCAAATCGGAAGCGGCCTTTGGACAGTCCGAGGCTGTATGCATGGTTCCACTCGCCTTTGCTGATGATGTAATCGGCATCTTTCGCACGCTTGGTTGGCTTGATCCAGCCAGCAATCGTGAGTCCTTTGGTGATGACCGGCACCACGAGGTCACGGCCGCTCTTGCCGTCAAAGGCTTGGACTTGCTTGCGTCCAACTTGGACGAGCTTGGTGATTTCCGCTGCGGGAAGGGCGCGGTCGTGCACCTTGATGTCTGCCATTTCACCACTGAAGAACCAGCGACCGCCACCTTGCTGCTCGTATCCGAGTCTGGCACCTTTGTTGTTGTCTCTGACCTCGGATGGAAATTTCTGGCTGGCGTAGCCCTTGATGTTCTGCGCCGTCACCGCCAGGGGTTTGGCGCCCTGGTTAGTAAGTTCGATGCAAAACAAATTGTGATTGGCATCGACCCATGCACGGGTGGCGAGCTTGGCGTCGCCTTTGGCAAACTCGCCGCGCAACTCCGCCTGCCGCAGGTCCTGTTCGGTGCGGAACGACGCCCCGGCCAACTGTGGAATGACAAAGCGTACCTGCCCGACAGCCATCGGGGACTGTGTCTTGATGCCCCAGAAGTCGTTCTTGCCGATATAATACGCCAGCGCCTCTTGCGGTCCGGCCTGTACCACGCCGATGTCACCATTGCCTAGCAATGGTCCGTCGGGCATTCCGTTGGTGGGCATGTCTCCGGCCGGCTCGGTAAAGACAATGGTGTGGGTGGCGGCTTTCCGCTCACCTTCACCCATGAGTGACTCTTCCGCCAAGCCCGGCGCCACGGTGGCAGCGAGCATGAGTAATGCGAGGGCCGCGGGTTGAAATAAACTTTGAGTTAGATGAACCACGGATTTCACGGATTGAGAGAAGATCATTGATTTCATTATATTTTCAGTGTCATCAGTGTAATCCGTTCTTCTCAGTGGTTTCTTGGTCCGCTTCACCTCAATCCCCCGCGTTCTCACGAACGCGCCTACGTAGAGAACTTCCAAATCAATCCTCCGGCAGGGTGCGATACCAGGAGAAATACAAGCCGGCGCAGCAGGCGGCAAAGAGTACGGCACAGAGGCTGCCCTCCGCATTCCAATGGCCCAGGAAGTAAACCGGAGCCATATAGAGCGAGAACGAAGCCACCAGACCAAGCGCAACATTGAGAATGATCTGCGGCACAGGAATGGAGGTGGCCAACGCCAAACCCGCCTCGCGGGCGCGCTTTTCCGCATCCTTCCACAACCCGAACGGCCGAACCCGCGCGTAAAACGCGGCAGAGGTTTCACCTTCAATCGGTGGCGTCAGCAACGAGACGATGATGCAGGCGAGCGTCGAAGTGGCGAGAGTGACGTAGGTGTAATAATTGTCTGGCCAGGCTTTAAGGAAATTTCCCGCAGGCATAAACGCCCGCACCAACATTGCCAGCGAGGGTACCAGGCTTGCCAGACACCCGGCGGCGAAACCCCAGCCGTTCATGCGTCCCCAATACCAGCGGAATGCCAAGGGCACAACGAAGCAGGTGAGCAGTCCTCCTAACATCCAGCCCCAAATCACATTGAGCGCGCTGCCTCCGCCATGCGCCTGGGATTCCACCATGGCATAGCCAATGATGGCGGCCAACAGGGCCAGCATGCCGGTCACTCCATAACTCACCTTGACCAGCTTGCGGTCAGAGTCGGCCACCTGCGGCGCGAGCAGCGGTTGATAGATGTCGCGCACAATGATCGAGGCACAGGCGTTTATCTCTGAACAAAAACTGGTCATGAACGAGGCTGACAACCCGGCCACCACCAATCCTAACAAACCAGGCCCGAGCAGTCCTGACTGGAGAAATTTGGGCATGACGCACTCCGGGTCACTGGCGATTTCCTTGGCGTAAAGCGCATAGCCTAGGTAGCACAAACCGGCGGTCATGATCCAGCGGGGGAAACCCAGGAACTGCCAGAGCGCGGCGAGCTTGGCGGCCTCCTTGGTGGTGGTGGCTGCCAGAAACCGTTGCTCGCCATAGCGCCCGCCGGCCCCGCCCACGCAACCGATCATGCCGACGATCGAGAACGCTAGAGTGGCGCCGATGAAATCCTTCCAGCCCTTATACCCTTCCGAGGACTCGAACATACCGATCTTGGGCGTGGCTTCCGGCCATAACGATTTCCAATAATCCTGGGTGACGGCAGCGGCCCCGTTGCCATGGGTGACGGCGGCATGGACCTGCTCTGCCGTATACTGGTGGTAACAAACCAAACCGACGATGAACGCCACGGCGAACAGCACCACCGTTTGCAGAAACTCACTGAAAATCACGCCTTTGAAGCCGCCGAACAACACGTAGATGCTGGTGAGCACCACGATGCCGAGCGCCACGCCGTGGGCGGTGCCGTTCGTCAGACCGAACACCACCGCGAACTTGTGGACAATGATGTATGACATGCACAGCGAGGCGATCGAAAACAAGGTGATCATGAAGGCGAAACTCGTGCGCGCCCATTTCGCGCCGGTGCCCACGCCGAAGCGGATCTTGTTGAGCTCCGCGGAGGTGATGCCACCACAGCGGCGGATCCAAATGCCAGAATACGCCATCAGGAACACCGCGTTGGGCATCCACCACACCAGCGTGACCCAGAACGACTTCATCCCTAACACCATCAGGATCGCCAGATTCCACACCGTGCCGTTGATCGAGAAATTGGTGGAGGCTCCGGATGCCGCCAACATCCACCACTTGTTCTCGGCCCCGAGAAAATACGCCTTGGAGCTCTCGGCACTCTTGCGCGAGAAGATAAACCCAGCGCCGACCACCAGGAAGAAAAAGACACCTACGATAAGCCAGTCGATGAATTGCATATGTTTTTATTTATTTAAACAGAAGAGGTGACGGAAAGGAGACCTTTCGCGGGCGGGCGGCCGTGGGTGGTCACCGGCCAGATGAGCGGTGCCTGGCGGAATTGCGCTGCGGCCGCGCGCAGACGCGTGGCATCAGCAGCACCGCCGAAGGTCAGCAAGCCATAACGCAAATGGATGCGGCCGGCTTGCACGCGGGGAAAGTTGGTGTCCCAATAGTTGTTAACCGGCCATGCCAGCAGCAACGGGTGTTGCGGGCGCGGCAACGCATCCAGCGGTCTGGCAAAGTGGAAGTCCCCGAATTGGACCAACGGCGCATCCGGCGTGAACAAGGCCACGCCGCCTTTGGCGTCGCCCATCGCCGCCAGCGTCTCGGTGGTTACCCAGTTGCGACAAGCCCCCGGCAATTGGTCGTCATCCACCCGCACCACCGCGCCGGCGGTGTCAAACAACGCCTGCCAACCCGCCTGCAGCGCCAACGGAAACGCAAAATACACCGCCTGTGGCGACGCCTCAGGCAACAATTCCATCGCCACCTCCAAGCGGATGACCGGGTCGTGTGCCGAGAGCGTGATCTTCTGTGTTAGAAAAATCATCCCCGGTGCCGCGAGCTCGCGCGTGAGGGTGATGTGTCCGCCTTCGGCATGCACCTCGCAACGGGTCACCCGCGTGGCGCGCTCATGCACCGGCGCCCAATCCTGCCAACACATTTCATCGACCTTTTCCTTGTCCAGATCGCGCTGATAGAACGCGTAGCGCCGGTCCTCCGCCAAGGCATCGGTGCGTTCGCGGACAAAGGCGAAGAAGTCCAACCCGTCCCGGGGGGCCAGCACCTCGCGGTTTTGTTCACGGTCAAACAACGACAGGACCCGCCCGGAATCCGGATCGTAGCGCAAGATGTGCCAGGGCGAGGTGATGCGCCCGGAGCGCCGCTGGTGGTTGGCGGCGGGGGCAAAATTAAGCTCGCGGCGGGTGGCGGTGTCCACTTCTATCAGATGCGCGAGTTCCGGCGCGGCCACGGCGGGCGGCAGGTCGGTTAGGGCAATCACTTGCCATGCAAACGGCGGCAGGTCCACGGGGCCAATGGCGCGGGACTGCGCGCCGGGAAAGCCGCTGCCCCACGCGCGGCCGTCGTAAAACATCCGGCTGGCCCGATAGGTCCGCTCGGTGGCCGCCTCGCGCGCGGCAAACCACGCGGCCGGCAATTCCGGGTGCAACGTCAGCGTTAGCGGACCGGGATTGACGAACAAGACCCCTGCGAACCCCTTGTCGGCAACCGGGTTTTGGGCGAGCCGTTCGAGTCCATCCATCAGGGCGAACGCGGCGTGCTCGTGGCCTTCATGCGCCAGCGCCTGTTTGAGCAATTCGGTGGTTTGCGCCTGCGGTTGCGCGGGGTTCGAGTCGTAGTAACCGCAGGTGTGCTCGTCATAAAGATCGACCTTTTCCATCGCCTGCGCCAATGCGGCTGAATGACAATCTAGCAATGCTGCCGCCTCGATCAACGGCTTGGCCTGTTGGTTGCGCGCGGTGGCGCTCGGGCTGGCGGCGCAGCCGAAGTTCCAGTAGTCGGTCCAGTCGCCGCGGAGCCGTGGCAAATGCGCGTCGGGCACTTGCATGGCCCGCTGGCGCAAGTCATCAAAGGTGGCGTAGCGGACATGGGGCCCGCAGCCCGCTTCGTTCCAGCGTTGGATCAGGTCGGGCAGGAAGGGATTGGGTGGGGCATTGTCCCACATCACCGGCGAGCAGGTGGTGGTTAGATAGACGAAATCCAACGGATAGCCGATCTGGTGCAGGCGTTTTTGATAGGCCAGCCACCCTTTCTGCATGCGCTCGACCGAGTCATTCCAAGCCAGCAGCAACTGATCGAACATCGTGTAATGATTGCCATTGAAGACCCGCAGTGTGCGACCTGAGGGCGCTTCCCACAAAAACATCCCCGGCCGCGGTTGCACCGCGCGCCCCAGATGAATGTTGATTGCCATGACAAAGAAATCCACGCCGGCATCCAACAAGACATCCGCCAATGGCCACGGCACCCCGGTTACATCGTGCTGACAGGCAACCTGGATTTTCGTTTCCAACAATTCTTCCAATTCCTGTTTGCCGTCGAGCAGGCGTTGCAAGCCGGCGCGGTTGGCCAGCGGCGTGGTGTGCCAACGCATTGCGGCAACGTCGATGCGGCCTTGCCGGTGCAACTGCACAAGCCGCGCCACATCCGCCGCCTGCGCCTTGGCCAACCACCGGCGCAGCGGTTCGCTGGCCTCGCAAGTCCATTTCGGGCGGGCGCCGGCGGGCAGGTCGGCAGTGGCCTCCAGCCAGTCGAGCGCCTGGCTGATGAACTCGTTTTGCAGTTGCCAAAACACCGGTTGCGAATGGGTGTAGCCCACATCCATGTGGCTGTGGTGAAGCATCAGGATCTCCTGAATCGGGGCGGAGGGGGTTGCGCTCATGCGATGGCGGTTGGCTGCACGGCCATTGTCTAGCTCCAATCGCCGGTCAACGCCAGCAACAGTTTTGCTGAAATATCCAGGCCAGCTGGCGATCGCGCCTGTCGCGCCTTGTCGAGTCATGGAATATTGGATATATGTCGCGGCATGAGCATGTCTGAGCCATCGGCGGTCGTTCTAACTGGTGCGGGAATTTCGGTGGAGTCCGGGTTGCCGACGTTCCGGGACAAGGATGGGTTGTGGGAGGGCCAGCGGGTGGAGGACGTCGCCTGCCCGGAGGCGTTTGCGCGCGATCCGGAGCGGGTCCAGCGGTTTTACAACCTGCGCCGCGCCGCCTTGAACACCGTCGAACCGAATGCCGCGCATCAGGCGCTGGCACGGCTGCAACAGGCATGGCCGGGCCGGGTGACCCTTATCACGCAAAACGTGGACGACCTCCACGAGCGGGCCGGCAGCACGGAGGTGATCCACATGCACGGCGAGTTGCGCAAGGCCCTTTGCACCCACTGCGAAAACCGCATGGAATGGTTAGATGACCTGCACGGCTCCACGCTCTGTCCGGCCTGCGGGCGCCGCCGGGGTCTGCGTCCGGACATCGTGTGGTTTGGAGAGATCCCCTATCACATGGAGCGGATTGATGAGGCGGTTGTCGCGGCCGGGATCTTCGCGGCGATCGGCACCTCGGGGCCGGTCTATCCGGCGGCAGGCCTGGCGCATCTGGCCAAATCCGCGGGTGCCCGCACGCTCGAGATCAACAACACCCTAACCCAGGTGTCCGGTTGCTTCGACCGCCACCTCATCGGCCCGGCCACGGTGCAAGTCCCGCGCTGGGTGGAGGAGTTGATCGGTTAGTCCGCGACAATCCGGTGGTCCGATCGGACCACCGGATTGTCGCGAACTAACGGATGGAAAGAAATAGAAAGTTCCGCCACATGAAGCGCTCCTTGATCAATCTGCTCATCTGCCTCGCTGCGGCAGGGGGCTTGCAAGTTCACTTGGCTACCCCCAAAGGAGCTTGCCGAGTTGTTGTTTGGAGAGCACGGGATGTGAAGTTAATTTGATCAGCGGAGCAGCTTGCCCGGCAGGGGTGCGCCGGCGGCGGTGAGTTTCTGCACTGCCATCATGGTGCCGGCGGTTGTGGGTGAGGTGAAGGACCACACCGCCTTTTTATCCGGCGCGATCTCTAACAATCCGCAACCCTTGCCGCCCTGATAGGCTGAGTAACAACCGATGACGAGGTTGCCGTTGGGCAGCAGGTGCATGCCGGTCATGTTGGTGATGGTCAGGCCGGGGATGTCGGAGTTTTTGAATTCCCAGGCGATGGAGCCATCCGGTTGGTATTCGATGATAGAGGCAAGGGTGGACACCAGGGTGTTGCCATTGGCCTTGCGGATGGCGGCGAAGGCCAGATTGGGCGTGGCTTGTTCCCACACCACGCTGCCGTCGTCTTGGTATTCCCTAACAAAATGCTTGCCTGAGTGACAGACCAGATAATGACCGTTGTCAAGTTTGCGCACCATGCGCTGGTTCTGGTGGTCACCGGGTTTGAAATCCTTGGTTTGAAGCTCGAACACGACTTTGCCCAAGGGTTCGACCTCGAGCACCTTGCCGGTTGAGTTTTCGCCGACGACGGTGTTGCCGTTAGCGAGGCGTTGGCAGGCGAAGGTGCCACCGCCATGTTGTTGGGCTGACTTGAATTGGAACACCACCTTTTGCTCCGGCGTGATCTCGGTCACCGAGGCACCGTCGGCATACAGCAGGTTGCCGTTGGGCAACATCCAGACATCGTGAGTGAGGCTGGTTCGGTGTTCCCAGGCGATCGAACCATCGGCATTGAGGATGAGGATCCGATTGTCGCCAGCCGCCAGCAGCTTGCCCTCCAGCGTGCCAGCGACCGGCGTGGGCATCACCGTTGCGGTTGCCGGCGGGGCCGGGTCCGCAGCCAACACCACAGACGTGGCGAGCATGGCAAAAAATAAGGGGAATTCGAGTCGGTTCAGCATCATAAATTGTCTCCGCAGGCGATGCCGTAACAGACCGGACGCATCGCCGCAAAACAATTTCCTGACACCGACCTGCAAACCCACCCCTTGACCTGGGCCGCATTGGCAGGCTGAGGAGGTTGCCCATGAAGATCCGCCCGGCTGCCGTGGCGGGGATGTTCTATCCGGCCGACCCTGTCCAACTCGTCCAGGATGTGCGAGCCATGTTGGCCGCCACCAAGGATGGTGCACTGAATCTAAAGCGCTGATTGCACCCCATGCCGGTGCCTATGGCATCTGCCGCCAAGTGAAAGAAAGACCATGAATCCCATCTTCCTTTGCGTCTCTGCGGCTTGGCGCAAAAAAATGTAACCGGCAGGGAAGTGGGCGCGTCTAAGACGCCAGTGGGTGTGAGTTGCTGATTTCTAACGACCCGCCGCACCTGCCACAACACCCCACCACAAGCGTCATGAAAAGAACCACCTCCACGTTGTTAACGGCAGCCCTGCTGTGCGGCGCTGCCGCCGTCGCTAGAGTCGATGCCCAGACCCCCAACCGGCAAGCCTTTGGCACCGGCGGACTTGACGGGCTCATCAAAGAGTTTGATGTTACCGGTCCCAATGGCAAGCCCGACGGCCAAATCTCCACCGAGGAGTTCCAGGCCTATGAAAGGGCGACGCGCGGGCCCAGGATGCCACGTCCCGGCATGAAAGACCCGTTGGATACCAATGGCGACGGGGTCGTTTCGGACGAAGAAAGACAGGCCGCACGCGATGCCATTGCGGCGGATATCCTGGCGGAGCGGACCAAGCGGTTCAACGAGCTCGACATCAACGCCGACGGCTTTCTCACGACGGATGAATTGCTGAAAATCCCGCACATCACCACGGAACAGGTGGCTCAGATGATCGCCCATTTGGATAAGCCGGGCACGGATGGCACCAAGGATGAAAAAATCAGTCTGGCGGAGTTCCTCGCCGCTCTGCCAATGGTGACCCCGCCCCTGCCGCGCCTGCCGATGCCGGGCATGCCGGTGCCGCCCGCCCTCAAGGCTTGGGATACCAATAACGATGGCATTCTCCAACTCTCCGAAATCCTTGCCGCCGCCGATGCCAACAAAGATGGGACGCTGTCCCTTGAAGAGTGGGCGGCTTACCTGCTGGCTCATTCCGGTTTGGTTCCGCCACCCTGCGGCGGCGGCTCAGGTCCCGGTGGCATGCGCTAAGCGATTCCCACGGTCCACAAGTTGACCCAACGCAGTTTCAGGTGGCCCGCAAGTTGCGGGCCACCTTTGCATTTGCCAATTCCAGCTCTTGCAAAATCTGGTGCTCGGCGCGATACGTGTGCCCGCCATGCCGAGACCGCCTTGCCGCACACGCCAACTGAGGGTCTTGTCCGCCCTCATGCTCGCGGGCGGACTATCGGCGTCCGCAGGTGAGGCCTATTTCACCGGGTTTGAAAATTTCACAGCAGGCAACGACACGATCATCGGTACCGACTCGTGGCAGGGAACCTACGCCGGCGCGAAGCTTCACGGCGTCATGAGCCAGATCGAGCACCAGGTGGTGGGCATCGGGAATGCCGCGTTCATCGGCGGCTTCGCCACCAGCGTCACCGGCACCAGCAAGTCGGTTTATGTCTATCGACCGGTCAATCTCGATCCGCTCGCCCTCAACCAGGAAGTGGCCACCTTCAGCGTGGTGTTTGGCATCAAGGACTCGACGAGCTCCAGGCGCGATAACTTCGAGTTCCGCATTTACAACCAAACCGGCGGCTTGTTAGGCGGCATCCAATTCGACAACTCGACGCTGGACACCAGCAACGTCCCCCGCCGGCTCATTTACCGGCTGTCGTGGGATTCCAGCCTCGGCAAATATCAATATGTGGTGACCGACTACACCTTTCTGGCGGAAACGCTCGAAACCTTGCAAATCCGCATTAACTACCGCACCAATCGCTGGACCGCCACCTTGTCGGATGTGCCGATTTTCCAGGATCTGACGTTCTATACGGGTGCGGAGACCAAGAATCTCGGTTGGGTGAGGGCGATGATGCTGGTGACCAACTCCACCAGCACCACCATCCAGCCCGGCGACAATTATATGCTCTTTGATAATTACACGGTGCGCAGTGACGCCCTGACCACCTCGCTGGCGGTGAGCAAGACCGCCACCGGAGCGGCCCAACTGAGCTGGGACGAGGAAGCCGGCTATACCTATCAGGTGCTGTATTCCAGTGACTGCAATACCTGGAAGAGCGACCTGGCCGGTTCCAGTCACACTGCCACCCTCACCCAAACCCACACCTTCACCGATCCGACCCCACTGGTGCCCGCCAACCGTTTCTACCGGGTGAAACGCTCGTATCCATGATCCCTAACAATCAGGGAAACTTGTAACCGGCACCGCATCCATCACGTCTCAACCTTCAACCAGGGTGGCACCCGAATCTCCAGCACATGTCCCCGATTGGAATGCGGTCATCGAACGAACCAAGAATAACGACGATGCGGCGGCTTGCTGGCTCGTCGAGGCTTTGCACGGCCATGTGCTGCGGATTGTGCGCAACCATTTGCCGCGCTGCGCTGACGAACAGGACCTTGTCCAGGAGGTGTTTATGAAGGTATTCGCCAACATCGACGGCTTTCGCGGCGTGCAACCGTTTCCCAACTGGGTGGCGCGCATCGCGCTCAACACCTGCTACGACCAACTGCGCAAACAAAAGGTCCGCGCCGAAGTGCGTTTCGCCGATCTGAGTGGCGAGGATGTGGAGTTTGTCGAGTCCATCATGGCGCAAACCGCCCACGAAGCGGATATTGGCCCGGCCCGCGACGGCAGGGGCCTGGTTGAAAAACTCCTTGCCACTCTCAACCCCCGCGAACAGATGATCCTGCAATTGATGGATCTGGAAAAAAAGTCCGTCCGCGAGGTGGCCGATTTGACCGGCTGGGGCGAAAGCAAAATCAAGGTGACCGCCATGCGCGCCCGCAAAAAACTCAACCGCAACCTCAACCAACTCGAAGGAAAAGCCAGCCCATGACTCGCAAGCCCGCAACCTGGGAGGTCATCGCCGCCCGCATCACCCGCGACACCGGCCCGGCAGGGGGCGGCGCGCCATTTGGCTTTGCCACCCGCGTGGTGGCCACGTGGCGGGCCTTGCAGCGGGATGAGAAGCTGCGGCGCTGGAGCCTGTGGTCGCTGCGGGCGGCCTTGGGATCGATCGCGCTCTGTGGACTGGTGGTCTTTTTCGGCACGCGGAATGGCGGTTCACCGCTGCTCATCGAACCCCCCTCGGCGGCATTTCTAACACCTCCACTGGCAAACCCGTGAAACGATTCATCCAGCACTACGGCCTCTTGGGATTGAGCTTGGCCGCGCTGTTCGCCTCCGGGGTGGGCATCGGCCGCTATGCTGCGCCCCGGCCGCAACCCGCGCCACCGCCTGCGGTGGAGACCTCCGGCAGCTCGGAGGCATGGGGGACGGCGGCCAGCCGTGGCCTGGTTCAGGATTTGCAGCTCGATGCCTCCCAAGAGCTCAAGGTGCGGCAGCAACTCGAGCCGGTGGCGGTGGCCATTTACGCCGACCAGGAGCGGGCGTTGTTCCAGATGCATTTGCGGCTGCTGGAGCTGCACGACACGCTGGCCAAGCAAGGCACACTGGACGCGCGGCAGCTCGGGCGGCTGGCCGCCAGCCGGGCCCAATTAAAGGACTTGATCATCCGCAAATTCCCCCGTAGTGTCCGTGCGAATCCGTCGTTGGCAATTGGCAATCCACCGAATTAATACCCGCCTGCAATGAAATCTAACCGTTTAATCGCGCTCGCTTTTGGTGGTGGTGCGATTGCGTGCGGGGTTCTCGCCGCGCGGCATTCGGAGGTGCTGCCCGATGGATCTGCAACAGGACCTGCCGCAGAGGCGAACACGCGCGGCCGCTCGACAACCGCGCTCACCCTCGCAGAGCAACGCTGGGGCTATGCCACCCGCCGCGCGGAACTTGCCCTTGGGACCAAGCAACCTGCCGCCACCGCGCCGATTCCGACATGGAAAGTGACCGGAGCCCCAGCCGCCGACGGCAACCGCGTGCTAACAGAAGCCCAATGGCGGGAGTGTGCCGCCAAGGTTGAGATGGAAGCCAACCACGAACTCAAGCGCCTGGCTGGATTGTTAGATCTCGATTCTTACCAACAGGGGAAGGTGTTTTCGGCCGTGGCGCAACAGTCGAGCTCGTGGCTGCCAGGCATGCAAACCGCCCGCCCCGGCACCGCCAGTCCGTCGGTGGCGACCGGTTCCGACATGACCGCTGCTCTCAATGATGGGCAAAAACAAACTCTCGCTCAAGAGGACATGGATCGCCAGGCATGGTGGGCGGAGGTGCTGCCACAACTGCTGCCCCCACCCATGCCAAGCGGTGGTGTCCTGACCTCGGGACCGGCCGCCGCCGATCCGGCCGCTGCCGCCGCGCCCCCGGCCACCAAGGCGTTCGTCAACGACTAGACGCAGGGCGGCAACACCGCGGGCGGCGGCCACCAGATGCGGCCTCAGCGCCGCCGTTTCATGACTAACAAAAGTGACAGGGCGATGGCGGCGCTGGTGGACGGTTCTGGAATGTCTGTGGCGAGCCACGCCAAACCGTAGGATTCATTCTGGATGCCGGCGGTGGTGAGATCGAAAATCGTGCCATCGAAACGGACACGCAGGCCATATTCCCCTGCTGCCAACGCATCGAACCGGAGAAACTCCGCATTGTTATACAGGGTGGCGGAGCGGCCGATGAGAGTGGTGAACAGACCTCCTCGGAGTTGCCAGAGCTCGAGATCCAGATTGGAAAATCCGATGTCCGTGCCCTGGTTTGTTAGATCATTGAAATCCCTGACGGTGAACCAATTGAGTGATACGGAGAGACTGAAGTCCTGCGCGAACGGGGCTGCAAACTTGTAGTCCGTCACGCCCTTGAGATTGATGGTGCCGGCGTCCCAGCCGGATGGGGCGATCTGGCCGCCACCACTGCCGTCCACATCACGGGTGCCCAAGTAATAGACTTGGGTGGAGCCACTCAAGTCCAAGGCCCCGGCGCCTGTGGCGGGATCCAGCGCCTGGGTGGTGACGCTGATGCCATTGATGAAAGTCTGGCCGTTATCCCATCCTACGGTTTTTTGGGCACCGGCCATCAGCACAGACTTGACCACGCGGGTATCCATGGCCAGCGGATTGCCGTTGAAATTGAGCCACGGGTGGGTCTTGGCCACATCCTTGAGCAGGGCGATGCCGCCTGCGACAATCGGCGCCGCATAGCTCGTCCCGTCCATGTTGGTGAAATATAAGTTGTTGGGGGATGGGTTGCGCGCGATGCCCGGCAGCGCGGCACCAATCGATCCGGTGCCACCCAGGTAGGCGGCGAGAAATAATTGTTCACCGGGCGCGGCAATGTCCACCGCCACCCGCACTGAGGAATGGGTGACGCCGGTGGCGGGGTTGTAAAAATCCACCAACCCGCGCGATGAAAATTCCGAGGGATGGAGGAAGTTCGTCCCGCCTAGCGAACCCACGGCGATGCCATTGAAGCAAGCGGCCGGCACGCCGACCTGCGCGCTGCCGCTATTGCCAGCTGCCGCCACAAAGGCCACCGACGGGTTTTGGCGAGCCAGGCCATCGATGGCCAAATATTTCGGCGCGCTGGCAGTGGGGTCGCCCGAGCCTCCCCAACTGCTGTTAATGACATCCGCGCGGGTGACGCCGGTGCCGGTGAAAAGCGCTTTGAATGGAGTGATGACGGACTCCGTGGTGGTCTCAAACGTTCCCAGATCCGTGGTCGAAAACCCTGTGGCCACCGCGGCGGAAATCACGTTGGCATAAGGTGCCATACCCAGACCGCTATAGGTGAAGGAGGCTGGGTTGCTGCCCGCGACGTAGCCGGTGCCCGCCAGCACATGGCCGACGGTGGTGGCATGGAAGTCGAGTTGATTGAGGCTTCCCGTCGCGGGGTTCATGAAAGTCGTCAAGGTGGTGGTCACGTCCGTCGGCCTCTGGAACACCTCGTGCCCATACCAAATGTTGCCGCCCTCAACGTTGCCGATGGTCGTGCTCGCGCCCAGAAATCCCGCATTGAAAAAATCCCGCCAGCCGGTCACATCGTTGACGAAGCTCGGCGGTTGGGTCGCCCAGTTTTCATAGGCGCCTGTTAGCACGAGCCCTCCCGGGGCCTGCCCCGTGGGGATATCCGCAAGCCCCCCCACGCTAGAACACAGCCATGCCGCAATAGCGAGGAGGCGACGGTGGCGGTGGCGGTGGCGGTGGCGGTGGTGCATGAGGGCGCGACGGGAATACCACCGCTATGCCCCTCGCGCAAGCGGAAGATACCCCGGTTTCCTGTCGGTTCCAGATTATCGGATGTGCAGTCCGGGTGTGGAGCATCCCCAACACGACCCACGGAGCAATCCATTTTTGTGGCCCGGTGAGCGGATTTTGGAAGAATTTCATGCCGCGCTTTGACAGGTGCGGGCGGACGGGCTCTACTCAGCGGCATGCGCTCACTCATCAAGCACGTCCTGCGCCGCGAGGCTCCCTGTGACGACCTCCAGGTGGCTGGTTGGGTCCGCACCCGGCGGGATTCCAAGGCGTTTTCCTTCATTGAACTCAACGATGGCACCTGCCTTGGCAACCTCCAGATCATCGCCGACGCCGCCATTGCCGGCTATGAGGCGATCGCCAAAATGAGCACCGGTGCCTCGGTGGAGGTGTGCGGTAAACTCATTCCCTCACCCGCCGCCGGCCAGCGTTGGGAAATGCAGGCCACGTCGATCAAGTTGTTAGGTGAGGCACCGGAGGACTATCCGTTGCAAAAAAAGGGCCACAGCACGGAGTTCCTGCGCAGTATCGCCCACCTGCGGCCCCGGACCAATCTCTACGGCGCGGTGTTCCGGATGCGCAGCCGCCTGGCCTACGCCGTGCACCGGTTTTTCCAGGAACGCGATTTCATCTGCGTCCACACCCCGATCATCACCGCCAGTGATTGCGAGGGCGCCGGCGAGATGTTCCGCGTGACCACCCTGCCCGATGATAAGATCACCAAGGACACCGAGGATTTTTTCGGTAAACGCGCCTATCTTACCGTCAGCGGCCAGCTCGAGGGGGAAACCTTCGCCTGCGCCTTGTCGAACATTTACACCTTCGGCCCGACCTTCCGCGCTGAGAATTCCAACACCTCGCGGCATGCCGCGGAGTTCTGGATGATCGAGCCGGAAGTGGCGTTCTGCGATCTGGCAGGGGACATGGAGCTGGCCGAGGCCTTGGTCAAGTACTTGGTTAGGGAGGTGCTGGAAAATCACGAGGGGGATCTGGCGGTGTTTGAAAAATTCGTGGACAAGGGTCTGCGCGAGCGGCTCGAGTTCGTGGTGAGCCGGCCGTTTGAGCGGATCAGCTACACCGACGCGGTGAAGGTGCTGGAAGCCAGCGGCAAAACCTTCGATTATCCGGTTGCCTATGGCCTCAACCTGCAATCCGAACACGAACGCTGGCTCACCGAGGAACATTGCAAGAAACCGGTCACCGTTTTCAACTACCCCAAGGAAATCAAACCGTTCTACATGCGCCTCAACGACGACGACAAAACCGTCACCGCGATGGATGTGTTGGTGCCCGGCATCGGCGAAATCGTCGGCGGTAGCCAGCGTGAGGAACGTCTGGATGTTTTGTTAGGCAACTTCGCCAGGCACGGCCTCAATCCGGAGGCCTACGGCTGGTATGCGGATTTGCGCAAATACGGCAGTGTGCCGCACGCGGGCTTTGGCATGGGCTTTGAGCGCATGCTGATGTTTGTCACCGGCATGGCCAACATCCGCGACGTCATCCCGTTTGCCCGCACCCCGGGCAATTGCGAGTTCTAGCCGAATAGCAAGGGTGCCGGATGGCAAATGATTTTTCTTGGGGGGCGCGCACGCATCCTGCGTGCTCCCTTGCGCATCTTGCGCAAGGGGTTTGGGAGAAATGGAGCGCCGCAGCGCGACCTGATGACAGGAGAGCTAACGGAAGATCACATACAGCACGACGAAGGTCACGAGCACGGCGGCGGACATGACGCGGTAATCGGCCAGTCCGGTGCCGCATTTGGCCTTGAGCGGGTCGCTCCAGTGGTCCCACACCAACATTTTCGCTTCGTCCTTGAGCGGTTCGGGTAGCAGCAACGAGGTGATGACCTGGATGCCGACGCAAACACAGAAGATGCCGAATGAAGCGAGCATGAAATCCTTGAGCAGCACATCGTAAATCAGGTGCCACACGGGCGAGGCGGCGAGGGATTCCTTGGTGGTGAACGAGTCCTTGAAGAAATCCAGGGAAAACCCGAGCGCGCCAATGCCGCCACCCGCGACCATTGTTAGGAAAGCGGCCCGCCCGCCGGCGCGCTTCCAGAAAACCCCGACGAGGAACACGGCGGTGATGGGCGGGGCAACATAGCAGATGAGCTTGATCAGGCCATTGAAGATGGTGTCGTAGTGGCCGAAGAGCGGCGACAACACGATGGCAAGGATCGTGGCGACCACGGTGGTCCAGCGGCCGATTTTCACCAGGCTGTGGTCGGTGGTTTGCGGGTTCCAGCGCTTCCAGATGTCGTAGGCGAAGAGCGTCGCCGCGGAGTTCAATGCCGCCGAGCAGGTCTGCATCGCTGCGGCCAGCATGGCGGCGATGACCAGGCCTTTAAGCCCCGCCGGCAACAGGTGCGTGATCATGAACGGATAGGCGTCCTTCGAGGTGAGCGGGCCCACGCCGGCGCCGAAGTAGCCTTTCTGGACCAATGCCACGCAGATCACGCCGGGCAGCACGAACAGAAACACCGGCAGGATCTTGATGAACGCGCAAAACAACGGACCGAGCCGCG
>JBAXPF010000001.1:0-61786 GCA_037132955.1 Verrucomicrobiota bacterium | reverse complement strand
CAACGTGGCGCGCATGGGCAAGTTCTCCTCCGACCGCTCGATCCGCGACTATTGCGACCAGGTGTGGAAGGTGCAGCCGCTGGTGGTTTGCTAACAAGCGGCGAGCATTTCCTCGATCATGCTGTTGACCGGCACCCCGCCGATCCGGTAGCCGGCATCCGTGGTCAGCAGGTCGAAGGAGCGGGTGACGCCGCGGCGGGACTCGATGCGGATGATTTTGCGGCCGGCGACAATCTGGTTCACCCGCAGGTCGCGCGCCCGGATGCCGGCCACGCGGTGCATCCCGCACAGGTCCACCGCCGCACCGTCGTCAAAGCCGATGCGCAAAAACACGGTGGCCGGATTTTCCAGATAGGAATGTTTTTGCAGGATGCGCACCGGCTTGCCGGAATAGCCGGTCACCCAGTCGCCGGCTTCCAGTCGTTCGACCGCCCGCGGACCGGAGGGGGTGTCCACCAGGGTATGCTCAGGGAGACAGGAAAAAGCCAGCTTGACTCCGGCCAGCGGCAGGGCCGCGCCGATCAAGGGTCCGACCATACTGCACCCGCCGAGAAATGGCAGGACGAAACACAGGAGGAAGGCCTTGCAGGGCCTTGGCCGGTTGGAATCGCGCCGGGGTATGGAGTGGGTCGTCAGCTTGATGGGAGAGTTTCTCAGGCGTCAATGTAGCCAACCGGCGCGGGTTGGCAAGCCCATTCGCGACAGCCCATTCGCGGGGCCTCTTCCGGGGCGCGCCCGCTTATTGCAATATTTACCAGTGAATGGATTTGGAAGTTTTCCCGCAGCCGCGGGTGCTAGGTTTCGGCCATGTGTTCCCGCTTGTTGCTTGATGCGTTCCCAGGTTCCGGCACCCGGCGCATTGCCCGCCGTTGGTTCGGGCTGGTGCTGCTTGCCGGGGTGGCCAGCCTGGCCGCCCACCCCGTGCGGGCGGAAGAAGCCAAGCTGCGCGTGCTGATTCTGAGCGGAGCGAACAACCACAAGTGGCAGGAAACCACCCCGGCCATCAAGGCCACCCTGGAAGAGAGCGGGCGTTTCAGCGTGGACGTCGAAAACAACGTGGCGGGCATGAAGCCTGAGGCCTTTGCCCCCTATGCGGTGGTCCTCAGTGATTTCAATCTCTTCGGCAAGGACAAATCGCTCCAAGTCTGGGATGCGGCGATGCGCAAGGCGCTGCTCGATCACCTTGGGCAAGGTCACGGCTTGGTCATTGTGCATGCTGGCAGTTCGGTGTTTTACGATTGGCCGGAGTTTCAAAAACTGGCCTGCGGGGCATGGCAGGACGCCACCAGTCACGGCGCGATCCACATTGACCGGGTCGCCTTCACCGCGGAACCAAGCCCGATCACCGCCGGCCTCGCGCCGTTCTGGATCCGCGATGAGTTTTGGCACAACGCCGGGGTGGCCGCCGGTGCCAAGGCCTTGGCCACCGTCGCACCACCGAATGCCGCCACGCCCAACGCCACGGATCCCGCCAATCATAACAATATTCTCTTCACCACCGAAAGCGGCGGCGCCCGTGGGTTCGCCATTTTCCTCGGCCACGACGCCACCGCCATGAAGAACACCGCCTGGCGGACCCTGCTCCAACGCGGCACCGAATGGGCCGCCACTCACAAAGTCACCCTCCCCCCCGCCAAAGACTGGCCTGCCTCCCAGGCCGACGCCGAGCGCATGGCGAAATGATCCCCCACCCCAATCCCCCAACACCATGAAAATCGGCTGCTTCGCCCTCATCCAACCGTTCTCGCCCATGCGGCGGCAATTCGAACTCATCCGTGAACTCGGCTTCGATTACGCCGACCTAACCGACAACCACGACGGCGCCACCCTCGGCACCGAATATGGTTTCTCCGCCTCAATCAGCCTCGACTCGCATCCGGCGACCATCCTTGACATGGTCAACGAGTTCGGGCTCACGCTCACCAGCGTCTGCGCCCACGCCAACTTGCTCGATCCGACCTCGCCGGACCGCTACGGCACCGCCGAAATCATCAAGGCCATCAAGCTCGCCCATTTCCTCGGCGTCAAACAAGTCATCACCACCGAGGGCGACCCGAAAACCGACTTCGGCCATCACCTCACCGACGACCAACGGATCTTCAGCATCCGTGAAAAACTCCAGGAACCCGTCCGCTGGGCCAAGGCCCTGGGCATCGAACTTTTGTTAGAACCGCACGGCATCCTCACCGACACCGTGGACGGCATGACCCGCATCCTTGACGCGCTGGGCAACGAGGACACCGTCGGCATCAACCTTGACACCGGCAACTCATGGCTCGGCGGCGGCGATCCGCTACAGTTCATCAAGACCTTCGGCCCGCGCATCAAACATGTGCATTGGAAGGACATGCCCGCCGAGATGCTGTCCAAACGCGGCACCCAGTTCGGCTGCGGGATGGGTCTCATTCCGTTAGGTGACGGCATCGTCGGCCTTGAGGTGCTCGTCAAGGAGTTGTTAGCCACCGGCTTTGATGGTCCCACCACTCTGGAGATCGCCGGCGAGGAAGCCGTCAAACTCTCCGCGGAGCGCCTGCGCCAGTGGTCCGCCGGCTGAGCCCGCCGAACACCCGAATCCAAACGGGCTCATTCAGCTTCGCTATCAACAACCTTTTTTTGGTGGGAGGGTCTCACATCTGCACTTCGGTGCCGAGGCCGAGCTGCTGCGCATTGGCCAGCACACAACTGGCCGCCGCCAGATCCTGGATGGCAATGCCCACCGATTTGAAAAATGTCACGCTCGCCGGGTCTGTCCGCCCCGGCTTGGTCCCGCCGACGATTTCCCCGAGCTCGGCCCGGATATGGTCGGCCTGAATCAACCCGGCATCACGCGGCATGATCAGGTCGCCGGCCTCTTGCCATGCTGCATCTAACTGATCCACGACGACGTGCGAGCGCACGACGGTTTCCGGCGGGATTTCGCGCATATGCGGCTTGTAGCAACCGATGGCATTGATATGACTGCCGCTGGCCACCTCGTGGTCCGCAAAAACCGGGGTGCCCGAGGTGGTTGCGGTGCAGATGACATCGGCACCGGCGAGGGCTTCGGCGGGACTCGCTGCGGGCGACACGCTGATGCCGAGTTGCTCGCTGGCTTCCCGCGCAAAGAGGACGGCTCGTTCCCGGTCGTGGTCAAACACCATGGCGGAGCTGATGGACCTCACGGCGCACACCGCTTCCAGTTGTGTGCGGGCTTGAATCCCGGCACCGAAAATGGCGACGGCGCGGGCATCAGCCCTGGCTAACAGATCGGTCGCAGCGCCGGATGCCGCGCCGGAGCGGATGGCCGTGAGCGCGGTGCCCTCCATGATCGCCACGGGACTGCCGGTGGCGGTGTCGAACACCATGACCATGGCTTGGATGAAGGGCAGGTTGAGCGCCGGATTGTTCTCAAAGAGCGTGATGACTTTCAAGCCAAACCGCGCCGTGGCAGGACAGTAAGCGGGCATGACGAGCACCTCACCCTTGTGAGCGGGCATGGAAACATGCGTGCGCATCGGCACGACGGCCCGGTTTTCGGACAGTTCTTGGAAGGCGGATTTCATCGCCTCAACGGCCTGCTTCATCGGCAAGGCGCGCCGCACGTCGGCAGCGGATAGAAAGCGGAGGGTGCGTTTGTGGGTCATGGTCTTGCGGATGGGCATGCAGCGCGGCGCGGCCCGCGACCATAGACAGCGCCCCACCCGGGTTGTCAATGCGCAATGCAGGCTAGAACGCGCTGCGCAAGCCGGCCAGCCAGGTCCAGCCGTTGGAGTTGCCGCCGCCGGGGCCGCCGTCGAGGTGGGTGTATTTGACGCCGGACATCACCTTGAGTTTCTGGCCATAGAAATAATAGTTCAAGCCGGCGTATCCCGCGAAGTAGGCGTCGCCCGCCTTGTCGCCGGTGCCCGGTGCCAGAGCCTCATAGCGAGTGGGCAGGCACACCCCGTTAGGGTCATGGCTGCCGGCAAACTGGAAGGTGGTGACAAGTTGCAACTTGGTGGGAACCAGGTAGCAGGTGGGCATGGCGGTGAAGGCATAGATATCAGGGCGGCCCATGGCACCATCACCCCAGAACAACTCGGTCACCAGGGAGAGACGCCCGTTTGTTAGATCGTTAGACAAGGCAATGCAGTCCGAGTAAGACGGGGATGGCACTGAGCAGCCGTGCACGAAGTAACCGGGTTCGGTGTTGTGCAGGTAATGGATGGCGGCCTGGGCAAAATCCAAACCGGACGCCTTGCTGTAGTTGTAGCCGAGTTTGGCGAGAACGATGGCACCAGCGTTGAACTCGCTCCATTCGTCGCGGCGGTCATTGCCGTAGGCACCCAGCTCATAGAGCCAGCCGCCGCCAATACCCTTGCCGGAAACCCACATGCCGGTCAGTTCGCCGCCATAGAACTGGTTGACAATCTGCGAACGCTCGAAAGGGAGATGGTCGCGCGATGAATACTCCTGCTCACGGGTGAATTTCAACTCGGCCTTGCCAAGCGAAATGTTGAAGGCATCGCAGGGGGCATAGCTGATATAGGCTTCCGCAATGCCCTTGTAGATGCGCGGCTCCAGGTCCGGATAGATATCAAACAATGTGTGCAGTTTCCAGTTCCCCAGCACCCGCGCCCTGAGTCCCACCCGGAACCGGCGGACATCCACGTCGTCCCATGTGCATTTGTCCGACAAGTCATAGGTGCCGAAATGGCCCCTGCCATTGGAGCCGGAGGCATATTGCGTCTGCAGGTGACCTTGAAGCGCCAACTCCTGCAGCAGCGGGTTGGCCTCATTCTTGTAGAGCAGTGGCACCGACCACAAGGTGTCATACGCGGAGCCGTTCGCGAGTTTGCCGGTGAGGAGTCCTGTGGGCTCACCGGCGGGAGTTGTTGCGGTGGCGGCAGCAGCGCCACTGGCCAGACCGAGGCCCAACCAAAGGCAGACGATGGAAATGGGCGAGGAAGTCATGAATCCGGATAGGAATGTGATAGATGGGGTGGCGGAAGATCCGGAGCCTGCCGGGAGCTTTGCCGCAAGGGAGTCCCGGAGAATCTTCAACGCTGCCGCCCCCGCAAGCATTGAGCAACCCATGCAAAGCATCTGAATCAATACGCGCAGCAGGCGCAGTCAGAAACCCACACATTCCTGCGGGGACGTGATCGATCCGCCCAAGCTTACCAGAAGATGATGTTGAGCACGATGCAGATGGCAAACAGGACGCCGCCCAACACCGCCGGGCGCTGATAGAACGGCTGGTTTTCTACAACGAGCCGCGGCGTCATCGAATAGACGAGGCCCTTGAGTTCCTCATCGGTCTTGGTGCGGCGGGTTGCCAGCGACAACACGGCGGTTAGAGCCAGGCAGATCGTGAAGGCAAAGGTTGCCAGCCAGAAGTTCTGTGCCATCTCCGAGGGGAAGGTGTGCTGCACTCCGAAGTAGCCACCCTTCACGCCGGGGATATTGCCCTCGGCCAGCGTCATGCCGTGAAACAACGCGGAAGTGGCCGTGCCGCCAAGCAAGCCATAAAAGGCCCCGGTGCCGGTGGTGCGCGCCCAGAACATTCCTAACAGAAAAGTGGCGAACAGCGGCGCGTTCACAAAGCTGAACACCAACTGGCAGATGTCCATGGCGTTGTTGAAGTTCGCGGCAAAATAGGCGCAGGCGATGCTCAGCAGGATGCCAACCACGGTGACACAACGCCCCATCCACATGTAGTGGGCGTCACTCCTGTCCGGAGCGATATAAGCTTGATAGAGATCATAGGTCCACACCGTGTTGAAGGCGGTGACGTTGCCCGCCATGCCGGACATGAACGACGCCAGCAGCGCGGTGAGCGCCAGCCCGAGCATTCCCGGCGGACAATACCGCTTCACCAGCGAGAGAATCACGCCGTCGAAGTCGGTTTCCTTCACCGCATTCTGCAGCGATGTTTCCATCGCGGCTGCGGGCAGGGCGGGATTGGCGGCCACCGCGGCCACCAGCTTGCCGATTTTTTCCTCGCTGAGTTTCAGATCGTTGGCGGCGGAGCCGAGCGCCTGGTTGATAGCCGCCAGGGCCGCTGGAGCAGTTAGATTATTAGCCGCGGCGTGTTTCACCACGGGCAGCATGGTGGCATAGGCCGCCGGTTCGATGGCCTTGGGTGGCAGGCGATAACCGTTGTCGGCATCCTTGGCGCGGTAGGCAAGGCCGGCGGCGAGCATTCCTGGAAGAATGACGAGCAACGGTAGAAACATCTTCGGCACGGCGGCGATGAGCGGGGTGTTGCGGGCGGCTGTCATATTTCTGGCCGCCATGGCGCGCTGGATGACAAGGAAATTGGTGCACCAATAGCCAAACGCGAGCACGAAGCCGAGACCGAAAAACATCGCAAACCAATCGACCCCCATCGGGTTGGCTTGGCCACCCCCGAGCAGCGGCGCCCAGACGCTGGTCCAAGCGTTGGCTGCATAGTGAACGCCCTCCGGTTTGAGCCCGATGGAGGACGGATTCTGCGCCACATGCCCGAGGATTTCCTTGAGCCGGGGCCAGCCGCCGATGTCCCGCATGCCCAGATAGACCACCGGCGAAAATCCCAGGACGATCATGAAAAACTGCAGGACTTCCGTGTAGATCGCGGAGGTGAGGCCGCCTTTGAGCACGTAGATGAGCACCACCACCGAGCACAGCCACAAGCTGACGCTGTAATCCCAGCCTAACAACTGATGGAGCAGTTTGGCCAGGGCGTTCATGGAAATGCCGGAGGCAAACACGGTCATCACGGCAAAGGTGATAGAGTTCAGGCAGCGAACCCGTTCGTCAAAGCGGAGTTTCAGGTATTCAGGCACCGAGCGGGCCTTTGACCCGTAATAAAACGGCATCATGAACACCGCCAAAAACACCATCGCCGCGATCGCCCCCACCCAGTAAAAATGGCAGGTGGCCATGCCGTATTTCGCGCCGCAGGCGGTCATGCCCACCAATTCAAGGGCACCGAGATTGGCGGACATGAAGGCCAGGCCGGTGACCCACGCGGGAATCGAACGTCCGGACGTCAGGAAGTCCGCCGAGGATTTCATGTGCCGTTTCAAGGCAAAGCCGATGGCGACGACCACCAGCACGTAAATCAGCAGGATCGCGATGTCCACTCCGTGGAGCGCAATGGCAGTGTCCGACGTCGCCAGCCATTGGCCGGCATCAAGCCATGAATTTCGGGTCATCTCCAGCTCAGCCTGCGAGTCGCCCTGCCGCGAGTCAACGCCAATTGCGCCGCGCTCGGGAATGCTTGTGTCCGCCACCCAACCCGCTAGACTCTGCGCCATGGCGTTGATCAGTCCGGAACTCATGCCCATGCTCAGCTTGCTGGGGTGGCTGGCGCTCGAACTGATAGGCTTGCTGCACGTGCTGCACGCGCTGATGCATGTTAGAACAGCCCAAGGCACCATTGCCTGGGTGATTTTTCTGCTGACCTTCCCCTATCTGGCGATTCCCTTGTATTGGGTGGTCGGGCGGAGCCGGTTTTCCGGCTATGTGCGCGGCCGGCGGGCGGGCGATGAACGCCTGCGCAAGCTGGCCGAGTCCATGCACCGGCGCTTGCGGCGCTATGAGATCGAGATTCCCGACGAGGACGCGTTTGCCCGGGCGGCGATGATTCTGGGCGGGCTGCCCTTCACGCGGGGCAACGCGCTGGAGTTGTTGATCGATGGCGAGGAAATGTTCGAGCGCTTGTTCCGCGAGATGCGGCAGGCACGCGAGTATCTGTGCGTCAATTTCTTCATCGTCAAAAACGACCAACTCGGCAAGCGCTTCCAACAGGCACTCGTCGAACGCGCGCAAGCCGGCGTGAAAGTCTTGTTCTTGTTTGATGAATTCGGCTCGCACAAGTTGCCACACCACTACCTGCGGACGTTGCGCGATGCCGGGGTCGAGTGCCGCTCGTTCGGCACCAACCGCCATTGGTGGTCGCGGCTGCAGGTGAACTTCCGCAACCACCGCAAAATCGTCGTCATCGATGGCAAGACCGCCTTTCTCGGCGGACTCAACGTGGGCGATGAATATCTCGGCCGCGATGTGAAGTTCGGCCCCTGGCGGGACACCCACCTGCAACTCCAAGGCCCGGCGGTGCAGGCCGTGCAGATGGTCTTTCTCGAAGATTGGTTCTGGGCGTCGGAAACCGTGCCACAATTGCGTTGGACCACCCGCCCGGAAGCCGCCGACCAAGTGGCGGCCATCATCCCGACCGGCCCGGCCGATCCCGCGGATTCCTGGCAACTGGTGGTGGCGGAGGCCGCCAACTCGTCGCGTCATCGCCTGTGGATCACCTCGCCCTACTTCGTCCCGGACGAGGGTGTTCTAACCGCCTTGCAGGCGGCGGCCATCCGCGGGGTGGACGTGCGCATCCTGCTGCCCGAGCGGGCCGATCACCTGTTAGTCTGGTTGTCGGCCTTTTCCTACTACGAGCAATCGATTCCCTACGGCGTGAGATTGTTCCGCTACCACCGTGGCTTCCTCCATCAGAAGGTGATGTTGATAGACGACCGACTGGCGGCGGTGGGCACCGCCAATCTCGACAACCGCTCGTTCCGCCTCAACTTCGAGATCACCGCATTTTCGCCGGATCCGCGCTTTGTCGAGCAGGTCACACGGATGCTGGTGCTCGACTTCAAGCATGCGCGTGAGGCCAGAGTGGAGGATTTTACCAAGAGTTCCTTCTTGTTTCGCGCGGCCTGCCGCGCCGCACGCCTGCTCGCACCCATCCAGTGAGCCGTCGCCAATTTTCCGACTGGGAGGACGGACGATCCACTGAGGATTCCTTAGGACAACCTCCAAAAGGTTGGGCATGCAAATAAGACCCACTGATGCCGCTGATTATATTAAATATTTCAGCAGGTTCAGTGATTCTCTCCGCCCGCAACCCCTTCAGTCGCTTGATGCATTGAAAGTGGACTCAAGCGGGGGCACCGACGACGCCGGGGATGGGACCGTGGTCATCGGGCAGATTTTCTTCCGCAGGTTTTTTGGTGGGTTTTTTGCGCAGCTCCTCGGGGACGGGCGGCGGTTTGGGAACATTGGGCGGATTGCGCATGACGCCGGAGTCGATGAGGTCGCGCAAGTGGGAGGCATCGAGGGTTTCATACTCGAGAAGGGCTTGCGCGATGACCTCGACGCTGGGGCGCGCGGCGCTGAGAATGGCGGTGGCCTGGCGGAAGGCGTCATCGATGAAGAACTTGATTTCCTCGTCGATGAGTTTGGCGGTATGGCCGCTATAGTTAGGGTGGCGGCCGGTATCGCCGCGACCGATGAAGATGGGGGCGTCGCCCTCGCCGTATTCAACCATGCCGAGTTTGTCGCTCATGCCCCATTCGCAAACCATGTTGCGGGCGAGGGCGGTGGCTTGGCGGATGTCGCCGGCGGCACCGTTAGAGACATCCTCACTGTGGAAGCCTTCAGCGATGCGGCCGCCCATGGTGACGATGAGGCTGGCGAGGGCTTCCTTTTTCTGGGTCGAGTATTTGTCGCCATCGGGCAGATACATGGTGGCGCCGAGGTAGGGGCCGCGGGGGATGATGGTGACTTTGTGCAGCGGGTGGGTGTGCGGCAAAACCATGTTGAGGTAAGCATGGCCGGCCTCGTGCCAAGCGGTGCCGATGCGTTCCTTTTCCGACATGGCGAGCGAGCGGCGTTCGCGGCCCCAGCGGACCTTGTCGCGGGCTTCCTCCATTTCGTCGAGGGTGACGGCGCTCAGCCCGCGGCGGGCGGCGAGCAACGCGGACTCATTGACCAGATTGGCGAGTTCCGCGCCGGAAAACCCGGGCGTGCCGCGCGCGATTTTTGACAGATCGACGCCGGCGGCGAGTTTGATTTTTTTGACGTGGACACGGAGAATTTCCTCGCGGCCATTGACGTCGGGCAGCGAGATGGTGACCTGGCGGTCGAAGCGACCGGGCCGCAGCAGCGCGGGGTCGAGGACATCGGGGCGGTTGGTGGCGGCGATGATAATGACGCCTTCCTGGGTGTCGAAGCCGTCCATCTCGACGAGGAGTTGGTTGAGGGTTTGTTCGCGTTCGTCATGACCGCCGCCCATGCCATGGCCGCGGTGGCGGCCCACGGCGTCGATTTCATCGATGAAAATGAGGCAGGGTGCCTGTTTTTTGCCTTGTTCGAACATGTCGCGGACGCGGGAGGCTCCGACACCGACAAACATTTCGACGAAGTCCGAGCCGGAGATTGAGAAGAACGGGACATCGGCCTCCCCGGCGATGGCGCGGGCGAGGAGGGTCTTGCCGGTGCCGGGGGCGCCGACCATCAGGACGCCCTTGGGGATGGAGCCGCCGAGTTTTTGGAATTTGCGCGGGTCGCGGAGGAAATCGACGATTTCGCAGAGTTCCTCCTTGGCTTCCTGGATGCCGGCGACGTCCTTGAAGGTGACCTTGACGCGGTCTTGGGAGAGCAGGCGGGCCTTGCTCTTGCCAAACGACATGGCACCGCGGCCCACACTTTTCATTTGCTGGCGGAACAAGAAAAAGAGCAGCAATAGAATGAGCAGGACCGGCAGAAAGGTGATGATGGCACTGCCGAGGTAGTCCTTGTGGCGCTCGTATTTGGCCTTGTCCTTGACGAGTTGCTTGAGGTCGTCGCTGAGGATCGGCACGGAGACGCTGACGCTGAAGGGCTCGGCGGCGAGGTCTTTGCCGTCTTTGGGATTTTTCTTGGCGACGAGGTTGGTGGTGACTTTGCGGGTGCCGACGATGAGGGCTTGGGACGTGCCGGGGTTGGTGCGGATGCGCAGCGGATTGACGGCGTCCGCGGTTTGGATCTGACCGAGGGCGAGAGCTTTGCGAAACTCGGCGAGCGACAAGGTTTCGCTGGAAGCATTGGCGGCTGCACTTGGCGGGCTAACATCCGGACTGGCCTCGATGTTGATTTTGTCGCCGAGCATGGCGCTGATCTCGTCCTTTTGGAGGTCGAGGTTGACGAGCACGCGGATGGTCGTGGTCTTTTCCTCCGAGGTGTCTGATTTTTGGAGTTCCGGGGCCAGCCAGCCGTTGATTTCGGCATCGTAGGACGTGTCGGTGGTGACGACTTTCAGGGGGTGTTTTGAGTCGTCAACGAGGACGCGGCCTTGATTCCAACACGCCCGGAACTCCGAGTAGCTCAGAGACTTGGCGGGATTGTTGCCCAGCGGGTTGTTGAAAAACGCCAGCCCGAGGATGAGGGTGGCCACGGCAAGCAAAATCAACAAACGCCAGTTAAAACCGCCGACGTCGCCGGTGCTGCGGTTGGGGTTGGGATTGGAAGGGGGGGTCGGTTGTTCAGACATGGTGGATGGGCGAGGCAGCCCGGCAGGGGGTGGCCTATGGTAATCGCCGTGGGCAAAAAGGAAACCCCTTTTTTGCAGAGTTCTTGCGGGTGGACGCAAGCTCTGGCATGGATGGGCACGTGGACTGGCATTTTCACGGCATGAATCGGAAACTCAACCCGCTGTATTGGATGCGCTGGGGGTGGTTGCGGCTGGTTCCGGGAATTGCGCGGCTGCGGGCGTTGCGGCCGGGGACCGACGCGCATGTGGGGGTGTTAGTGGATGCGTTTGCGGCGTTTGCGACATTGGACAACCAACTGAGCACGGCGGAGGCGGATATGATTTTGGATTTGCTGCGGAGTGCCTTTCCCGAGGTGGACCACGGCTGGCTGCGGCGGCGTTTGCAGCGCGCGGTGAGGAATCCACGCCCGCTGCAGGGGATTTCCGCAGAGTTGAAGGAGACCTTGAATGATGCGGGCAAGCTGGCGGTGGGCTTGGAGTTGTTTACCTTAGTGGATGCGTCTGGCCGGTCGGAGCGCGGGCGGGCGAGCTTTGACGTGTTCATGCGGCGCTTGGGGCGGCCGGATTATGGGGCGGCGATTTTGCGGGAAATGCTCGGGGAAGCCGGCGATGAGAGCTTGCCGTTTGAGCGGGTCATTTTCGGTGGAGAGGGAGCGGATGTGATCTTGCCGCCGATGGCGGTGGCGCAGGGGCAGGAGTTCCGGGTGTATCGGACCGGGGAGTTGGTGCTGGTCAGAAATACCGGGGTGGCACCGCTGTGGATTCGGGGGAGGTCGCTGGAGACCGGCGCGTTTTTGCGGATGCGGGAGCGCCAACCCTTGGTGGTGCTGGGCTGGACCCTCAGCCATGAGGATTTGATGTTTTTCCTCAACGTGAAGCGCACCGGCAATACCCCGGCGATCTATCTGGAGGCGGGACCCAACGGACTGACCGCAGAGCGGATGCGGGGGCGGATGAGCGCGGTGCGGGTGAGCTTTGGCTTGCAAGCCGAGGTGGAGGCCTTGCGCCACACGAATTTGCACGCGGGCAATCGTGGCCCGTTGCGGCGGGGGGAAAAGGTGATCTGCCTCAATCACGAACGGCTCGGCGATGCGGCCGGGGTGAGCTTTTCGATCAACGAGCTGAGACGCCGCGCCACCCAGTCCGGGCGCCGGTTCCGCCTCGCGGGGGATCGCCAGGAATACTTGGTTTCCAACGATGCCGCGGCGTTGGCGCCCGGCGATTTGTTGTTAGGATCGAAGCTGGCGCCGCGGGCGGTGTTGTTCATCCGTTATGATGCGGAGCGGGCGGAAGGGGTGTTGGAGGTCAGGCAGAGCGAGGGGGCGATTGAGGTGGACGGGCAGGGGGTGCGCGGGACGGCGGTGTTGGTGGATGGGTCGGTGATCCGCTTGTCCGGTAGCCAGGCGGTGCGCTGCCGGTTTCGCGAGGGCTTTTTGGATGAGGAACGAACGCAGATTGAATCGTTGCAGGTGGAGGATTTGATTCATGATTTTGCGCCGGGCGCGCGGGCCTTGGATCACATCAACTTTGAGGTGAGACGCGGCGAGATGATGTGCATCATCGGGCCGAGCGGGAGCGGCAAGAGCACTTTGTTGTCGGTGCTGTCCGGACAATTGCAACCGAGCCGGGGCAAGGTGGAACTCAATGGTATCCAACTCTACGAGCACCGCGAGCGCTTGGTGCCCTTCATTGCCTACATGCCCCAGGAGGAGGCGCTCAACCCGCAATTGACGGTGCGCGAGCATTTGCGCCACGCGGTGACCATCCGCCGCCCGGGCCTGTCCCTGGCGGAGCATGAACGGCGCGTGGATAGCGCGCTGGCCGAGCTGGGTTTGCAATCGATCGCGCGGCGGCGGGTCGGCTCCGCCGGCGAGAAGACCCTTTCCGGAGGGGAACGCAGCCGCTTGAATCTGGGTTTGGATCTGGGCAGCCGGGCGGAGGTGTTTTTGTTTGACGAGCCGATCTCCGGGTTGTCGTCGAAGGACTCCGAACATGTGGCCGAAACGCTGCGCTCGTTGGCGCGGGAGAAGATCGTGATCGCGTCGTTGCACCGGCCGGGGGCCCTGGTGCTGCGCCTGTTTGACAAGGTGTTGTTGTTAGACAGCGGTGGCTGTCTGGCCTATTTCGGGACCCCGACGGGGATGGTGGAGTATTTCCGTGGGGCCTGTGAGGAACTCGGCATTTCCCATCCCTCGATGACGGGTGGGGCGGCCTTGGGTGCGGATTTCGTGTTTGATGTGTTGGAGACACCGCTGAGCGTCATCGGCGGCGGTTCTAACACGGGAGCGGCGCGGCGGTTTCCACCCGCGTTCTGGCAGGAACGGCATGAGAGCGCGGCCTTGTTACGGTCCCTGCAACCGGGTGCCGGCCCGGTCTCGCGCCTGAGCGATGTGGGGACGGTGGCGGGCCTGCCGGTGCCACTCAAGCCGGAGCGGCGTTTGCGGACGGTCATGGCGGTGTTTGCCACGCATTTCCTGCGTTCCCTTCTATCAAAGTTCAGGAACCGGGGGACCATTTACAGCACCTGCATTGAGGCGCCGGTGTTGGCGGCGTTGGTATCCATCACGCTGCGCTCGTCGCCGACCGGGCAGTATCATTTTGCCACGGCGCTGCACATACCGGCGTATTTGTTTTTGAGTGTGACGGTGGCGATGTTTCTGGGCTTGACCAACTCGGCGACCGAAGTGTTGCGGGACCGTCCGGTGTTGCGCCGGGAGCGCAATTGCCAGACGAGTGCGGCATCGTATCTGGCGGCGAAGTTTGTGGCGTTGGGATTGGTGGCGTCCGGGCAGTGTTTCATGTATGTCGTGGTCGGCAATTACTTTTTGGATATCCACGGGATGGTGCTGGAGCATTGGCTGTGGATGACCCTCACGGCGTGGACCGGCACGGCACTGGCGCTGGTGGTTTCCACCGTGGTCAATACCGAGCGGGCGGCGTTGACCGCGGTGCCGCTCTTATTGGTGCCGCAAATGTTGTTGGCCGGCGCGCTGGTGCCCTATCGGGAAATGAACCGCGGCTTGTTTGAAAACGTCGGGATCGACCGTGAGCGGGGCGGGGCACCGGTGCCATCCGTGCTGATGCCCTTGCGCTATGCCTACGAGGGCATGGTGGTGACGCAGGCGACCCGCAATCCGTTCGAGTTCGAGCGACTCCGCTTGCAGCGCAAAATCAATCTGATCCGGGACCAGCGCGAACCGATGAACGCGGCTCATGCCGAGCGCTTTGAGTTGCTCAAGGAGGGGCTGCGGCGCTTGCTGGCGGCCGGCGCGGAGACGCCCCAGGAGGCCGCGGATTTGGTGGCCCGCATCGCCCGCATCGCCCGCTACGGCAGCAAGCTGGAGGTGGAAACCATGAAAGTGTGGCCGGATGCGCCGGCGGTGTATCCGGCGTCGGAGTTTTTCGTCAACGAGCGGATTGATTTGTTAGTCCGGGAAGCGGAAACGTTTCGCAACGATTACCGGGACAAGCAATACCGGAACATTTTCCTGGCACTGCAAAAGCCGCTGCCGTTTGCCGGGTTGAAAAAGCCGGAGCCCAACGAGGCGCCGGGCAAGCCGGCCCGGGCCGCTGCGGCCAAGGGAGAGTTCGCCACGGGACAATCCTGCGGCCTGATTCTAACGGGACTGGTGTTTGGCTGTTGGATGCTGGCCAGCTTCATCCTGTCCTATCAAAACCGCCGGACGAGTTAGACGGGAGGGTTGGACCGGGCGGCGGCGTTTCCCAGCTTGGCCTCGATCTCGTTGCGGAGGGCATCGAAAACCCGCTGCACGCCGCCACCCGCCCCGAGCAGGCCCACCGGCAGACCGCGGGCACTGGCGCGGATAAACAGGGGATCCCGTGGAATGTGTGTTTGAAAGACCCAATCCGGCGGCAGGATCTGGCGCAGCGTCGAGGCGGCTTCACGACTGTCCGCCAACTCGGGTTGGACCATCGACAGGCAAACGCCGAGCACGTTGAGGCGCGGATTGGTGATGCGCAGCCGCTGCAAGCCCTCCAGCAGTTTGGGCACCGAACGAATGCCCAGCGGTTCGGCTTGTTGCGGAATGAGGACCGCATCGCAGGAGGCGATGACATCGCCGGTGACGCCGAACAGCCCGGCGGCGGTATCCATCAGACAGAGGTCGAAGCCGCGGGCCGCGACCGCGCGCAGAAACGCACGCACCCGTGCCAGATGGGAGCCATTGCCCCCCCCGCCCGCTTCGTAATCGCTGGCATGGCCGCTGGCCACCAGCGCGAAGGTGTCGAGCCGCGTGGGCACCACCAGGCGTTCCAGCGGGAGCGTCGGATCTGTTAGAAAATCGTAAAACCCGGTGAGCAGGCGCGACTGGCGGGTGAGGGAATGGCCGACGGAGCCTTGGGGATCGGCATCCACCAACAAGGTTTTGATGCCGACCCGCGCAAAGGCATGGGCCAGATTGATGGATAGGGTGGTTTTACCCACCCCGCCTTTTTGACTGGAAACGGCAATGCTGGTCACACTTGGTAAGAAATTGTAGGCGCAAACTAGCTTGTGCTTGCCACAGGGGAAGTATTTTCTTTAGGTCAGAGCCACACGAGCTGCAAACGGGCGTTAATCCAAGTCATTATGAATTCCACGATTATTTCCAAGCTGGTGGGCACCGCAGTGATGGGCGCCATGTTGCTGGGCGGGAGTTCCTGTCGGAAACGCACGCCTGCGGCGATGGTCGAGTCCCCGGCGACGGTGGCGCCGGAGTTGCGGAGCAACGGGATGGCGGGGCTGCCGGGTGGGGTATACGCGGGCCAGGCCAGTTCGCCGATTCATTGGCAGCCATGGTCCAAGGCGGTCTTCGAGCATGCCAAGGCGGCCAAGCGCCTGGTGTTTCTGGTGATTGCCGTGCCGCAGCAGACGGCGTTTCGCAAGGTGTTGAGCGAGCTGGCGGCGGATGCCAACTTGGTGACACTGATCAACGAGCAGTATGTGCCGGTGTTGGTCGATGGGGATGCGGCACGCGAGGTCGGATTGTTGACGGCGGACTTGGCGGCTGAAATCCAGCGTCCGCTGCAATTGCCGCTGTTGGTTTGGTTGACGCCCGAGGCCAATCCGGTGGCTTGGATTCCGGTGTCCGCGGAGGTGCCCAAGAGTGCCCGGGATTTGTTTTACAAGTCC
Source organism: Verrucomicrobiota bacterium (assembly GCA_037132955.1). Lineage (GTDB taxonomy): Bacteria > Verrucomicrobiota > Verrucomicrobiia > Verrucomicrobiales > Akkermansiaceae > Luteolibacter. Next base: position 45,395 of record JBAXPF010000001.1, on the reverse strand, counting down.
CATGCGATGGTCAACAGCAGTTGGGTGAAGAATCCCGAATATGTGACCAACAACAGCGCCATGGACAATCAGGGACGCCGGGCCAGGCTCACCCGCCGCACCGACCCGGCCCGGGTCAGCAAGGATCCCGCCGCCGATGTGCTCAAGGCTATCCGGCAACTGGTCTCGCTCTACGATCCGGGTTCGCGTTCCTTTGATAAGGCGGGCGGACTGTTTCCCTCAGGAGTCATCGACTTGTTGGCAAGCGCGGCGATCCATCCCGAGCTGCCGAAGGAAATCCGCGCCCTGAGTCTGAAGACCGTCCAAGAGTTGATGGCGGACTTGTTGCCCAGTGCGATGTTCGACCCGCTCGATGGCGGGCTGTTTGCGTCGCGGCGTGCGGCGACTTGGGCCTATGCGGTGTTTGATCGGGAAGCCAACAGCCAGGCCCGCGCCATCGTCGCCTTGTGTCGCGCCTATCAGGCAACGGGCAATCCGCTGGCGCTTGAGCGGGCGCTCGGAGTGCTCGCCTTTGCTGAAAAAACGTATGCCACCCGTGATGGCTTGTTCGCGCTTGGGTCCGCACCGGGCACTCTCACCAAGTCCTGGCTGTGGTCGGTGGAAGAAATCCAAAAGACACTGCCGCCGCAAGACGCCGCATGGTGGATCGCCGCCACCGGGATGCGCGGCTTGGGCAACCTGCCATCCGAAGATGATCCCACCCGCGAGTTTTTCCGCTGCAACACCCTTGGCTTGGTCAAGCCGATGGCTCAGATCGCCGCTGAACTTGCGCTCACCCCGGACGCCTTCAAGCCGCGGTTTGAGACCGCACGCAAGATGTTGCTCAAAGTTCGTGAGGAACGCCTGGGTGCCGCGGTGAGAGATGAAACGGCACATGCCGCCACCACGTTTCGGATGGTTTCCGCCTATGCGGCGGCCTTTGGTGCCACGGGCAACCCCGCGCTCCGCGACAAGGCGGTGACCTTGCTGGAGCAGGCCCGCAAGACCTTTACCGACGGCCCGCAGCTCTGGATGTATGCCACCAAGACCCCACCGCCGATTGCCGCGGGCCGGGCCTTTCTTTACAGTCTGGCCATCCAAGCCGCGCTGGATCTGGCGGACATCACGGGGGAGGAAAAGTGGCTCGCGTGGGCGGACGATCTGGCGAGCACCGCCGCCGAGCGCTTTACGGAGTCCAATTTTCTCAAGGAGTGTCCCGACAATGCCAAAGTCCTCGATCTTCCGATCAGCGACCTGGTCATGTTGTTTGACGATTCCACGGCCGGATTGATGTCCTTCGCGGAATGTCGCCTGGCAGCACGCAAACGTCCCTTGGTGGAAGCCTTCAGCCGTCTGGCCGTGATGCTGCCGCGGTCGGTCGTGGAGCGACCGGTGCTGCACACGGACCTGATTCAAGCCGCACTGGTGCGGCACTACGCACCCTTGCTGGTGCTCGGCAAGGATCTGCCGGAACCCTTGCAGACCGCTGTCGAACGCTTGCCGCTGCGTCAGTTCAAGCAACGCGCAGGCGTTGGCGGCGACGCCGTGCCCAGCGGCGCGGTGAAAATCATCCTGCCGGATGGCAGCGCCCGGATGGCTGCGACCCCCGACGACTTGCGAGATGTCCTCTTGCCTTCGGGGGGGAACGGGTGAATACTCCGTGCGCGTCAATCCCTCAAGCCGATGAAAATCTCTTCGTTCACTTCAACATTGTTTTGGGTTTATGGTTTTGCGGGGTTGGGGTTGGCAGACACTTTCACCCTCAAAGACGGCAAGGTTCTGGATGGCAAGATCATCCGGGAACAGGGTGGCGCTTATGTCATCGAGTACCAAGTCAACCGGGTGAACAAGGGCATCAAGGACATCAAAATCGTGCCCAAAACGGACGTGGTCAAAATCATCACCGACAAGCCCGACGAGCAAGCCTTCGCGGCGATCGCCAAGTTGCTGCCCACGCCCGACTTGCTCACCGAAGACGACTACCAGCAACGCTGCCAGGCGGTGAAATCCTTCATCACCAAATTCCCCCAGAGCGACCGGCTCAAGGATGCGCAGGGTATTCTGAAAAAACTAACCGATGAAAGCGCGGTGGTCGCGGCCGGTGGCAGAAAGCTGCAGGGAATGATGATCCTTGCCGCGGATTACCGGGCCAATGCCTTTGATCTGGATGCCCGCGTGTTCGAGGCGAAAATCCGCGACGCAGCCAACAAAGCGCAATCGCTCGTGCTGCTCCGCAACTTTGTGGAATTTGACAAGGACTATCAATCCAGCACCAGCTACCGCGAGGTGTTGCCCCTGGTGATCAAATCCCTGCAAGCATTCCGCGCCCAGCTCACCAACGAACTTGCCACCTTTGATGAGCGCATGGACAAGCAAGCGGCGGAGGCCGAAGCCTTGTCCCAACGCGATGGCGGAAGTTCCAAGCGCGCGCTGGCCGAGCAAGCCGTGGAGATCGAAGCACTCTATCAAAAAGAAAAGAAAGCCGAGCTTCCCTGGGTGACCCCGCACCTGTCACACAGGCAGTCGCTCGAAGACGATAACAGCTTCGCCGAAGCGGAATTGCAGCGCCTCACCCAGCTGCGAGGCCAACCCGCGCCCACCCCGGATGGCGGCAAAATCTTCCGCACCACATGGAAATCCATCCACAACGACGCCGCTGCCGAGACCGTGGAAAAAGCCATCTCCGAAGCGGAATCCGCCGGTCTGCCTGAGCGATACCTCAAGCTGCTGCAGGCTGAAGTCAAGGCTCCGGTCGTGAAGCCCGCCGGCAAATGATTACTTGTTAGGACTCATGCCAACCGCACGCACCGCCACCCGTTCCCGCAAAACCGCGGAGACTGCTATCGAACTTTCCATTGCCCTCGATGGTTCGGGAGTTTCCTCGATTGATACCGGTATCCCGTTTTTCGATCACATGCTCACCTTGTTCTCCAAGCACGGCTTGTTTGATCTAAGCGTGAAAGCGACGGGCGATCTGGCGGTGGATTTCCACCACACGGTTGAGGACGTCGGGATTGTTCTTGGCGATTGCCTGCGCGAGGCGCTCGGCACCAAGGAAGGCATCCACCGCTACGGCTGCGCCTATCTGCCGATGGACGAAACGCTCGCCCGCGTCGTCATCGATCTGAGCAACCGTCCGCACCTCGAGTTCCGGGCCCCTGCCGGCACGCCCTCCGCGCCGAATTTCCCATTCACTCTCGTCGAGGAATTTTGCCGCGCCGTGGCCTCCAATTTGCGGGCTAACATCCACGTCGAACTCCTCTACGGCCGCGACGGCCATCACGTCGCGGAAGCCATCTTCAAAGGCCTGGCCCGCGCCTTGCGTGAGGCCTGCGAGCGCGACCCGCGGGTCAAGGGCATCCCCAGCACCAAGCAAGCGTTGTGAAGGTCGCGTTGATTGATTACGGTGCCGGCAACCTCCGCAGCGTGGCCAACGCGCTCGCCGCCATCGGCGTCGCGCCGCAGCTCGCCGCCGCCCCGCAGGATCTAACCGACGCCACCCATCTGGTCCTGCCCGGCGTCGGTGCCTTCGGCGATTGCATGGCCCAACTGGCAGGCCGGGATTTGTTGGATCCAATCCGCGCCTGGGTGCTTGCCGGCAAGCCGTATCTGGGGATTTGTCTGGGCTATCAGATCTTGTTTGATGGCAGCGAGGAAAGCCCCGGCGTGGCCGGGTTGGGATTGGTGAAAGGACAGGTGCGGCGCTTTGCGGAGGCCCCCGGCCTGAAGATCCCCCACATGGGCTGGAATGCGGCGGTGCCACGCACGCCCACGCAAGGCTGCTGGCAAGGGTTGGGAGCCGAACCGTATTTCTATTTCGTGCATTCGTATTTTCCGGTGCCCGAGGACGCCGCCCTCATCGCGGCGGACACCACTTATGGCAACGAGACGTTTGCCGCCGCCATCGAGAGGCCCAATCTGCTAGCCTGCCAGTTCCACCCGGAAAAAAGCCAGGACGCCGGCTTGCGCCTCATCCGCAATTTCCTACGCGTCTGAAGCCCGCGCCGTGGTTAGAGGTCAGAGGTGGCGCGAACGCACTGGGGAGCGCCGCCATCTTGGCGGCTGCCTTCGGCATCCTGCCGAAGACTCTGAGTGCCGTGACCGTGGCTGCTCCGCGTCATGCTCAAGATGAGCGCCCTCACCTTGGGCAACAGCTTGAAGCCGGAGCCAGCCGCATTGCTTAGGATCTCCTAAATTGTCGGGATCTTGGAAGATCACTTAACCAAAGCGGCTGGATGGAATTGACTTGATAGTCATTGGCCACAACTGGATTATGCCGGTTGCTCTGATCGTGTCAACTGCCCGCGAAGGGTGACACTCGCTGGAAAACCAGCACGACAAAAATCAGGCATCACTGATCTAACATACAACAGGAGCAATCAAATGAATCCCGCCTCCTCACAGACGCTTGCCGCTTTGCGCTCCGGATTTTCCTGGCGGGCTCGCCTGCACGGTCATTTTCTAACAGTATTGACGGTCTCTCTCGCGCTGCTCGCCGGTTCTGCGCGGCTGCTCGCCGGTTCCTCCCTGGCGTTTCCGCTGGAGCCCGCATTCGAACTGGCAGCGGAGGCACCGCTGGAACCGGTGCCCCTGCGGTGGGCGGGCGGTTGGGTGCTGGCAAAAGTGACGATCAATGGTGCCGACGCCGGATGGTTTATGATCGCCACCGGCTGGCGTTCGTCCTGCATCGATCCCCAGGTGGCGGCACGGCTCAAACTGCCCGTGGTTTCGAATTGCGGTCTGATGACGGGTTTCATCGGGGACCGCGGCAGCGGCGAAAACAAACGCTTTCGGGTTGATGTTTTGCAGTGCGGCGCGGCAACGGCCACGGACGTTCATCTGGCTCCCTACAATCTGTCGGAAATGTCACAGGAGTCCGTCAAGATGTATGGCGAAGGCATTTCCGGAAGGCTGGGCTGGGACCTGCTCAAAACGCTGCCATTTGTTCTGGATGAGCCGACACTACAGTTAGAGTGGCAACGGGAGGCCACGCCCGCTGCGGGTGCCACGCGTGTCCCGATGATCGAAAAGGATGGCCGCGACTTCATCGAAATCACTGCGGGCAAGGGCTGCAAATCCATGGCCATACTCAATAGCGCCGAACCGTCCGTGTTCATCCAGAGGCCGTTTCTTAGAAATCACGCAGACCCGCTTTGGAGTGGTCCGGTGATCGCGCACCCTGCCACATTTCGCGCCTATGTGCCTGACGACGACGAGCTGCCACTCGGCAAAGGCATGGAGTCCTTGCCGTCTGGCCGCTGGCTTACCGTGGAATGTGCTGGCCTGAAGCACCTGCTGCCAGCGTCCATCGATCCGAGCAACGAACCCTCGTTCGGCGACATGGAAATTGGCTACGGATGGCTGCGGCGGGGGCGGATGTGAAGGGCACGCCAGATCAATTGCCGCTCGCCGAAGCTTGTGCTTTCGGATCGCGGGAGGCGGCGCTGGCTTTGCTCGAAGCCGGGGCTCCCGTGGATTCGGATTCTAGCTGGAAAACTTCCGACACTCCTCTGATCGCCGCGTGTAGCAGCGGTGATCCCGCCCTGATCGAAATGCTGTTGAAGAAAGGAGCTAATCCCGATCGTGCCAACCCGTTAGGCTACACTCCATTGCTGGCTACCGCCCGCACCGGCGGTCCGGCAGCGGTGCAAGCCCTGCGGGGCAAGGCTAGGTTTCCCAAGGATCCCAACCAGGACGTCGGGTTGCTTGGCGCAGCCTGCACCGGCGGGAATCTCCCCGTGGCCAAGGAAATGCTGGCGATAATTCCTGACGAGATGCGGTCTAACATTCCATGGCCCGTGCCCTTGGAGTTGGCACTGTTATGCGGCCATGAGGATGTCGTCGATTGGCTGTTGAAGACAGGCGGACCCGGGCTTGCATCCAAGGGTGTGGAGCTGCAACCGCTGCTCGCCGCGATTCTGCCATTGCGCATCGAAAAGTCCGATGCCATTCGCGAGCGCTTGGTAGCCAAACTCCTTGCCGCCGGAGCCGATCCGAATGCCAAATCCCCGTTCGGTTTCACGCCGCTGGTGATGGTTGCCAATGGTGCCAGCACCGCGGATGAGGACACCCTGGCGGTGGTCAGCCTGCTGCTCAAGCACGGTGCCAAGCCTGAGGCTGAGGATAACACCAAACCCGGCTTGCTCTTCGGCGCCATCGCTATGCGCCGCAGCACGCTGATCAAACCGCTGGTCGGGACGGGCGCCCAGGTGAACAAGGAAATGTATCACAAGGTCATGCCGCTGGCGCTGGCCGCTGCCATATCCAGGGTGGCGACCGTGCAGGTGCTGCTGGATCTCGGCGCGGACCCCAAGGTGCTCGATGTGAATGGCATCAGCCCGCTGGCCCATGCGGCGGCCGCCGGCAAAACCGCCAGCATGGCCGTGCTTCTAACCCACGGCGCCGCGCCGGACGCCACCGGTCCTAACGAAAAACCGCCCGTCTGGGTGGCGGCCTCCGGCGGCCAGTTGCGTGCCGTGCGCGCCCTGCTCGTCTCCGGCGCCAACCCCGACGCCCCCAATCCCCAAACCAAAACCACCGCCCTCGACGTGGCGAAAGCCCGCGGCGATCAGGCAATGGTGACACTGCTCGAAAAGTATCCGCGCGACAAGTGAGGCGTTCAACATGCTAACAAACAACCGGAGGCACAAAATGAAACATCCCCTCTTATATGCAACGCTGGAAGGAGGCTGACGCGGTGACCGCGCGAAGCGATGAGCTTGAAAAGATTTATCGTCGTCGATAACCCCGAAATGCTAACCAACCAGCGACATGGACATTGCTGACACCATGAGCGCCGCGGGACATTGCCGACTGCAAAACGTGACGCTGTTGCTCGCGGCCGGAGCCCGTGTGAATGGCTCCGCAAACAACAGTCAACGCGCAAGGTTAAATCGGCTGCAATTTTGCCGCGCCTGACGATGCGGCATTCTACCGGGTGGCAGCACGGTAAATGGTATATGGTGCAAGAAACGATGGCCATCCGGCATGGTAGCGTGCGACGTGGCTATCGTTGCGGGCCTTGCGGGCATTCTCGCCGCGGAGGAGGGCGAAGTCAGCCCATACGAGGGTGCCCTCGGTCTGCACGACACCTTCCAGACGTGCCTGGAACTCGGCCTCCAGCGGCATCCTGACTTGGCGCGAATTGACGTAGGCCGGTTCCAGCGTCAGCGCGAAGCCATAGGGCCGGACGCCAGGATGGCGCTCCGACAGGTGCCTTGTCTCGAATTCCGCTCTGCACACGTCATCCTGCACCGGTTGGGTGGTCGCGAATGTGCGCAAGGCGGCCATGGTTTCCGCTGCGGCGGCCTCCACGCGGCGTCTAATTTCCGCCCGTGCCTCGGTCTGGAAGGCGTCGTCCTGCTTCATGGCGACGCGGCGGCGGAGAGCTTCGGCTCCGGTCACCATGTTGAACTTCCCCCATGTCATGCTGCCATCTTCCTCAAGACTTCCGGTCAGCGACCCCGCAATCTCGGCTGCCAGAGGGAAATCCACCCGTTCCCGCCGGCCCGGCACGCCAGAACCCTGCGGGTTAGGGCTGTTAGAATCGATCACCATGAGAAAATCGACAGCGAGTGAGTCCGGCGCGCGTGGCTCGGCCATGAGCACGATGCTCCAGCACCGCTCCTCGGGGTGTTGCCTGACGTATGCCTGAACCGCGGCCATGGCTTCGGGCACGGCTTTGCTGACCTTGGTCGCGAGATCTTCCGGCAGGTCTCCGCGCCACTCTCCGCCAGTTAGGTATTGGTGCCTCTTCGCCGCCTTCACGCCGGTGCCCACCCTGAAGCCCGACCAGGTGATCGAGCCATCCGCCGCCAGTATGCCGTGCATCCTTGCTTCCACGACCTCACCCATGGGCATGACATCAAAGGGTTTGCGTTCGGAAGGCAAAGGCTCATAAATCCGACCGCTGAGGGTTTTCCCCCCGAGCGGGCAATTGAGGTGTAGCGGGTCGGCAGTCAGCGCGACGAGAAAACGCAGGGGCAGCCCGTCTTCTCTTCCGACGACCTTCACGTCGATCGTGAAACCATCCGGATAGGCTGTCCCGGGGCGTTTGTTTTCCTCCATCGCGGCAGCATAAGCGACCGGGTCGGCCTTGCGCACCTGCTTGAGAATTTCCTGCTGTGACAGGGTCAACAGGTCCTGCTGCCACTTCACCTTGCCGTCCGCAATTAGCAAGTAAACCATGGCGCGGGGAACCCACTTGCCGCCCACCAGCCATAGCAGTCCACTGCCGTCTTCAGCCCACTGCGGATAGATACCACCATGGTTCATGTGCTCCATGCCGGTTCCGGCCAGAATCAGTGCCACTTCCTTGCCCGTGGCGGTATCGACCAGTCGGTTGCCGTTGTTCTCTTGGTAGCGGTCACCATCGGGCACCAACACACCGAGACGTCCGTCCGGCGACAAGGTGCAGGAGGGAATCGCAAAACCCTCCGGCAGGCTTGCTGCGATATCCGCCAGTGCTGGATCAGCCAGCCATGCGGCCGCCGCCGCGGCACCGATCATGATATGCCATTCCGGTTTCCATGGTGATTTCATTGTAGGTCGTTGGTTGGAGTTGGGGGAGTTGCTGCTGTTCATTGGGAATCCGGCCCGGCTCTCGGGCCGGAATTATTCGTTAGATCGGGGAGTCGGCCTGTTATACCCAGCCGGCGCGCACCTTCTCCACGCCGACCTCTGAGCCAACGCTCCGTAATACACCACTGCCATTCTCATAACACAAGCCGAGATTGAATTGAGCGCCGCCGGAACCCTGCATGGCAGCTTGGCGAAACCACTTCAAATATCAACCATTTGTCATTGACCCAATGAATAAAATTCACCAGTTTGAACACTGCCATGACGGATCCTCCCATCTGCCCGGCGTGTGGCACCCCGCTTGCCCAACAGGGCCGCAGCGGCATGTGTCCCGCCTGTCTGTTACAGGCCGCCTCACATTTCTGCTGTGATACGCGCCACGCCTTTCCCATGAACATTCGCCCACGCGGCGTATATCTAGCAATTAGAAATACGAAACTCCTCCGCGTCGTGTCCGCGGCGCTGATTTTGGGATGTTCCGCCGTGGCCGTGGCGGCGGAGATTCATGACGCGGTGCGTGCCGGGGATGCCGCGGTCGTGGTGCGGCTGTTGAAGAAGGACGCGAAGTTGGTGAATCTAGCGGATGAGAAACTCAGGGCCTCGCCACTCTATTATGCGGTGGTCGCGGGGAATATGGAAATCGTCAGGGTCCTTCTCAAGGCCGGGGCCAAGGTGAACGCCAAGGCGGACGGCGGCATGACGCCCATGTTGCGGGCTGCTGCGATTTCCAACAATGAGGGCATAGCCGATTTGACGCAAGTGTTGCTTTCATCTGTCAACTCTTCCCCAGGTCCGGCGAGGACCGCCGCCCGTGAGGCGCTGAAAGCCTGTCAGAAATCCTTTGCCCCCAGCCCTGAGGAAGAGTCGTCGCGATTGGCCATCCTGCGCTTGCTGGTGGAGCAGGGCGGAAGTGTCCGTGGTGACCTGTCGGCGGACGAACCGACGCCATTGCATCTTGCGGTAAATTATCCTAACAGCAAGGCCGTGGCCTATTTGCTCGAGCATGGGGCGAACCCGGAGGAGATGAAGCTAGGCACTCGCCCGTTGCACAACGCCGCGCTGGGTGGCAATGCGGAAGTGGTGAAACTCCTGCTCGCGCGCAAGGTGGATGTGAATGCGGCCCAGGTTCCCCTTGGCACCCGGCCGCTCCATTTTGCGGTCATCAATGGTGACATGGAAATCATCCGTCTGTTGCTCGACCACGGCGCGGAGGTCAATGCCGTGAACAAAAACGGTGGTCCCGCCCTGCACGATGCGACCTGGAGCGATGAAATCTGCAACCTTTTGCTGGATCGTGGCGCGGATCCCAAATTGGAACAGTCCGACGGCACCACCACGCTCCACCGGGCATGCCAGGACGGGAGTAAAGGGCTCGTCGAAAAATTGCTGCTACTCCACCCTAACCTGGACGCCTGGGACGGCCAGGAATTCACGCCCCTGCTCAATGCGGCGGAGGCTGGCCGGGCGGATCTCCTGAAACTGCTGGTTGCAGCCGGGGCCGATCTCAAGGCGACCCAAAAACATGGCAGGAACGCCCTTCACCTCGCCGCGGGCTCGGCAAGTCCAGAGGCGGTGCGGTTTTTGTTGGACCATCAGTTTGGCGTCAATGAAGTGAGCAACTCCGGTGATACAGCCCTCATGAGTGCTGCGGGACATTGTCGACTGGAAACCGTGACCCTGTTGCTCGGCGCAGGGGCCAGCGTGAATGGGGCCGAAAAGAAAAAGGGAATGACGGCGCTTATGGTCGCGGCCATTGGAGGTAGGGTGTCGCCAACTGACTTGAGGACTGGGACTCAATCGTTAGGACAGTGCGGCCCGTTTGATGACTCACTGAAAATCACGGCACTCTTGCTCGACAAAGGCGCGGACATGCGGGCCAAGGATCGCGAGGGGAAAGGTGCCCTGCATTGGGCTGCCGCAGTCGGGAATGCGGGAGTGGTTGAGCTGTTGCTCTCGAAGGGGGCTGAGGTGGATGCGAAGGACACCCTTTTTGGACGCATCCCGTTGCATAACGCGGCGTATACTGCCGATGCGAAAACCGCCGCGCTCCTGCTAGAGAAAGGGGCCAACATCACTGCCAGGGATAGTAATGGATGCCAGCCTATCCACTTGGCGACCCAAGCCGGTAATGTGGAGGTGCTCCGTCTGCTCCTCGAAAAGGGGGCGGACGTGGCGGCCACGGAAAGCCACGGCGGCACTCCGCTCCATGTCGCCGCAGCATCCGCCCAACTCGAGGCGGTGCGAATTCTGCTAGAGCACGGTGCCCCACCAGCAGCCCTCGATCAATTCAAGAATTCACCGCTCAACGTAGCCGCCACCGTGGGTGCGGTGGAAATTGTCCGCTTGCTTCTCGATCACCAGGCACCGGTCAATGTGGCCGACGCGCTAGGCAACACCCCGCTGCACAATGCGACCATCGTCCGAATTGGCAGGAACGACGCCAAAACCATGGCAGGACAGCCAGAGGAAGCTGCGCAGCAGACCTTGGATACCATCAACAAAAGCAACGCCGCGGATAAATTGAAAATCGTCAAGCTGTTGCTGGCGAAGGGTGCCCGACCGCAGGTGAAAAATCTGGAAGGAGCCACTCCGATCGATGCCGCCGGCACGTTCGGCACGCCGGAGATCCTCGCGGCGCTCAAGGCCCAGGCACCGCCATCACCGAGAAAATAACATCCTCCCCCCATTCCTAACTGTCAAACCCCGTGAGCACATCTCCAATAGTTAGAATTCACAGCAACCAGCCTACAATCATCAAGCCCCCCCCATTTGATTTCCACCACAGTCATGAACTTAACAAACCAAATACTCGTCGTCGGATTCCTGCTTACCACCATGCTGCCGGCGCGGGCTGAACCCAACGTCACGCTGCTGCTGAAGCAATTGCAAAGTCGCAACATCGAGACCCGCTACGATGCGATGCGCAGTTTGCAGACCTCGCTCGATCCGAGGATTCCCGAGGCTTGCCTGCCCGTGTTGCAGATGGAGGGCAACTCCATCCGGCGACTCGCAGCCCGCGCGATCGGAAGCCGCTGGCACGGGATTCCCAAGGAGCGTGTCCCTGCTTTCACTGCCGCCTTGAAAGCGCAATTGGACGGCGACCATGATGGGCTGCGGAACATGTCCCGCCGCGGCATTGCATTGCTCACCCGCGACTACCGCAATGCCATGGTCAGCCGCAGTTCTAACAAGCGTTGGGTGATCTACGAACGCTACGGCTTGCCCTGTCTTATCGATACGAGTAACAACACGGAGGAATTGCTCGGGTTTGGCACGGAGGCCAAGTTGCGCGCGGCATACGGCAACGAGCAAGTCGCTCCCGTGGCGATCTGGCATCCCAAGCAGGAGATGGTGGCCCTGGAGATCATCGAGGATCGGCATCATACCACGATTTGGGCATGGATTCATAAACAGGGCCTGCGGCAATTCCAGCAGCAGGACGTTCTCAAAGCCCTTGGCCTTGAGAAGCAAGCAAAGGCGGTAGGAATCCCTTTCGATCTGTCCTTCGTTGGCTGGAAATCCAACGGGCTCGTGTTCAATGCATCGTTCTCGATCAAACAGGGCGAGAAATACATCGATCACAAGGCCAAACTGCGCTGGGACACAGACCGCAACATTTTCACCGCGCTCCCGAACTAGGTGCTCCTTGCACTCCAATATCCGCAGCGGCTCATTGAGATCCATCAAATCTAGTTAGGACAACCCCGACGCCCTCAATCCCCAAAACAAAACCACCGCGCGTGACGTGGCAAAAGCCCGCGGCGATCAGCCGCTGGTGACGTTGCTGGAAAATTCTTCCCGCAACAAGTGATAGTTGCCGCCACCCTAACAATAACACCCCCATGAATAGAATATTCACCTGGTTCGTTTTACTTCCGCTGGTGCTCACGCTCCAGACAGGCTGTGTGGGAATCCTGCCAGTTCCACCGCTCTCGTCGGAGGTCCGGAATGGACGTAAGATCGAACACAGCGAAGTCAAGTTCATCGTCCCCGGAGTGACAACACGGCTGGAAGTCGAGCGCCGGTTGGGGGCCAGCTCCCGCCATTGTGACCGCCCGCCCGCCGCCGCCTACTTGTGGGAAACGCCGGGGTGGACGGTGCACTGGTGGGCCTTTGGCCCGTACGGAGGGGACGGCGACGAGTTCCTCGTTGGCGGCAGGCACTCCTTCTTCGTGGCTTTCGATGAGCGTGGCATCGTTCGGCAAGCGGATTTTGTCAGCCTCTCCCAACGCGGGTCGCTCGACGACAAATTGGAGGAATGGGCCAAACGCGTTCACCCCTCCCCAACAACTGGCAATCCATGATTGCATCTCCAAAAAACAAGCGCTCTAACTGTCGCTCGCCGAGTCCACCTTATCAGGATGAGCAACCGGACCCCACCTGCCTGGTGCTGCAATCCGGAGACTATGATCGTTGCGCAAGGGTTGTCAAATGCCTTGCCTCTCTGGTGCTTGCGGTGGGTTGGTGCGGCACCTGGAGTTATGCACAACCAGTCTGCGGCGACGCGTTCGATCCCGCCAAATTCGCGCAATACCAAGCCAAGGCGGAGCAAGGTGATGCCATGGCTCAGGCGATGTTAGGCCGCTGTTACGCCACCGGCGAAGGGGTTGGGAAGGACCCAACTGAAGCCGTGAAGTGGTTGCACAAGTCTGCCGCGCAAGGCTACGCCAAAGCTCAATTCAATCTCGGTGGTTGTTATCAAAACGGCGAAGGCGTGGAGAAAGACTTTGTGGAAGCTGTAAGGTGGTATCGCAAGGCGGCCGAGCAGGGATACGCCGTGGCTCAATCATCTCTCGGAAGTTGCTTCGCCATGGGCGTCGGCGTCGAGAAGGACTTCGCCGAAGCCGTGAAGTGGTATCGCAAGGCCGCCGCGCAGGACGATGCCTGGGCCCAATTCAATCTCGGCGGTTGCTATGCCAGGGGCGAAGGTGTGGAACGAAATCGAACACAAGCCGTGAAGTGGTTGCAGAAGGCTGCCGAGCATGGCCTCGCCAGAGCTCAATCAACATTGGCGCACTGCTACTATCAGGGTGAGGGAATCGCAAAGGACACCGCCGCAGCCGCAAAGTGGTTTCGCAGGGCTGCCGAGCAGGGCGACGCCGGCTCGCAATACAATCTTGGCGTCTGCTACTATCAGGGTGCTGGCGTGAAACAAGACTTTGTGGCAGCCGTGAAGTGGTTTCACAGCTCTGCCGAACAGGGCAACGCCGGCTCGCAATACAATCTCGGCGTCTGCTACCGTGATGGTCTAGGTGTGCCGAAGGACGAGGAGGCGGCGGTAAGGTGGTTTCGCAAGGCCGCCGAGCAGGAACATGCCACCGCCCAATACAGCCTCGGCTTGTTATATCAGACAGGCACCGGCGTGGCACGGGACTCTGGCGCAGCTGTAACATGGTATCGCAAAGCGGCCGCGCAGGGCTTCGCCGAAGCCCAATATAGTCTGGGACTCCGCTACTCCGATGGTATGGGAGTTGAAAAGAACGTGACCGAAGCCGTGAAGTGGTTTCGCAAGGCCGCCGATCAGGCACATGCCAACTCCCAAAACAATCTCGGCATCTGCTACTCCTATGGCATCGGCGTGGACAAAGACGTTGCTGAGGCTGTGAAGTGGTTTCGCAAGGCGGCCAAACAAGGACTTGCAAGCGCCCAACGCAATCTGGACACCTGCCTTGCCAAGGGCAAAATGGATGCGGGCACAACAAGCGCGGCGGCGCTCACCGACCATTTGAGAGCCAACTTCGAGTGCGTTAGATGGGAACCCAGGATCTTCGACCACCTGGGCTTGATCTATGATATCCGGTTTGAGCCGTTACAGGTGGAGTGCGAAAATCTGGTGCAGCAGGCTGTGGCCGAGCCACGGGACGCGGCGTGTCGCTACCGGTTGGGATGCCTCCTGAAAATCAACGGCCGCAACGCCGAAGGTGACCTTCGGCTCAAGGAGGCGGTGGAGATTTGCCGCAAGCGTTTGGAAATAAACCCCGAGGATATACCCGGCCTAACCGGCCTGGCCCTGTGTCTGCGAGGCACCAAGGAAGGCGCACGCATGGCCCGCCGCGCCACGGAAGTGGCACCTCAGGCATGGGAGTCTTGGCTGGCCATGGCGCAGCATCAAGCACAGGCACTCATGCTCAAATGCTTCGAAGGGTCTGGCGACATTGACCTATCCCATCTGCAGCAGGCGCTCCAGTTCCAGGCCCAGTCCGAGGAGCGCGCGAATGCTATCTTTGCTCTGGCCCGTGAGACGCTTGCCAGTTCCATGAAGGCCATTGAAGTGGCTCCTGCCAAGCCGGAGCTCTTCCTGCGCCATCTGGCGCTCCAGCTCAAAGTCAACTTCCTCGTCAACTCCCTGCATCGCATGCGCCGCGAGGTCACACCGGATCAGGCGGATGAGGATCGGCAAAGCCTCGAACTCATGAAACAGGCTGTGACCTTGTGCCGGGATAGACCCGAGGCCCTCGGCGCGCTGACGCTGATGCAGTTCAAGATCATGTATTCCCTGTTGCCGAAAAATGGGCAGGGCAGGCCCGATCCGGAGGTTCTGGTAAAACGCCAGAACGAGGTGCTGACTCCGGGGCTCACTCGCCTGCGCGAGTTGTGTGACAACCCCGATGCCAACTTGGCCGCCCCTGCCTGTGAGGCATACGGTGCAGTTGTGTTACTTGTGCCCGTGCTCGGCGGGCATCCGCTGCTCTCTGCCGGCATTCCCGCGCTTCTGGCTCGTGCCGTGCGCTTGGCTCCCCAACGTTGTCTGGCCTGGGATCTGCTCATTACCCATGCGGGCATCAAACCGGACGGGCGGATCACGGCCGATTCTCGCGAGGTCAACTCCCTCGCGGTGGAGCGCTCCAAGGTGTTGAAAACCGGCCGCAGTCAGGCCCTGGTGGCGTTTAGCTCGCTGAAGAAGGAGGCTTCCAAGGCGGCCTGGGAACGAGCGCTGAAGTTGGAGCCTGAGAATCTCGAATACCTGCTCAACCTCGCTGCGGTTTCCCTGCGGATAAGCCAGACAGCGAAGACCCGCGCCGCCGTCATTGGGTTGCTGCAAAAGGCCGCCGATATCTGGTATGCAGATGCTCAGTGGCAACGGCGCCCGGAGCTCAACGCTTTCCGCTTGTGCATCTTTGCGGTGCAACAAGCACTGGGAGGCGACCTGGAAGGCGCACGCAGCACAGTCGGGAAAGTCCTGGAGGATTATCCCGGTGATGCCCTAGCCCTCAGTCTCCAAATCCTCGTCGCTGGAGATCCCGAGGCGGCGGGTGCTGACTAATACCCCGGCCCAAGGCAGGATCAACCCGGAAGAAATCTGGGGAAATGTGCAACATTTTCAGGCAACGATGAATGATTGCGTGATGCAACGGTGTAGACCACTGACCCTAATGAAATTGACAACCCTGATGAAATCGATGCTGGCACCATGGGTGCTGGCAATATGCTGTGGCGTTGCCGCAGCGCAGGAGCAAAGCCTCTTCAATGGCAAGGATCTGACCGGCTGGGAGGGCGACAGCCAATTGTGGTCGGTCAAGGATGGTTGCATCACCGGCCAAACCACCAAGGAGGTCCCGGCGAAAAACAATACCTTCCTCATCTGGAAAGGCGCCGTGACCGATTTTGAGCTGAACTGCAAAATCAAATTCACCACCACCCCGGATAACGCCTTTGGCAATTCCGGCATCCAATTCCGCAGCGTGGTGATGGAGCCCGCGAAATGGATCGTGGGCGGCCTGCAGGCCGACCTCGCGGTGCAACCGAGCATCTACGGCACCCTGTATGATGAACGGGGTGTCGGCCGCTGCGCCCAGTTGGGACAGAAGTTGCTGCTCAAGGATGGTGCCGGCAACAGCGTGAAGGCCGAAGCCAACGGCAGCGCCGGCGACAAGGCGCAGATCATGGCCGCGAT
Organism: Verrucomicrobiota bacterium; assembly: GCA_037132955.1. GTDB lineage: Bacteria > Verrucomicrobiota > Verrucomicrobiia > Verrucomicrobiales > Akkermansiaceae > Luteolibacter. Next base: position 28,942 of record JBAXPF010000001.1, on the reverse strand, counting down.
CAAACCCACCGAGTGGAGCGATTTCCGTCTGCTGGCCAAAGGCCCTCTGATCCAAATCTGGGTCAACGGCGTCCAGATGGTGGACGTGATGAATGAAAGCACCAAAGGACCTAACGGAACCACCCTTGCCCTGCAACTTCACGCAGGCGCGCCAATGATGGTCCAGTTCAAGGATTTGATGCTCAAGCCGTTGCCATGATTGCCATGCCCCACGCCATGTCGCCCGCAGCTCACATGAAAACGCTCCAGCCCCACTTCATCCTTGCCACCAGCGCCGCGCTCGGCCTGGCCTTCAGCCTGGCCGCCACAGCCGAGGATAAGGCCGCCGCACTGACGACCGCTGCCCAACCGGGCACGCAGGCGTTGGAAATCCAACTGCCCAAGCCCTTGTTCGTCGGCACCCCCAAGAACATCAAGTCCACCAATCTGGAAAAGCCGCTCCCCGGCAAGCGTCCGATCTATCAGGTTCCCGCCGGCACCACCCTTCTGTCCGCCGGCAAGCCAGTCTCCAGCAGTGATCAGGCCCCGATCATCGGCAGCCTGGAGTTGCTCACCGACAAGGACAAGGAAGGCGGCGACGGCAGCATCGTCGAACTCAGTCCGGGCAAGCAATACGTGCAGATCGATCTGGGAAAACCGGCGCAACTCGCCGCTATCGTCGTCTGGCATTATCATCAGGATGCGCGCGTCTATCGGGACGTCGTCGTGCAGGTCGCGGAGGATGCGGATTTCATCACCGGGGTGGCCACCGTGTTCAATAACGACGACGACAATTCGTCGGGTCTGGGTGCGGGCAAGGACAAGGAATTTATCGAGACCTATGAGGGCAAATTAATCGACGGCAAGGGTGCCAAGGGCCGCTACGTTCGTCTCTACAGCAACGGCAACACCTCCAACGACGCGAACCATTATATTGAAGCCGAGGTTTACGGCAAAGCCTTGGAATGATCGCCCGCCGATAAATTCCTTAGGTTTTGTGACCCCGGACGTCCTGTCGGATTACTAACATATTCACACCAAGCAACCCATGAACAACGATCCCCCCGCAACCCCCTCTCTATCACGCCGGCAATTTCTGAAGGGAAGTGCGGCAGCCAGCAGTGTATTCGCCATTCCATGGATCATCCCCGCATCGGCGCTGGGCAGGGGCGGGGCCGTGGCTCCCAGTGAGCGCATCGTGATGGCAGGCATTGGCATCGGCGGCCGCGGCAGTCATGACTTGAACTGGATGATGGGTGAGCCCGATGTCCAGTTTGTCGCCATCTGTGACGTCAGGAAAGAGCGGCGGGAAGCCGTCAAACAGACCATTGACAACAAATATGGCACCAAGGATTGCACGATGCACCGGGACATCCGTGAATTCCTGGCGGAGCGCACCGACATTGACGGCGTGCTGATAGCCACCGGCGACCACTGGCATGCACTCGCCTCCACCCTGGCTATGCGCGCCGGCAAGGATGTCTATTCCGAAAAGCCGTCGAGCATGACGATTGCCGAGGGTCAGGCGGTGGTGGAGACCGCACGCAAATACGGCCGGGTTTACCAGACGGGAACCCAACGGCTCAGCGAGGCCAATCATGTGTTTGCCATCGAGACCGCGCGCTCCGGCCGTCTCGGCAAGGTGCACACCGCCTATGCACACATCGCGCCGTGGGATGCCGCCATCATGAGTTATGATAGAAAGCCGGGGCGACCCGAGCCTGACAAAGAGGTTGTGGATTGGGACGCCTGGCTCGGCCCCTGCCCGTGGCGCCCTTACGATCCGAGTTATGTAAGCGGCGGCTGGCGCGGCTACTACGATTTCCATACCAGTTGCATTGGCGAATGGGGCGCCCATACCTTTGCCCAGGCGCAGGCCGGCATCGATGCCTTGGACACCTCGCCGGTCGATTACAAGTATGTGGACAACCCGACCGGCGACGGCATGGTGGCCACGTTTGCCAATGGCGTGAAGATGGTCCTGTCCCGCGGCAACAAATACTGGCACGGCTCATGCGGTGAGCGCTTTGAAGGCCCGGAAGGCTGGATTGGCGCGGCCGACGACTATACAAAAACGGAGGCGTCATCGCCCGCCTTGCTCGCCGATTTCAAAAAAGTGATGACCGAATACATGGCCCGCACGCAGCGACCGATGAACCACGTGCGTGATTTCTTCAATTGCATGCGAACGCGCCGCCAGACCGTGGCCAATGCCGATGTCATGCACCGCTCGATGTCCACCGTCCATGCGGCCAACATCTGCATGTGGCTCAAGCGGGACATGAAGTATGACCCCGTCAAGGAGGAGTTCGTCAATGACGCGGAAGCCAATCGCCTGCGCTCGCGCGCCATGCGCGAACCATGGATCATCTAATGAATTATTTTACACCCTGAAAAACCACGCTCATGCAACTATCAAAAATCAAACTCACGCTCATTGCCGCACTCATGTGCGGTGGGGTTCATTCATCCTTCGGGCAAACCCCGACCAAGGAGCAGGAGGCCAAGCTCATCGCCGTGCTGCAATCCACCGCGGAATTCAATGCCAAGGCCGACGCCTGCCGCGAACTCGCCCGCATCGGCACGACGGACTCCGTGCCCGCGCTGGCCGCCATGCTGGCCGATGAAAAGCTGGCCCACATGGCGCGCTACGGCTTGGAGACGGTGCCGGGACCGGCGGCGGATGAGGCGTTGCGTAACGCTCTCGGCAAGTTCAAGGGGCGCCTCCTGGTTGGCGTGATCGGCAGCATCGGCGTGCGCCACGACGAAAAGGCGGTGAGCGCCCTGGTCGGGCTTCTCAAAGATTCCGACGCCGAGGTCATGCAGGCCGCCGCGCGCGCCTTGGGCAAGATCGGCACAGCCGAGGCCGCAAAAGCCTTGACGGCCGCGCTGGCCGGGACCTCCGGGCCTAACCAGCTTGCCCTTTGCGAGGGACTCTTCCGCTGTGCCGAGGCACTCACAAACAAAGCACAGACCGAGGACCAAGCCATCGCCATCTATGACTCGCTGCGCAAATTGCCGCAGGCCCCGCACCAGGTGCTGGCGGGTGCTTGGCGTGGTGCCATTCTCGCGCGGAAGGAGGGCGGTCTGGCCTTGTTGTTGGAGGCCTTCCGCAGTGCCGACCCCGGCTTGGTGACGGCCGCCGAGCGCATCGCCATTGAAATGAAAATGAAAGAGACGTCGAAGTTGCTGGCTGCCGAGCTTGGCAAGGCTCCCGCCGCGCTCCAGATGATGCTGTGCAATGTGCTGGGCAAGCGCGGCGACGCCGCGGCCCTGCCATCCTTGTTAGGTCTGGCCAAGGCCGGGGACAAGGCGGCGCGCATTGCCGCGATCCGGGCCGCCACCGAGATTGGCGATGCGGGTGCCGCCGCGCCGTTCATCGAGTTGCTCAAGGACCCGGACGCGGAGGTCGCGCAAGCGGCAGCCACCGGTATCTCCGGCATGCCGGGCACCGCAGTGGATGCGTGCGTGGTCAAGATGTTGGATGCTCCGGACCCCACGCTGCAGTTGAAAATGTTGGACATGGTGCGCCAACGGCGGATCGTCACCGCGGTGCCGCAGATCCTCAAGCTCATGGACGACAAGAATGCGGAGGTGAAATCGGCCGCCGTCAGGAGTTATGCGGAGCTGGCCGGCGAGGCCGAACTGGCCGGCTTGCTCGACAAACTCGTCAAAGCCACCAACGCCGCGGAAATCAGCGCGCTTGAGAAAGCACTTGCCTCCATTTGCGGGGATGCCAAGCAAGCGCAGGCATGCGTGCCACAGCTTATCGCGGCCCTGGCCAAGGCCTCTCCCGAGGCAAAACAGGCGTTGCTCAATACCCTGCGGGTGGCCGGTGGTGCCGACGCGCTCAAGGCGGTACGCGGCGCCGTGGCGGATTCTAACAAGGATGTCCACACCGCGGCCATCCGGGCCATCAGCGAGTGGAAGACCGCTGATGCCGCACCCGTGCTGCTGGAGCTGGCCAAGACCTCCACCACGCCGGTGGACAAGATCCTGAGCCTGCGCGGCTATCTGGGCATGGCGGCACGCAAGGACATGGCGGCGGACGCGAAGCTGGCCATCTGCCGTGAGGCCGCGCCCATGATCCAGCGCAATGAGGAAAAACTGTTGTTGCTGGCGGCACTCTCCAATCTAACCAACGCCGAATCCCTGAACCTGATTGTGGCGTATCTGGATGAGCCTGCCGTGAAACGTGAAGCCGTGGCCACCGTCATGGCCATTGCCGAAAAGCGCGCGCCAAACCAACATGTCGCCATCACCAGAGCCGCCCTTGAAAAAGGGGTCATTGTCGCCGCCGACAATCCCGCCGTCGTCAAGCGCGCACAGGAATTGTTGAAGGCGATGGAAAATGAAAAGTAGGATGCTTGTAATCCGCACAGGCCAACTTGCAACCAACCCTCGCCATGAACCAGACCAACCTTCCAACGTCGGGCACGCCGCTGAGCCGGCGCCAGTTCCTCACGCGCAGCCTTGCCGCCAGCACCGCCTTTGCGGTTCCTAACATCATTCCGGCTTCGGCGCTGGGCCGCGGCGGCGCGGTGGCGCCGAGCGAGCGCATCGTGATGGGCGCCATCGGCCTCGGCGGCCGCGGCTCCGGCGACCTCGGATGGCTGTTAGGTGAGGCCGACGTGCAGTTCGTCGCCGTCTGCGACGTGCAGCAACGCAACCGTGAAAACGCCAAAAACGCCGTCAACGGCAAGTATAACAACAAGGACTGCGCGGCCTACGTGGACATGCGCGAATTGTTGGCCGAGCGGACTGACATCGATGCCATGCTGATCGCTACCGGCGACCGCTGGCACACCCCGGCGTCGATTCTATCCATGCAGGCCGGCAAGGATGTGTATTGCGAAAAGCCCGGCGCGCTCACCATTGCCCAAGGCCAGGCACTGGTGGCCGCCACCCAACGCTATGGGCGGGTGTTCCAGACCGGCGCCCAGCGTGCGAGTGAGGCGAATTTCATTGTCGCGGGCGAGTTGGCGCGACTCGGCCAGCTGGGCAAAATCCACACCGTCTATGCCCACCTCGGCTTTCTGCCCGATTGGCCGCGGGTCAATGCCGTGTTGCCGCCCCAACCCGAACCTGCCAAGGAAGTGTTGGATTGGGACCTGTGGCTCGGGCCGAGCCCGTGGCGGCCTTACAATGGCAAGTTTCTCGGCCCGTGGCCGACTCCCGGCTGGTATACCCAGTATGATTTTGCCGGCGGCATTCCGCAGTGGGGGTCTCATACGATCCTGCAATGCCAGCTCGCCCTCGGGCTGGCCGACACCTCACCGGTCACCTATGAATTTCCCAAGGATTTGAAAGGTGCCGGCATGACGGTGCATTTTGCCAACGGCGTCAAGCTGGTGGCCCGCTGCGATGGCTGGCGGGGTTCCTGCGGGGTCAAATATGAGGGAACGGATGGCTGGGTGGCCACCGCCGATGGCTATGAGAAGCCCGATGTTTCCTCACCGCAGCTGTTGCGTGAATCCAAAAAATTATTGCAGGATTACACCACCCGCACCCAGCGCCCGCTCAATCATTTGCGCGACTTCCTCAACTGCGTGAGGACCCGCCGCACTCCCGTGACCAGCGCCGTGGTGGCTCACCGCACCATGACCACCAACCTCATCATGGACATCTGCCTCGACTTGAAACGTGACCTGAAATGGGATCCGGTTAAAGAGGAGTTCGTCGGCGACGCCGAGGCCAACCGCCTGCGCACCCGTGCGATGCGCGAGCCGTGGCAAGTGTGATGTCTTAAGCCTTGAAAGGAAAATTGTCTTGGTTATTTTGGTTTCTGGAACCACTGAAGGCACTGAGATCCACTGATACCACTGATACCACTGATACCACTGAGATCCACTGATACCACTGATTTCAAGATGAAAACACGAGAAATTTTCTCCCCTTCATATTCAAGATCTCACAATGCATTTCTTTTTCAGTGCTCTCAGTGATATCAGTTCTTTCAGTGGTTTATTATACCCAATTCACCTTCAGAATCCACGTTTCCCGGTAATTCCCGCGTTAGGATGTTGCCAATGCAATCCCACCAACACACCAACCAATACTCCCATGCAAACCCGACGCAACTTCCTCCAACACGGGGCGGCTGTTCTAACAGCCACCACGCTGCTGTCCCGGCTTCATGCCGCCACCCCCGCTACCCCAATCCGCATTGGCGCGCGCCAGTTCGGCAATGACTTCGCGGCGGCCAAGCGGGCTGGCATGGACGGTCTTGAACTCGGTGTCGGCGGACCTGCGGAAAAACTTTCCATCGCCGATCCCGTGGCGCGGCAGAAACTCAAGGACGGCATGCAAAGCAGCGGACTGGTCACCAGTTCATTGTCCTTGGATTTGCTCAACAGCCATCCGCTGTTCAGCGATCCGCTGGCCCCCGCGTGGGTGGAACAAAGCATCGCCGCCGCACAGGACCTTGGTGCCAGCGGCATGCTCGTGCCGTTCTTCGGCCAGGCGCACCTGCTCAATGGCACCGACTGGAAACAGGACGCGCTCGAAGCCCTCGTCACGCGCCTCAAAGTACTTGCTCCCAAGGCGCAGGCCGCCGGCGTCTGCCTCGGCATCGAATGCTCTCTAACAGCCAAACAATACATCGAGTTGCTGGACCGGGTCGGCAGCGATGCGGTCAGGGCATACTATGACATCGGCAACTCGACGGGTGCCGGCTTCGACGTGCCGGCCGACCTGCGCGCCCTCAAGGGCCGCCTCGCCATGATTCACTTCAAGGACGGACCTAACTACCTCGGCGAGGGCAAAGTGAAAATGGAGCCGGTGGCCGAGGCCATCAAAGCCATCGGATATCAGGGATGGATTGTGTTGGAAACGGCCAATCCCTCGCAGAATGCCGAGGCCGATTGCCGCCGCAACGCGGAGTTCATCCGCAAACTCGGACTGTAACTCAAAACCAACCCCTCATCCCATGCAATACAAACCTCTCGGCCAATCCGGCATCAACGCCTCCACCATTGCTCTCGGCACCTGGGTCATGGGTGGCGGCACCACCTGGGGCGACAACCCGGATGACGCGGAATCCATCCGCCTCATCCAGACCGCCCTCGATCTCGGCATCAATTTGATAGACACCGCGCCGGTCTACGGCTGGGGCCGCAGCGAGACGGTTGTCGGCAAGGCCCTCAAAGGTCGTCGCGAGCAGGCGCTCATCGCCACCAAGTGCGGCCTGTGGTGGGAAGACCCGCGCGGCTCGTTCTTTGCCGATTTCGACGGCAAGCCAATGTATCGCTGCCTGCGCCCGGAGACCTTGCAGATCGAAGTCGAAAACAGCCTGCGCCGACTGGGCACCGACTATATCGACCTCTATCAGACGCATTGGCCGGCGATGCCGCCGGAAAAGACTCCCGTCGAAGACACCATGGCCTGCCTGCTCAATCTCAAGGCTCAGGGAAAAATCCGTGAGATCGGTGTCTGCAATGTGGCGCTCGACGAGTTGCAGGAATATCTCGCATGCGGGCCGATCGTGAGCAATCAGTTCCGCTATTCCATGCTTTGCCGCGATGCCGAAAACGACATCCTGCCCTGTTGCGCCGACAAGCAACTGGCCACCCTCACCTACATGTCGCTGGAACAGGGACTGCTGACCGGCAAGGTCGGTATGGACCGCGTGTTTCGCGCCGATGAATTCCGCAGCAACGACGCCTGGAACCCGTGGTTCAGCCCATCCAACCGCAGCCGCGTGCTCCAGATGCTCGCGTCCTGGCAGGACCTGTTAGCAAAATACAACTGCACTCTCTCCCAACTCGTGATCGCCTGGACCGCCGCCCAACCCGGCGTCACCCATGTCTTGTGCGGCACCCGCACGCTCAGCCAGTTGGCCGATAATGCCGCCGCCGCCAATCTCGCGTTGGAACCTGCCGACATCCACCGCATGCGCGCCGATGCGTTGCTTCAGATCAGTTCGCGATAGACATCCGGGTGGGGCCGCGGAATGACCACCGCATTGACCAGCAGACCGGCTTGCGCAATCACCTCGCGGCCGGCGTCAATGGCGGCTTGCACCGAGGACACATCGCCGGTGAGGGTGGCAAAGGCCTTGCCGCCGAGGGCCATGGCCAGCCGGATTTCTAACAACGAGACGTTGGCGGCCTTGACGGCGGTGTCCGCCGCCTCTATCAGGTTGGCGACGTTGAATGATTCGAGGATGCCCAAGGCACCGGTCGGCTCGCCCGGCTGCGTGCGGCACAACGCCGCAAAGACGTCGGGGTGGACCTTGGGAATGACAAATTGGTCGATCAGGCAGCCCTTGGCGGCGGTGCATCCGGCATGCACTGCGGCGCCCACAGCCGCCACATCGCCGCCGATCATGACCATGTATTTGCCGGAGCAAATCGACCGCGACAGAAGCAGCTTTACGTTAGATGACTTGAGCATGGTGTCGGCGACGAGAAAGCCGGCGGCGATGCTGGTGAGTTCGATGAGTCCAATGGCGCGGTCGTTCATGGAGAGGTGGGGATGAAAATTCGCAATCTTAAATTCCAATTTCGAAACGGCAAATGAGACGCAAGACTCAAGACTTGAAGACCCAAGACAAACAAAAGAGCAGATGCGGCACCGGGCTTCTTCTCTTGCCTCTTGTGTCTTGCAGTCTTGCGTCTCATGCGCGGAGGATGATGGCGTGTTCGGTGACGGCTTCGATGGTGGCGGCGATGGGGGCGTGCAGGATTGCGCCGAGGGCGTTGGGCGCGGGTTCAGCCAGCACTTGGCCGGCGGTCACCGTTTGGCCGGCCTCGACCTTGGCGATGGCAGGGGCGCCCGCGTGTTGTTTGAGCGGCAGGACGGCGCGTTCGGTGGTTAGAACACCTTCCCGCAGCGGTGCCGGATGGTCGTAGCGGTCGATGCCGAGGCGCCGCATGAGGCTTTTGATAGGGACGCGGCGCCCGTCGCGCAGCGGATGGGCCTCGACGCTCGTGGCGCCGGTCCATTTCCAGCCGTTGGTGCGCAGGACGGCTTTCGAGTTGTCGCAGGCCTCCTTCGGATAGAGTTCTTCCGGGCAGGCGTAGAGGGTGCACAGGCCGCAGGAGCAACACAGACCCGCCCATTCACTGAAGCGGTCCGAGCCGGTGGCGGTGAAGCCCAGCGAGCGCATCACCTGGTGGGGTTCGACCGCGTAACCTAACAAAAACCGCGGGCAGAACTCGGTGCAATAGCGGCACTGGTCGCAGGCGGACTTGCCGATGGCGGCCTGTTGGTGCGGGGGCTTGAGCTTGCGTTCCATCACATGATGGTCGCGTGGCAGGACGATCACGCCGGCGGTGGTTTTGGTCACAGGGCGATCCAAATCGTCGGTGGTTTCACCCATCATCATGCCACCGATGGCGAGCATCGGATGATCTACCGTGGCGCCGCCGGCAGCGGCGATGCACTCGCGCAACGAAATGCCGAGCGGGACGATGAAGGTTGCCGGTTCGCGCACCGCGCCGGCGATCGTGAGGGTCTTGCGGATGACCGGGCGGCCTTCGGCAGCGGCCGCGATGTTGGCGAGGGTCTCCACATTCTGCACCACCACTCCCACATGGACGGGCAGGCCAGCGGGCGGGATCAGGCGGCCGGTGACCGAGTAGACCAAATCGTATTCGTCCCCGGCGGGATAGTAGTCATCTAACAAGTGGACCCGTGCCCGGGTGCCGGCGCAGGCGGCTTGGGCGGCAGCCACCGCGAGCTTTTTCTTGGCCTTGATGGCGATGACCGCGTCGCTGGCCCCCACGGCATCGGCGCACAGCAGGATGCCGCGCACCACTTCGGCGGCGCGGTGTTGCAGCACCGCGGCGTCCTTGTGCAACAGCGGTTCACATTCCGCGCCGTTGGCAATTACGGTGTCGGCCTTGGCGGCCAATTTCACATGGGCGGGAAAGCCGCCGCCGCCGGCGCCGACGACGCCGGCATTGCGCACTTGGGTGACGAGTGACATAAGATTGAAAAGGAGGGATGAGAACTTGAAGTAAGGGCGACGTGTTGCGCTTTTGCGTTGCGGCACTCGCTCACCCTGCAAGCGGTGGCTCAGACGCGGCTTTGTCCCTGGCCTCCTTGTCGGCCTTGGCTTTGGCCTCTTTGGCAGCTTGCGCGGCGAGTTTCTTCTCTTCGTCGGCCTTGCGGCGGGCGGCGACTTCGGCGGCTTGAAGCGGGCGGAGCTTGGCGTGGTAGTCGGTTGAGCGCGCCAGGCGTTCTTTGTTGAACAACAAGCTGCCGAAGCGATCCAGACTGCTCAGTTCATACTCACCATCCATGTAGATGGAATCAAACGGGCAAACCTCGGCACAGATCCCACAGTTCATGCACACCGAGATATCGATGTCGAACACCTTGGGGCGTTTGAGCGACTTGCCGTTTTCATCGCGGTCCAACACGATGTAGATGCATTGCGGCGGACATTCCTTCTCGCAAATCGAACAGGCCGTGCAGCGCAGCCCGGCCATGGCGTCGTCCCCATCATAGACCAGAAACGGGAAATTGCGGAAATTCGGGCTGATCGGCGCGCGTTCCTCGGGATACTGCACGGTGGTCATGCGATCCTTGCGGTAATAGCTCTGCAGCATGTTCATGCCGGTCACGACCAAGCCTTTGAACAAGCCGATGCCGGGCACGGACCAGCCAGCCGGGGGCGGCGGGCTGGAAGCGCGGGGAGGGGTGGCGGGAGATTCCATGAATGGCTTATCTATCAACTTCGCCGAGGACGATATCGACGCTGCCGAGGATGATGACAACGTCGGCAAGGTCGAGGCCAAGGCACATGTCCTCGAGCAATGTTAGATTGATGAAACTGGGCGGGCGGATGCGGTAGCGGAAGGGATTGGCCGAGCCGTCGCTGATGAGGTGGAAGCCGAGTTCGCCCTTGGGACCTTCGATGCGGGCGTAGGCCTCGCCCACCGGCGGCTTGAAGTTGCGGATCTTCGCCTTCGGGTTGATGTAGGGTCCCTCCGGCAGTTGGTCGAGCGCCTGCCGGAGGATGGCGAGCGACTCGCGCAATTCCAGGAAGCGGACCATCAGGCGGTCGAGACAATCGCCCTTTTCCCCGAGGGGGATGCGGAAGGAGAAGCGCTCGTAGATGCCGTAGGGCTCGGCCTTGCGAATGTCATAGTTGACGCCCGCCGCGCGCAACATCGGACCGGTGATACCGCCATTGATGAGCGCTTCCTTGGAGAGCGCGCCCACGTTGCGGGTTCTGGCAAGCAGGATCTCGTTGCCGGAGGTTAGATTCTCCAATTCATCGAGGAAGCGGGGGAATTCATTCACCAAGGCGCTGGCCTGGGCTGCCCAGCCGTCAGGCAAATCGTTGCGGCAGCCGCCGAAGCGCATGAAATTGGACATCATCCGCGCGCCTGTTAGATCCTCGAACAGGTCGAGGATTTTCTCGCGTTCGCGGAAGGCATACATCAGCGCGGACCCCCAGGCTCCCATGTCGCCGAGGAAGAACCCGACAAATGCGGTGTGATTGATGAGGCGGGTCAACTCGGCGGTGATGACGCGGATGTATTCGGCGCGTTCCGGCACCTCGATGCCGGCGAGCTTTTCCACGGCTTGGGCAAGGGCCCAATTGTTGGTGAGCGGGCAGATATAGTCGAGCCGGTCGGTGAACGGCATCGATGACAGATAGGTGATGCCCTCGGCGATTTTCTCGTGGTTGCGGTGGAGGTAACCGAAGACGGGCTTGAGGCTGACGACGGTTTCGCCGTCGAGCACCACATTCATGCGGAACACGCCGTGGGTGGACGGATGTTGCGGGCCTAACGAAACGTGCAACAACTGGTCCTCGTCCAACCCCGGCGCAGAGGCGGGGTTGACGGCGGGCGGCATCAACGGGCTGGAAAGCATTCTGGTAAATTCAGTTAGAAACCACGGGACTCAAATTTTGGATTTTGTGTTTAGAATTCAGGATTTGGCAGGATAATGCTGTTTGGCCTTTTCCAACACGGCATCGTGGGGAGTGGGTTCGTATTGGTAATCGTCCGGGGCCACGTAATCCTTGCGCATCGGATGGTCCTCAAATTCATCCCACATCAAAATCCGCCGCAAATCCGGATGCCCGGTGAAGACCACCCCGAACAAATCATAAATCTCACGCTCCTGGAATTCAGCGCTGCGGTAGACCGCCACCACCGAGGGGATCTGCACCCCCGTGGCGCGGTCGGCGCTGCGAGCCCGCAGCACCAGCGGGCCGACGCGGCGGGTGGTCGAGTAAAGGTGATAGACAACTTCGAGAAACCCACAGGCGGCGGCGGGTGTTTCCTCCAGCGGCACAGCGACAGCGTCGGCTTTGGTGGGGTCCGGCCAGTCCACGCCGGTGACATTGGTGAGCAGGTCGAAGTCGAGGTCGGGGGTGTCGCGCAGGAATTGGCAGACCGCCACGAGGTTGGCGGGCGCAACGAGCAGGGAATGTTGGCCGGAAGGTCCGGGGTTGCGGCGCTGGGCGACCACGGCGGCGGGCAGGGCCGCGCGCAGGCGGCTGAGGATGGCGTCGGTTTCAGGCATCATGATTCGCTGGCTTCGCGGGTGATGAGCGGCGGATTCCAAACGTCCGGGTTGAAAGTCGGTTCAATGTCGTGAGCGCCGAATACGGGCACCGCGAGGTCCCCGGGGCCGTTCGGATCGGCGTGGCGGGCACGGGTTTTGCCCATGAGTTTTTCCTTGGCGATTTTTTCGCGCAGGGTGATCAATGCGTGCAACAACGCTTCGGGTCGCGGCGGGCATCCGGGAATGGATACGTCCACCGGGATGAAGCGATCAACGCCTTTGAGCACATTGTAGCCGTCCTTGAAGGGGCCGCCGGAAATTGCGCAGGCACCCATGGCGATGACGTATTTCGGTTCGGCCATTTGGTTGTAGAGGCGGACGACTTGCGGTGCCATTTTTTTGGTCACCGTGCCGGCCACAATCATCAGATCCGCCTGCCGCGGCGAAGGCCGGAACACCTCCGCGCCAAAGCGCGCCATGTCGTATTTCGCCATGGTGGCGGCGATCATTTCGATGGCGCAACAGGCAAGGCCGAATTGCAGCGGCCACAGCGAGCTGGCGCGCCCCCAATTGATCAAGCTCTCAAAGGAAGTGACATGCACTCCCTGCGATTTCAGGTCATCCGCCAGTTTTGGATCAATTGCCATGCGTCTCGAATCGGTTTCCCGGATGTTGTTCCAGTGCCATCATCCTTTGCGCCGCACCCAACATTTCGTGAGGCACGGCAGCAAAAGTAACTAACCGTCACCCACGGTCCGATGAAAAGCCCGCAAATGCCGCACGCGAAGGAAGCAATGGGACCGCCACCCCGTCAAGCAACAAAAACCCATTAATTCACCAGCGCGCCCCAACTGGCACCAACCTGCTGAACTGGCGGCTTGTCACTTCAAATCCGCCAGTGCCTGCAACGCGAGCTTGCGCGCCTTGGGTTGCTTGAACTTGGGATCGGCGGCGGTGGTGAAATCGGCTTTGGCGGCGTCCGCGTGGCCGAGGGCGAGTTGGGTGCGGCCGCGATTAAAGATCGGGTAGGCATCCTCGGGGGCCAGCAGGATGGCGGCCTCGTAGGCGGGAAGCGCCTCTTCCGCCCGTCCGAGAACCAGCAGACAGTCACCTCGGCGGTTTTGCGCTTTGGCGGTGAGCGCGGATTTTTGCACGTGGCCCGGCGGCAGGCACACGCCCAAGGCGTCGAGCACGAGCTCGCAAGTGTGCATGGCGGCTTCGACCTTGGGTGAGGGCTCACTGGTTTCCTTGAGGTTTTCCTTGGCGAACTCCAACAAGGTGTCCAGCGGGGCGGCGGCATAATCGCCGGGGCCCCGGCTGGTGGCGGTGAGCTTGAGGGCGGCGATGCAATCGACGGTCTTGCCCGCGGCGGCCAGCTTGTTGATGGCAGCCGGCGTGGGAATGGCCACGGGCACGGCTTTCGGTGCGCCCACCGTGGCGTCCGGCGGTACGCCACCCACGGTGCTGGTGCCCGCAAGATAGATGTCCTCGCCGACGAGTCGGGAGTATTCGGCGGGAATCTGTGCGCCGGCACTGCGCTCCATGACGCCGGCCCGCGTGCGTTTGAAGACTTGCTCGATGGTGAGGCCGGGGGTGCGCAGGTGCTTGAGCCACTCCTCGGTGTAGAGGCCGTTGGCACCATCGCCATCTTGCGCGGTGCGTCCGGCATCGGTGGCAAACGCGATGAGCGAGCCTGCGGGCGGCTTCATCTCGGCCAGCCCGCCAGGGTTGGCCACGTCGCGGGTGCGTGGGTTGCGGGCCACCGGCGTGCTGCGGCAAGCATCGAGAATGACAAGGTTGCAACGCCCGCCGGCGGCACTCATCTCGGCGATGACCTGCTCCGCGTTGAAAAGCTTGGTTTCCGCCAGCATGCGCTGGGTGGTGTCGTCGGCCGCACCGGGCTGATAGCCGGATTTCACGGGAATAAGGTAGTTCGAGCCGGCGACCTGGATGCCATGGCCGGCGTAGTAAAACAGGGCCACTTCCGCGTCGCGCAGTTTGCCGCGAAACTCGGCCACCGATTCTAACAATTCATCCCGGGTGAGGTTGTGCTCCTCTATCACGGAAAATCCAAGGCCGCGCAAGGTTTTAGCGACGGCCTTGGCATCGCTCACCGCGTTGCGAAGCGGTCCCACGCCCGCCTCGTATTTGGCATTGCCTATCACCAGCGCCGTGCGCGGGCTGGGGGTCGGCGCGGCCGCTGCTCCCGCAAGCGCGAGACCTGGAATGACGAACAACGCGAGGCGAATGGTCATGGCCAGCAGCCTGCAAGGCGCGCCCCCGCAAGTCAATCTCAAGCCGGACAGCCCACATGGCCGTGGGGCACTGCATTTGTTTGACCACGCACCACTCACCTCACATCCTCCGCCCGTGAAAATTTTTTCCTTGCCCTTGCTGCTGCTCGTCACCAGCTGTGCCGTGCCGCCGCCACCCACGGTGCCGCTCGTGCCGGGCGACGCCAGCGCCCCCTCGCAGCTCACACCCAGCGAGTCGATCGCCATCGCCCAAAGCCTCGCCACCCACCCGTGGCGACCGTTTTCTAACAACATGCTGCACGCCATGGACAAGGCCGGCATTCGGGTCAACACGCCGGACGTCAGCCACGAACCGGGGTTGCCGCGCAAGGGGTGGTGGATTCCAGGCGAGGTCAATACCGGTATTCCCTACAAATGGGGCGGGTTTGATGATCCCGCCACGTTTGATGCGGCCATCGCCAAGGGTCTGGCCGGCGGCGATGTTTCCTCTCCGGAAAAACGCCGGGCCGACAACGCCGCCGTGAGCGCTCAGGCGGCCGGGGTCGATTGTTCCGGCTTCGTCTCGCGCTGCTTGAAGCTGCCCGCCGTGCATGACACCACCCAGTTGCCTGCCGTCTGCACGGAATTGCCCAGCGCGCGCGACTTGCGGCCCGGCGACGTGCTCAACATCCCCCACCGCCATGTGATCCTTTGCGCCGGTTGGTCCAATCCGGAGCACACCTGGCTCTACTATTACGAAACCGGCGGCGCTCCCGACTATTGGAAACCCGGCCTCAAACAGGCACCGTTGGACGCCCTGCTCGCACTCGGCTACACAGCGCTGCGCTATCGTGGCATGGCCCGCGAGGTCGCTCCGGACAGCAAGTCCGCCAAGGAAGTCCTCACCCGCGGCGTCAAAGCCACCGCCATGGCCGTCCCCCAACCGACCATCGGCGAGCCGTGACGGCCACCGTGGACTGGGCATGTTGCCCGGATCCAAACCCGTGTCCGGATGGGATCCGCCTCAAGGCGCGGCAACCGCAATACGATAGAATCCGCGGCTGTGTGCCGGCGCTTTCGGAACCGTAGTTGTTGTTAGGCTGGCTGTAGCCGTGATTGCGGGACAAGCCTCCAGCCATTGGCCAGCAGCCAGGGTTTCCGACACTTCAACCCGATAGGTCCGTCCCTGGACTGACGACCAAGTGAGTTTCACAGTATCACCCGGCAGGTTCTCCACCGTCTTCAGGGCAAAGACGGATGCCGCATCGGTTGGAGAGGTTCCGGCGATCACTTCCTGGCCATCGTTCTGGCCGTCCCCGTCGGAGTCCGCCACGGTCGGATTCGTGTGATAGACCTCGGTTTCCATGATATTGGTCAAACCGTCGTGATCCGTGTCGAACACATCGAGCGTCGGATCCGCCACGGCAGACACCTGCGCCTCATCAAACTGCACCGAGGTCACCGCCACGTTGCCGGGCGGCCCGCTGAAATGCAGTTCCAACATGACTCCCTCGCCTGACACCGGCAACGCGCTGGCTGCCGCAATCCGGGCGCTACCCGCGGCCGGCGAATGAAACGCCACCGTATGATTCGAGCCGAGGGCGCCCACCCGCACTTCCAAGAGCGTGAGTGCGGGGTCATAACTTACGGATAGATCCAAGCCGTAGATCGCGGGCTGGGTCGTCCTGACCAGCAGGCATGCCGTGTTGCGATCCGGGGTGTTGACCGCGTCATGCACCAAGGCATACGCCACCGCCCCCGTTTGGATGATCGACTGTGGCACGCTCCCGGGGCTCCAATTGGCCGAGACATCGCCAAGCAACACCGCCGTGAAATCCTGACCTGTCAGATTGGTATTGAGCAGGCTGTAGGTCCGCTGGTCCGGCAGGAAATCCCAGACCCGGCCGGCACCGGGGAATGGCAACGAATTGATCCCGACCGCGGCTCCAAGGATATAGGAAGCATCCATCGCGGAGACGATGCCATTGCGGTTTACATCGGCCGCGCGGGTTTCCTCGGCCGACAGCGTGATCAAGCCCGCCGCCTTTTGCAACACCAGCGACGCGTCATACGCGGTGATCGCACCGTTCACATCATTCGCCTTCGTCGGAGTTAACATATAACTCCCGGTCGGAATGCTGGTCAGGGCGAAATTTCCGTTTGACCCGGTGGTGGCGGGGAAACTGCCCACGCCCGCCAGCGACAATGCCGCACCCGGCACCGCAGTGCCGGTCTTGAAGTAGCGCACCGTACCCGCCAGATCAAAGAAGCCGTTCACGGTGAACAGACCCTCACTGCGGGAAGCTGTCATCGCACCGTCATTGAGCGACACGCTCTCAATCACCAACGGCGTCGAGACCGGCGGGCTGCCGATGACATTGAAACGCAGGATCACCAGCGACCCGCTGCCACTCACGGCACTGGCACTGGCCAATGACAGCACCGCCCGGCCCGCAGTGCTGAGGTTGGGAGCAATAGCCCAACCGGCGGTGACCGTGCCGACACGGGCGCTCACCGCCGTGAGCACCGCCGGATTCCAGGTGATCGTTAGATCCGCGCCGAGCAACCCGACCAAGTTGGATGCCGACACCGCAATGTCCACCTGGCTGCCAAAATTGCCCAATGTGTTAGGCGCGGACACCACCACCCCGGTATCCTCGAAGCGGAAGCCGTTCAGCAAAGTGCTCTCGGTGAGGTCGGCGTTGACCACCTTGACATCCACCGTGGCCGGAAAATGGGCGGGGGTCACGCAGGTCAATTGGCCGGAGTTGATTACCTGGACATTGCTTGCCAGCACTCCGCCGAACAACACCGAGATGCCGGGATCAAACAACATGCCGCTCAGGGTGACTGATGTGCCACCCGTTGCCGGACCGCTGCCCGGAGTCACCGAAGCCAGGGTCGGCACGTTGCTCACCGTCACCTGATGCGGCAACACCGGCGTGCCGCTGAACGCCTCGCTGATGCCATCCGTCGCCACCACATAATACTCCAAGCCCGGCGCCACCACCGCCGAACCGGGGAGGGTCGCCGTCCAGGTATTTCCTGTTAGGTTGGCCGCAGACATCACCGTGTAGGCGCCTGTGGCACCCAAGGCCCGGTAATGGACGGTGACGGCTGTCACCCGCAGGTTGTCGGTGGCGGTGGCCGTGACGCGCATCCCGCGTGCCGGGGCCGCGGTGGTGACCGGCACGTGGGTGATTGTCGGCATCACCGTGTCGATCGCCGCCGCCATCGCCACGTTGGAGAAATCGCTCTCTTGGAAGTCCGTACTCAAAACGCTGAATTTGTAATACATCGGCACTGCCGGTGCCACGGCCAGGTCGTCATAGTTTTCCGAACCCGGCGGGATCAGGGTGGTGTTGAGTTTCACCCAGGGCCCAGACGCGCTGGTGGCCCGATAGAGGTTGTAGCCAGCGAGCAAATCGAAATCATCCTGCTGCCATTGTAGGTGAATCGCCCCTTCCTGGCCGTTGGCTTGCAGGGTCATGGCCGCTACTTCCATCGAGCGCACCTCGAAGCGGAAGCGCCCGACATCATAACCAGTAACCAGCCATGGGTCATCCGCCGCCACTGCGCCCGAAATGCGCATCAAATGATAGCCGTCCCCACTCATCGGCGTGATCCATGCCGAGCCCTGCCACGTCCGCGGATTCAACCAGCCGTGGGTCAGCGGCTGGAAATCCGCGTCGCGTGCCGTGACTTGGAAATCGGTGTAGGGTGAACTCGGGCCAAAAGTGACAAACGGCTCGACCGTCATGTCCATATCGCGGTTGAAGGTCAGCTTGAAATCCGCGCGTTCCGTGCCAAACTTCGGCACCGATTCAGCAGGGATGCCGTTGATCAGCACCTGCTCGACGAAGGGATAGGTGGCGGCATAGCCATGCGCCTGTACCGGGGCGTAATCGACGTGCGCGCTGTTGAAGTTGTCGTTGTAATCGACGATCATGTGATCGATCAAGGTTGTGGACGTGGTGCCCCAATAGTTGAAGTTCATGGAGGCGAAGTAGTTAAAACTCATGGTGGGGGAATCACCACCCGACGCGCGGATATGCATCCAAGTATTGACATTCGGATCCCAATATTTGCTCAGAAAAGCATTGTGGGTCATATCGCCGCCCATGCGCGGGCGGATAAATTCCAGCGCATTGCGGGTGACCGCCTCGGCATTCAGTTGTTCTGCCGTCCAAGTGCCAGGCAGCTTCAGGATGAACGCCAAGCCATCCATATACGACCAATCGTCGGCATTCGTTGCTGCCGCGCTGGTCATGTTACGCCATGGTCCAAGCCATGAGACTCTGCGATCTTCGCCATGGCGACTGGGATAGGCCACCCCCAAGTTGCATAATGCCACAAATGGTTGTGATAGCGCAGAACTGCTGGAAGGGAATCCAGCATCCCAATTGACATAACTTAGAGGTGAGCCGTCCAGCCAGCGGTAGGTTCCCGGGCTGCCTTCATCTGTCAAGCCAATGAAATAGGTGACCATATGAGGGGGTTGTGCCGGAAAACTGGGTGGCAAGGTAACGTAGTTCTCAAGAAATGTCTGCTCCGACTGATCTGCAATGCTGGTAATATGACCGCCAAGGGATTGCGCAATCCACTCGGCTTGCTGGAGATAACTGGTGCTCTCAACCGGTAGCGTCACGTAAGTGAAGCCATTTCGCGTTACCGCGCGATACATCCCTATCTTGGCACCCCTATAGTTGTTAGATCCATTGAATTGGGAGGGCACGCCCCCAACAAAAGCGGTATCCAAGCTCTTGTTAGGATAAATACTAAGAGGCATGTTGTTCTCGTTATCCTGAAGAAACGTGCAATTGATGATTTTTGGTGATGCCGCCGCAGGCGTATTGTTGTCGCGTGAACTCTGCGGACCGAGCCACCCTGCCCCGAAAAGGCAACCCTCAAATGAACTCGCCCAAATCCGCCCGCCGTAACGCAACTTGTGAAAGATGGTGTTCGTGATTTGCGCGGCATTGATGGTAGCGCCGCTTCCAAGATCAGAGTCAAAGTAGGCATGATCGATGACACCCAAGCCTGTCACATTGGCGCTACGCACCTTAACGTAAGCCATTTCCGCCGTGCCACCATCAACCCGAATGTTCACGGCTTGCCCGGAAACCATGTAGGAAGGAAACATCGCCACCGGTTGCTCGCAGGTGCCTTGAACCCGCAGATTGCCGCGCACCACCATGTTGCCGGTTTGCGGCCCGGGATTGTAGGGGTCGTCGCTGATGGCACCCCACTGGAGCTGTGTGCCCGGCATGATTGTTAGAGTTGCGCCCGGTTCGATCAGGACGGGACCACCGACGATCCAGTATTCATCCGCCGTGAGCACCATGTCGGAGCTGATCACGGTGGGCAGGTTCTTGCCGCGCTGGACGACATACTGGAAGCGGCTGATGCGGGTGTAGGGTTCGGTGTTTTGCGGATTCCAGCCATCATAGAAGTTGATGGTCAATTCAAATTCAATCACGTGCTCGTTGGGGCAGTCCTTCGAGACTTCGAAAACAAACGGTTGATCAACCCCCGTGATGACGCCCTCTGAGTTATAGATAAAGCCGTTGTCGGTGGTGTTGAAGGGGCCTATGTTGCCCATGGAAATCTCGGGCACGGTGACGGTGACATAGGGGTCCGGCATGACCGCTCCCTCGGCCCAGGCCTGGAGGTAGGCGGTGACACCTTCCGCCTCTCCGGAGCGGTTCATTAACTCCAAGGCAAGATGCACGGTTTCGCCGGAATCCACCCTCCCGTCTCCGTCGTTGGCCGGGTCGATGCCCTTGTCATCGAACATCCAGGTTTCTAGCAAAGTCACCCCGGGCTGAGGAGGTTCGGTGATGGCCCTGTAGATATCGAGGTTGGGACCGGAGTTGACCAGGCTGCCCATGATGAAGCGTGACGACCAAATTTCGCGTTGCCAGAAATACGAACGCATGAGGGCTGCCGCGCCGGCAACAACGGGTGCGGCCATGGAAGTGCCGCTCCAGGCGGCATAGTCGTGGCCAGGCAGGGTGCTGAGGATGCCTTCACCTGGCGCAGCCAGATCACCCTTGAGATTAGTGAACCAACAGGGTTTGCCTTCAGCATCACTGGCCATGACTCCAATCACGTATTTCAGCGCAGCCGGATACATCGGGGGCTGGTAAGGGCCGCCATTGCCGGCTGACGCTACCAGCACGGCTTGCGCAAGCGCGACTTGGAGTGTGTCGGCTACGAGCTGCGAGTATTGGGAGCCACCGAAACTCATGTTGATGACATCGGCCCCATTGTCCACAGCGTAGAGCACGGCCTCGGAGATGTCGGTGGTGGTGAGTGTGCCCGAGTAATGAGCCGCGCGGATGGGCATGATCTTGACCCCGAAGGCGACGCCGACACCGCCGAGGTGGTTGAAGGCAGTGGATGCGATGATGCCGGCCACATGGGTTCCGTGGCCATGCAGGTCGATCGGGTCTCCGGAATGACTGCGGGAATCAGAGGTGACACTACAGCCGTGGATGTCGTCGATGAAGCCGTTGCCATCGTCATCGATGCCATTGCCGGGAATTTCCCGCGGGTTGGTCCAAATATTACCGACGAGATCCTGATGGTTGTAATCGGTGCCGGTGTCGATCACGGCCACCACCACGTCACTATAACCGCCCATCGGAGCACCATTGAGTTTGAGATAATTCCATGCGGCCTGGGACTTGGCTGCGGCGTGGTGCCATTGCTGCGGCATCATCGGGTCGCTGGTGCTGTCGGGCAGCCCGGTGATGGGTGGGTCAATGTCGCACAACTTATATTCATGAACCGGTTCGGCGCATTCCACGGCGGGGTTGGCCTTGAGGTCGGTGATGACTTTTTGCAGATCGGTGCCGGCGGGCAATTGCAGGCGACACCAGCGGAAGAGCGCGGCCCGTTGTTCCGCCTGCGGGTTGGGAGCGACCGCCACGCCGCCCGCACCTTGCGGCACAGCGGGTTGGCCCGGTTGTTTGGCACGCCCGAAGACCGGCTGGACCGCGGTCACTCCATGCTTGCCTAACAAAAATGTCAATTCGTTTTCCGCGGCCAGCGCCTGGCCGATAGCCAGCGCCTCGCGGTCGGCTTGCGCCCAGACGCCTGCCGCCACCGAACCCTTGCGGAGTTTGACCACCACTTCAAGCGGCTCAGCCACCGCGCCCGGCGGCACTTCGAACGCCACCGCCCCCGGTTGCAGATTGCCGCCGGATGCCGGCGGCGAGCTAGGCTGGGCTGCCCATTGTTCGATGGCATTCCCCCCGCCGACCGGAACGCCCAACGCGCCACCCGAGGCGGCGCTTGCCACCGAATTCGCGCCCATACCTGCAAGCGCAACTAACAACACAACCCGCCGGACGGGGGAACCTATCGTGTTCATGATGGAGGAGGAGCTCATAATTCCATGGGTATGATTGGTATTCAGGAGGTGGCCCCACCACGGAGCATACCATGACCGCAAGGTGAATGATTCATTCCATGAGCACCAGAATTTATTTATAGAACTCGCCGACGGTTTTGATCCAGGCGTTGGCCATGAGTTGGTGGCCGGAGTAGGTGGGGTGCACGGCGTCCCAGACCCAGTAGGTGGCGGGGGCCTGCTTGCAGGCGTCATCGAAGATCTGCTGCAATTTGACCAGCGCGGCCTGGTGCTTGGCGGCGACTTTGGCCACGATCGCCTGGCGTTGCTTGACGTCCTGGTCGCGCGCGTCGTTGTCCTTGTGGCCGTCCTTGGGCAGATAGAAGGGTTCGATCAAAACGAAGCGGATGTCCGGGTTGGCGGCCTTGGTATCGGCTAACAATTTGTCATACGTTTGTTCGTATTGGTCGAGCGGGATGTTGCCGCTGTCGTTGATGCCGATCATGATGCTGAGCACGTCGGGCTTGAGGTCGAGAGTGTCCTTCTGCCAGCGGCCGGCAAGGTCGGTCACCTTGTTGCCGCTGCAGCCTCGGTTCATGAAGGTGAGGTTGCGCTCCGGATATTGCGCGCCGTATTTGGCCGCAATGATGAAGCAATAGCCGTGGCCGAGAATGTGGTTGGGGTCGGCATTGCGGCCGCGGTTGCCGTCGGTGATCGAGTCGCCTTGAAACAGGATTCGCGCGTTTTGCTTGAACACCGGCATGTCAGGCGCTTCCGCGGCGCGGGCGGGGCCGGTGATGATGGCCAGCGCGCCTAAGACGGGCAGGATGAAACGGCGACGTGGTCCGGAAGTTTTGTTAGGTATGGGTTGATAGGGCATGATGTGCCAGCAGTTACCCGTCATTTTGCGGGGTTCTTTCACGCTGCGCAGCCCTGTAGCGGCGGCCTGCGGCTGGAAGCCACAGTTACGGCCATCGACGCGCAAACACCGGTGGATTGGCATTGCAATCGGGTGCGGATATTCTAGCCTTGCCTCCTATGAAAACACTTTTTGCGACATTGTTCGTTGCCGGCAGCTTGCTTTCCGGGCAGGCGGCGCCGCTGCCAACCCTGATCATTGACGGCCAAAACAATCACGATTGGAAAGCCACCACTCCCGTGATGGGCAAGTTACTGGAAGCCAGCGGCCTGTTCACGGTGGAGGTGGCCACCGCCCCTGATGCCAAGAACCCCGCGCTGGCGGACTTCAAGCCGGATTTCGCCAAATACAAGGTGATTGTGATGAATTACAACGGCGCGATGTGGGGGGAACCCACCCGCAAGGCGTTTGAGGATTACATGAGCGGCGGCGGCGGTATGGTGGTGGTGCACGCCGCCGATAACTCGTTCACCGCGTGGCCGGCCTACAACGAAATGATTGCGGTCGGCGGCTGGTATGGGCGCAACGAAAAGTCCGGTCCGTATCTGCGCTGGCGGGATGGCAAGCAGGTGTTGGATGACAAGCCGGGTCCGGCCGGTCATCATGGCGCTGGACATGAGTATGTGCTGGACACTCGCGCGCCGCAGCATCCGATCATGGCCGGACTTCCGGCACAATGGATGCATGCTTCGGACGAGTTGTATGATTTCATGCGTGGGCCGGCCAAAAACGCGACGATTCTGGCAACGGCGTTTGCCGATCCGAAGTTTGGCGGCAGCGGCGAGCAGGAAGCTCAAGTCCTCGTGATCAACTACGGCAAGGGCCGGGTGTTTCACCTCATGCTCGGCCACGGGCCGGATGCCATGAAATGCGTCGGCTTCATCACCCTGCTGCAACGCGGCACCGAATGGGCGGCCACCGGCAAGGTGACCCAAAAAGTGCCGGCGGATTTTCCCAAGGCGGATGCGGTGAGCTTGCGCCAGTAATTTGTCGGGTTTCGCTTGTCTTGTTAGGCCGGGCGCTCCATCCTCCGCCGTGATGACACGGCAAACAATGCATGGGGTGTGGCGGACAATGCTCGTCGCGGGGGCTTTCCTGACAGGTGACGCAGTCGCGCAAGACTCCGCCAAGCCGCCCGTCAACGGGCAAACCGTCTTCACCCTCAAGACGACGCCCGTGGCACCCAAGGCCATCGTGTCGTCACAGGCGGTGGCCGATGCAGTTATTTTGTTAGATGGCAAGCCGGTGCTTTTTCAACCGGGGTCTGGCGCGGCGGAGGTTGTGTTAGATTTCGGCCGTGAAATTGTCGGCACGGTTCGTTTTGGCGTGCGTGCGGAGGCCCCGTCCAAGCTTGAAGTCCGCTACGGTGAAGCGCTGCAGGAAGTCCACCGCGACAATGACTACGCGGCCCGCTGGTATAAGCGGCCGATCGATCATCTGGAGGTGAAGGCCGGGCCGCAGGAACTGCGCAACTATGGCCGGCGGGCGTTTCGTTACCTGCGGCTGATCGTGCCCGCCGGTGCCGCCCCCATCACCCTGGAAAGCGTGCAGGCGACCTTGCAGCATTATCCGGTCAACGAGGTAGGCACCTTTTCCTGCTCGGACCCCCAACTGAACAAAATCTGGGAACTCGCCGCCTACTCGACCAAGCTGTGTATGCAGCAATACTATGAGGACGGCATCAAGCGCGACGGCTTGCTGTGGATCTCCGACTATCGGGTGCAATACCTGTGCAACGCCTTGGTGTATGGCGACCGTGATCTGGCGCGCAAGAGCCTGTTCCTGATGGCCGCAAGTCAGAACCCGGATGGCTCCATGCCGGCCCAGGCCAGTCGCGCCGGCGCCAGCCAACACCCATCTAACATTAATTACATGCCCGGCATCCCGCGCGGCGTCAACAACTGGATTTTAGTCAACTACTGCCTGGACTACATCGGCTGCCTGCGCGATTACTACCGTTTCACCGGCGATAAGGACGCCTTGACGCAACTGTGGCCGGCGGTGCAGAAACTGCTGCCCTTTCTCATGAAACAAGAGCCCGCCAACCTCAAGCCGTTGGGCAATTTCATCACCGACGGCCGCTACGGGGAAGCTTGGTGGGGCTCCCACGGCGTGTTGGAAATGCAGTTTGCCATCGCCATGCAGGATGCGTCCTACCTCGCGCAAGTGATGAATGACGATGCGCTGCGCCGGCAGTGCGATGACTACCTGCCACGCCAACGCGAACGCATCATGAACACCTACTTCGATAAGGACGAACAGTTCTTCCTCGACGAAGCCGGGAAAAAACTCAGCACCTCGTGGCATGTCAATTCATTCAGCGTGCTGGCCGGCTTGGGCGACTACGCCAAGCAGGCGCAACAACTCGACAAGACCTCCTCGCAGGTGCGGCCGGCAACGGCCGGCTTCATGTTGTACTGGACGATGGAAGCCAAGTTCCGGGCTGGCATGACCGAAGCCGCTCTCAATGATATCCGCAAAATCTATGGCCACATGCTCAGCTTTGGCGCCACCACCACTTGGGAAAAGTGTGACCTAACAGTCGGGGATCACCCTAACGAAACCGACGCAGCCGGCAGCCGCTGCCACGGGTGGTCGGCCGGCCCGGCCTATCTGTTGCCAGCTCACGTGTTAGGAGTGCAACCCGCAGAGCCGGGCTTTGCTTCCGTCGTGGTCGAACCCAAGTTAGGTGATTTGCAGTGGGCGGAAGGTGTTGTCCCCACGCCCAAAGGACTCATCCACCTGCGCTGGGAACGTGGTTCCGCCCTGACCGGCTCGGTCACCCTACCCGCCGGCATGACTGGCGAAGTGAAATTGCCAGGCCGCAAAATCCCCCTCAAGCCGGGCGAAAATCGCATCAAGGCAGACTGAGGCGGAATACCGCCGGCGGCCATTTCTCCAATCATGGAGCGGGGCTTACCCAAGCCCGTCTTTCGCCACGGCAATGCAGACGACGCTTGGCAAGCGTCGTTCCTTGGGTGGCGCCTTGACCGAAAGATCCGGCCCGCAGGCCGCGTAAGGGTGAGGCGATTGCGGCACCCCGCTGGCTTCAAATCAACACAAGAAAGGATCTATCAAATGACAAACAGAGGATTGAGGCTCGGGCTGGGCGCGGCACTGGCGTGTCTGGGCCTGATGCTCACGGCCCCTGCGGCCGACGACTCGAAACCGGTGCCGGTGGCCGACTATCAGGCGGCGATCCGCCTGGCGTGCATCGGTGACAGCATCACCTACGGCTCGTATGCGGGCCGTCCGGTGTGTTATGCCACCGTGGTCAGCAATGCCTTGGGCAACAAATGGGAGGTCACCAATCTCGGCGTGAGCGGTGCGACCCTGCTCAACAACGCTGCCAAGCCCTACACAAAGTTACCCCAATACGCCCAAGCCCTCGCACTCAAGCCGGATGTGGCCACCATCGCGCTGGGCACCAACGACAGCAAACCGAGCAACTGGGAAAAAAAGGCCGGCTTCGAGGCCGACTACAAGGCCATGATCGCGGCGCTCCGGCAGGCCAACCCCAAGGTAATCATCTATTGCTGCCTGCCGCCACCGTTGGAAACTAACAAATTTGGCATCGACCCCGCCAATCTCAAGGATGAGGTCATTCCGCTCATTCGCAAGGTTGCCAGCGACACGGGTTGTCATGTCATCAATCTGTACGAGTCGCTCGACGGCAAGCCGGAATGTTTCTCCGACCATGTGCATCCAAACGCGGATGGCCACAAATTCCTGGCCGCCACCGTTTACAAGGCGTTGACCGGACAAGTCATCCCCGCCGCGGCCCCGCCGCCGGCCGCACCGTGACGCCGGACGACACGGTGACCTTCGGCCGCTGAGCGATTAAGGCACAAGAACCTCGAGATCACGGAACCACTGGCGCAGGTAGCCACGGTCCATTGCGGCGAGGCGGTTCGCTTGGGTTTGGGCGTGGGCGGCGATGAGAAAGTCCGGAACCAGATACTGGCGCGGACCTCCGATCTGGCGGTAGCGTTTGAAGGTGTGCCCAGCGAGATGGGCGGCTTCTGGCGAGATGGGGGAGTAGCAGATCGACAGGCGGGCCAGAAAATCAACGAGTTCCGGCGCGCCAGCGGCAGAAGGCGCCAATTCCGCGAAGGCTACCGGACTGATGATGAGCGGGCCCTCACGGGCAGCGCGAATGAGGGCCTCCAACCAGTGTTCGTGGCCGACTTCTCGCTTGATGATGGCCCACAGCACCGAAGAATCAACCGCTGTAATCATGGCTGTGAGAGAATCGTTTCCGCCGGCCCGCCCCGCAAATCATCCACGATGGCCGCCGCACTTTGGTCGGCCCATGGATGCCCACTCAGTACGGTGGCGGCGGAGTCCTGCCAAGCCGCCACGGTGGCTGCCCAGTCCGTGCGATCGACCACCCGCCGCGCGGTTAGAACCGGCGCGGCTTCATCGAACTCGAGCCGGTCGCCCGCTTTGAGGTTGAGCCGCTTGCGCAGCAGCAATGGAATCGTGATCTGACCTTTGCTGGTAAGGGTGGCAATCATGCGGATTCGGTAATGCCAAAAAGTAAGACTGTCAAGTCGGATTCCGCTATTTTAGAATCACGTAGCCATCAGCCATGCGGGGCCACCCTTCAACTACACTATGCTCGAAAAGCAGGACTGGCTCCATCGACAAGTGACATGTGTGGGTTATTTTCAGACCCTCACGCGCAAATCCCTGACACTCCACAGCAGTCCCTTCGCGCCGCTGCCGCTGCCCCGCATTGCCCGCGCCCCATCTTTGCGCTTGGCACTGAATCGCTCCCGTGCTCGTGCAAACGCCTCGTTCACAAACTCCTTGCTGCCGATCACCGCTCCGTCCGTGAAATATCTCACCCGGCAATGCAACATCTTCGCGAATCCCAGATCCTTCAAGACCGTGCCGTTATCTTTGCTTTCCAACATCTCGACCGTGTTCAGCGTGTTTTGGCCCACACGATTTCCATCTCCAGCCACCTCGGCCCGCCCCGGCTTGCGCCCCAAGGCCAGTCCCATCAACCGCCGATACAAGCGCGATACACCCTGCCATTTATCCGCCTCGAAGCCCACTCCCTGGTCGCAATAATACGCCCGCACCAAGCCCTCGCGTGCCTTTTTCCCATTCCCTTTCCTCCCGCCGCCCACCGCTTCTCCATAACTGCACCACCGATAATCCGCCGGATCTTTGACCATCCCCGCCCGCACTGGATTGAGGTCGATGTAGGCCGCCATCGTCCGCGCTGCCACCCCACTTTCCACGATCACGCTCTTAAAGCGTTCTTCCCACAGGGTTCCTGACCGCGAATGCATCCGGTTGAACCACCGCGTGAACCGGATCAACAAGCCCTTCATAAACTCACTCAGGTCGTGCATCCGATAGGTGAACCGGGCATGAATGGCCGCCACCCGCGCGGCAGGCGCAGCATGCGCACCATCGTCCGCGCCGCTGGAATTCTTCCTCGCCTCCGCCAATTCCGCCGCCACACCTGCAACCACCACCTCGGAATAAAGCCAGCCAAGACGTTGCAGCAACACCTCATCACTCAGCCCGCCCTCCGCCATCCGCGGCACCTCCAGCAATAGATGAAAATGGTTAGACATCACGCAATACGACAATACCCGGCAGCCCGAGAAATTCTCATACATCCGCATATACATCCGGAACGCCTCGCATTCCTTCTCCTCAAACACAAACCGCCGATCCACCACCCGCGAGATACAGTGGTAGATCACCGGCTTCGCGCCCGAGTCCTTCCAACCCGCCAGCCATCGTGCTTTACGCATCCTGTCACCATACCATCGAAAACCGAACAATCCACAAGATTCTCTACTTTTTATCTGTCACCTTGTACTTCTGTTCCTTTCGCCCTCTTCTGTTCGACGTTGAGCGTTCGATGTTGAATGTTCGATGTTCGTATTCAGAATCGAGCGCCCGGCGCAAGGCTCCTCTTCAATTCAAAATTGCCTGCGGCCATGCCAGTTTGGGCTG